>JAUVII010000234.1 GCA_030592845.1 Candidatus Krumholzibacteriia bacterium | reverse complement strand
GTCGGCCGCAGTGTCCTGAGAGATGTGGATAATCCCATCATTCGTCCTCCGCCGGGGAATCCGATTTTTCTTCATCGGTCATGGTTCATTCCTCGTTGAAGCGGGCTATTCGCCACTGGAAGCTTCAGGCTCGAGTTCGTCATCTTCCTGGCTCCAGTCCCCCCCCAGCCAGGCCTCAACCAGCTTGTAGCCCAGGGAAAGAACCACCGCCCCCAGAAACAGTCCAATGATCCCGGCGCCGATCATGCCGCCGATGGCACCGACGAGAATGACCAGCATCGGTACGGCCACCCCGCGACCGAGGAAAATGGGCTTGAGGAAACCGTCCGCCCCGCTGACGATAAGGCTCCAGATCAGGAAAATCACGGCTACTGTCGTGCTGTCGTTCGCTGAAAACACGTAGACCGCGATGGGACCAAGGACCAGGATCGGCGGCAACTGCATGATCGCCACGACCAGGACCAGGACAGCCCAGAAGCCGGCGCCTTGCACGCCTGCGAACACGAGTCCGGCCGCCGCCATCAAACTTTGAATCATGGCCACCAGGAGGACTCCCTTGACGACGCTGCGGATCGTGGCGATGGAAATCGTGACCAGGTCGCGTCCCCGCTCACCGCCCAATCGGTCGGCGAAGGCGTAGGCCACTCGGCCTCCCCCCATGGCGTGCATCATCAGGACACCGGCAATGATCAGAGAAAAAATCGTCTGCACCACAGCTCCACCCAAAGCCGCGATCGAGCCCGCCATCCAATTTGCCACGGCCTTTAGCTGATCCGAATATTTGGCCGCCGAGCCTCCAAAATCCCTGGAAGCCTGTAGCCAGGAGGCATGTACCTTTTCCCCAACGGCGGGCCACTCCCTCACACCGTCCGACGGAGGCGGCACAGTCAGGGTGCCCTCCTCCATGGCGTCCTTCAAACGTGTGGCCCCATCGATGAGGGAGTCGGTCAACAAGGCTGTCGGCGTGATGACCAGCGCCAGGCTCACGACGATGAAAACCACACCGGCCAGGTTGTTGCGGCCCCCCAGCCAACCCTTCACTTTCAGGAAAACCGGGTAAAGGGCCACGGAAATGACCAGCCCCCACAGCAATGGCATGAAAAACGGTTTGATGATCCTTGAACACCACAGGACGATGAACCCCACGAAGGCCAGGCGGATGGCCACGTCAAGGGCCCGGTCCATGTGGCTTGTGTCCTGCGACGGTTTCTGGATGGAATTCATTATAACTCCCTCAGTTGGGCAGTTTGGATTTCAATTGGTTGGCCGGAACGTATCATGGCTTGTATTTTTCAGCGATAACTTAGAACCTGATATCCAATCCCAGAACCATCCCTGCCATCCGCGTGTCCATCAGAATCTCATCCTTTTTGATCTGGTACCCCAACACACGGTAACCGAAGGGTATGGCGAGAGATTCAGAGATTTTCCAGTGGAACAGGGCCATCATTTGATAGGTCAACTCCGAACTTACCCCGAAGCCACCTATGTCACCCCTGAG
This sequence comes from Candidatus Krumholzibacteriia bacterium, assembly GCA_030592845.1. GTDB lineage: Bacteria > Krumholzibacteriota > Krumholzibacteriia > LZORAL124-64-63 > LZORAL124-64-63 > JAGLCY01. Next base: position 3,074 of record JAUVII010000234.1, on the reverse strand, counting down.
TTCGAAATCCCAGCGGTCTGACAGCTTCCAGAGGCCATAGGCCCCCAGGATCGGATCAACCACGACGGTCGAGGCGGCCGGAAGCTCCACCCCTTCGATCATTATGGTTTGCTTTACGGAGTAGGCCCGCACACCGGCCAGAAACCTCAGGGTCGCTGCGGTGCCGGGCTCATAAAAGACGTCCACTTCCCCGATGACATTCTTCAGGTCCAGGGACATGTCGAGAAGTCCCGAACCTTCCCCGTAAAGATTGATGTACTGAAAATCGCCGCTTGTTCCCCATTGGCCTTTCTGCGCTGTGAAATTAATGAACGCCCCCAGTTTGACGTGCTTGAGCAGATCCCCGAATCTGCTGTTCATGGGGAACGTAGGCGGGACCGTTACCGAGCCGGAGATTCCCGAAAGGAAGAAATAGGGTCGCAGGTTGAAATTCCACTTCGACGAGTCGGGGTAATCTGCCGTTATCGCGGGTGATTCTGCATTGAGGGTGTTATCCGTGGCCAAGGCCGGGCTGCCTACCGGGCATCCCAGCAGAAAAAATAAAACCAACGATCTTGATAACATGATAGGCCAAATCCTTCTTTTTCCGGATGGATTTCAGAGGCTGGTGGAGAGCCATCTAACGCCGACCAATCCCCTGAGCCAGTAGGATGGCCAAGGCCCCCGATTTCGGATCACGCCGATCCGGGTCCGGCCACTTGACCGTGACTTGATCACCAGGGACAGGAGCCTTCCCCCCCCGCCTGTTTTCCAAAAGAACCAACCCGCGTTCGGAACAGCCGTACCGGCCGCGTTTACCGCTCGGCAGATCAAAACCCTCGGACACCACCCGGACCACACTGCAGCCCTTGCCCGGTGATTTTGCCGGACGAATGCGCACCGGCGGATCCTCCCCCCGGGTCAACAGCAGGAACGACAGGCTGGCGCGGTCCTTGGGCAGTTTGGCCTTGTGACTGAGCCGGGACAGCCAGGCGGGCGAATCGCCGGTGGGGAAAGTGAAATGGCACCACGGTGTGTTGCGCTGACCGGGCATGGGGCAATCTTCGGCGTGAGGACAGGGCGCCGGAATCCGCCAACCCCGCTCGAGGGCGGCCTGGCGAATGCGGGACAACGCCCGACCGGAGTCGCGCACGCCGGGTTCAATCAGCAGGATGGCGCCGTCATTGGCCACTTGCCCCTCCCACCTGTCGAGCATCTGGGCTGCTGGAGAATCGGCACCCCCTTCCGCGCTCGGGGCTCCGCGACCGCTGCGGGGACCTCGATCAACTTCGTTGATGAAGTTCGCCATCACCAGCAGGTCGGCGGGACGGAATTTTTTCCGACCGGCGGGCTGGTTGTCGGTGCTGACCTTCCAGGGTGTCTGCTCCGCCCACTTATCGAATAACTTACGACCGACCTTCAGCGCGGATTCAGAGCGATCTATGGCCAGATAATCCAGTTCCTGCTCCCGAATGCCCGGCCTCGAAAGCCAGAGAGCGTGCAGGAACGTCAGCGGACCGGAACCCAGGTCGACGATGTGCGCACCCGGCTTGAGAGCCAGGTCCAACCCGGCCAGCAACCGACCCTGCCGGTAAATGTTCCAAGGCAGATAATAGTGCAGGTAGGCCGCCAGGAATTCCGGCCGGGACATGTAATCGCGGGGCAGGTTTTCGCGGTCGATGGTCAGGTAGTCCGACAGCCGCCGGATGCCCCCGGGCAGGGCGGCGCGGTGTTTGCTCTTGAGGGGAAAAACCTCACGCAGGGTGCGCTGCATTCCGGCCAGTCCGTCGAGCAGTTCGGCCGAGGGCGAAGGAAAAAGCCCCAGGTCCTTCATGAAGCCAGATGCCGGTTAGGCGCCAGATGGTTCTGCACGTAGTCAGCCACCGCGTCTTCGAGCACGGTCTGCGGCTTGTCGTAACCCGCGGCGGCGATTTTCGTCATCCGCGCCTCGGTATGGTACTGATACTTGCCCTTGAGATGCTCGGGCATGTCGATGTATTTGATGTCGGGCTCCCGATCCAGCGCCGTGAAGATCGCGGTGATCAACCTATTCCAATCCTTGGCTTCGCCGCTGCCCACGTTGAAGATCCCGTTCACATCCGGCTTGTCGGCGAACCAGACGGTCATATCGACGGCGTCTTTCACGTAGACAAAATCCCGCTGCTGTCCGCCATCGGTAAAACCGGGCTGGTCGGACCTGAACAGCTTCACCTGGCCACCCCCCGTGATCTGCTCGAATCCCTTGCAGACCATCGACCGCATGTCACCCTTGTGCCATTCGTTGGGCCCAAAGACGTTGAAGTACTTCAGGCAGACGATGCGATCCAGCACACCCTCGACCCGCGCCCACAGATCGAAATCCTGTTTCGACTTGGCGTACAGGTTCAAGGGTTGCAGGTCATCCAGGTTGGACTCATCGTCATCATACCCCTGATCGCCATCCCCGTATGTGGCCGCGCTGCTGGCATTGATGAACCGCACCCCCGCCTCCAGGCACAGCAGGCACAGCTTCCGGGTGTAGCCGAAGTTGTTCTCGTCCAGGTAAGCGGCGTCCGTCTCGGTGGTGCTGCTGCAGGCGCCCATGTGGTAGACGGTTTCCAGGGTATCCGCATTTTCAGGATCAATGAACCAGGCAATGAAGGCGTCTTTCTCCAGGTAACGCTCATACTTCAAGGGCTCCAGGTTGGCGTTGCCCTCATCGGTGGGATGCACGTCGACCACGATGATGTCCTCGCGGCCCATCTGATTCAATTTCCACACGATGTTGCTGCCGATGAACCCGGCGGCGCCAGTCACTGCAATCACGACATTCCTCCGCTTCCGAAGCCTAGAAAAACTTTTTAACCAACCCCAACGCGCCCTGTTTCCAGGGGACGCGATGGGTCACGCCGTCACTTTCGGCGAACTCGTCCTGATGGGCCAGGTACCACTTGAAGTTGCGGATCAGCGCGTCCTTGTTGGAGTACTGCGGCGCGTAACCCAAGATCCGTTTCGCCTTGTCGATCGACACGAACGAATCCTTGCTGGCCGTCTCGTACACCCATTTATACAACGGCGACATGCCCAGTTTGTCGAGCAGGCGCAGGGCCCAGATT
>JAUVII010000257.1 GCA_030592845.1 Candidatus Krumholzibacteriia bacterium | reverse complement strand
GGCGCTGGCGGCAAAGGCTCCTTCTGGCTGGACATCGAAATCAAGAACGAACCCGATGGGCGGCCGGTCGTCATGCTGCACGGCCGCGCGAAAGAACTGGCGGATGCCTTGGGTGTCTGCCGTATTTTTTTGAGCCTGACCCACACCCGGGAGCTCGCGGCCGCCACCGTGGTCCTGGAGGGATGAGATTGAACCCAACCTGCATCAACCGGGGGCGATGATGAGCAACACACCGACGTACGAAGAGGCGATCAAGGGTTTCGACTGGGCCCGGGTGGAAGAGGAACTCGGTTACAAGCCGAACGATCCCATCAACATCGGCTGGTACTGCACCGACCGGATCTGCGAGATGGGTCTGGGCGACAAGCCGGCCCTCATCTGGGAGGGTTTCAAGGGCGACAAGCGGACCTACACTTTCGATGAAATGCGGATCCTTACCGACACCTTCGCCGCCTGGCTGCAGGACCTCGGAGTCGAGCCCGGCGAACGGGTCTGCCTGTTCATGGACCGGTTGCCCGAACTGTATTTCGGCGTGCTGGCGGTCCTGAAGATGGGATGCATCGCCCAGCCCCTGTTTTCGGCTTTCGGCGAGGACTCCTTGTGGACTCGCCTGGACAACGCCGGGACCTCGGTGGTCATCACCCAGCGCAAGCACGTCAAGAAGGTTCGCAAGATCGTTGATCGTCTGCCGGGGCTGAAACACGTGGTCGTGGTGGACGCCGATGGAAAACCCCTGAAGGAACGCGAGGTGGCGCTGGCCCTGCACGATCTGCCGCCGGCCAAGGATTTCGTCGTTCATCCGACGACCGCCGAATCGCCCTCCATCCTGCACTACACTTCCGGCACCACGGGCCAGCCCAAGGGCGCCCAGCACGTTCACTATTCTCTGATTTCCCAGTACATCACGGCCAAATGGGTATTGGATCTGCAGCCGGACGACGTCTACTGGTGCAACGCCGATCCGGGCTGGGTAACCGGGACTTCCTACGGCATCATCGGGCCCTGGGCCAACGGGATCACCCAGGCGGTCCTGGACTCGGGTTTCAACGCCGATAAATGGTACGACTTCATCGCCCGCAACAGGATCACCGTCTGGTACTCGGCTCCGACGGCCATCCGGCTGCTCATGAAGGAGGGCGCCGAACTGGCGGCCAAACACGATCTCAGTTCTCTGCGCCACCTGTGCAGCGTGGGTGAACCCCTCAATGCCGAGGCGGTCGTCTGGTCCGAGGAAGCCTACGGCAAGCCCTTCCACGACACCTTCTGGCAAACGGAAACCGGCTGCATGGTCATCACCAATTTCCCGGGGATGCAGGTCAAGCCCGGGTCCATGGGCAGACCGTTCCCGGGGATTACCGCCGCGGTCCTTGATCCGGTGGAATTCACACCCGTGAAAGAGCAGGGCCAGGTGGGCGTAATCGCTCTTCGGCCGGATTGGCCCTCGCTCATCCGCACCTACTGGAACAACGAGGAAGGTTTTCAGGGCAAGTTCAAGAACGGTTGGTTCGTGTGCGGGGACCAGGCCACCATCGATGCCGACGGGTACTTCTGGTTCGTCGGCCGCGACGACGACGTCATCAACACCGGAGGGCACCTGGTGGGACCGTTCGAGATCGAATCGGCGCTGCTGGAACATCCGGCGGTAGCCGAATCGGCCGCGGTGGCCAAACCTGACAAGGTCAACATGGAGGTGGTCAAGGCCTTCGTGTCGCTGAAACCCGGCTTCGAGCCGAGTGCTGATCTCGACCTGGAGATCATGAACTTCATCCGTAAGAAACTGTCGCCGCTGGCCATGCCGCAGGAAATCGAATTCGTCGACAACCTGCCCAAGACCCGCAGCGGCAAGATCATTCGGCGCGTGCTGCGCGCGAAGGAATTCGGAGAACCGGTGGGAGATATTTCGACCATCATGAACGACTGACACCAGCAAACGGGAGACCCAAAGATGGAAGAGTACAAGAAGGCGATCCTCGAATACGTGATCAAGGAGTACATGGAGGACGACGAGGACGAGGAAATCACCTATGACACCGAGCTGATCAGCGGCGGTATCGTCGATTCGTTTTCCATGGTCTCGCTCAAGCGGTTCCTGGAAAACAAATACGACATCCAGATTCCCGACGCGGACGCCAGCCCCGAAGCGTTCGACTCCGTGGACAAGATCGCGGCCCTGGTGGACCGCTTCAAACAGGCCTGACGCAGCCGGAAAGGGACATCATGGCTTACTCGAACGATGTAAGGGACGGCTTCAGCAAAGAGCTGGACGGCATCCGTGAGGCGGGTCTGTTCAAGGAAGAACGTTGGATCAAGAGTCCCCAGGCGGCCGATATCGAGGTCGAATTTCCGGCCGGGGCCGAAGGCAAAAAGGTCATCAACTTTTGCGCGAACAATTATCTGGGGCTTTCCAACCATCCGGATGTTGTGGAGGCCGCCCGCATCGGCCTGGGGACACGCGGTTACGGCCTGTCTTCGGTTCGGTTCATCTGCGGGACCCAGGATATTCACGGCCATCTGGAACACCGGCTCACCGAGTTCCTGGGCACCGAAGACACCCTGCTGTTTCCCTCCTGCATGGACGCCAACGCGGGGGTGTTCGAGGCCCTCCTGGGCGACCAGGACATCATGATCGCCGACCGGCTGGTGCACGCGTCGATCGTTGACGGCATGCGGCTGTGCAAAGCCATGCGCGACACGTACAAACATTCGAACATGGAGCATCTCGAAGAGAAGCTGCGGGACCACCAGGACAAGCGCATCCGTCTGATCATCACCGACGGCGTGTTTTCCATGGACGGCGACCTGGCCAAGTTGGACGAGATCGTGGCCCTGGCCGAAAAATACGACGCCATGGTCTTCGTTGATGATTCGCACGCTTCGGGTTTCATCGGGAAAACGGGGCGCGGCACCCACGAGCACTGCGGCGTGCTGGGTCAGATCGACATCATCACCACCACCCTGGGCAAGGCCCTGGGCGGCGCTTCGGGCGGTTGCGTGAGTGGACGCAAGGAACTGGTGGAATTGTGCCGGCAACGCGCGCGGCCCTACCTGTTTTCCAACACTGTGGCCCCGGTTATCGTGTCCGGAGCGATCAAGGTTTTGGATCTTGTCTCGGCGACGACCGAACGGCGGGACAAGTTGGAATGGAATACGAAATTCTGGCGCGATGGTCTGGAGAAGATGGGCCTGGATATCAAGGCCGGCGACAGTCCCATCGTGCCGGTGATGCTCTACAACGCCAAGCTGGCCCAGGACATGGCGCGCGATCTCTATGAAGAGGGTATCTACGTGGTCGGCTTTTTCTTCCCGGTGGTGGCCAAGGGTCAGGCGCGGATCCGCACCCAGCTTTCCGCGGCGCATGACCAGCATCACCTGGAAAAGGGTCTGGAAGCTTTCGCCAAGGTAGCGGACAAGTACGGCATCCTGGGCAAGTCCAAGAAAGAGATCAAGGAGATATTCGGGCTTTAAGTGGGAAGGGGAGGATCATGAGCGAAAAATGCAGCATCCAGATCGAATTGCCTGACGATCTGGAAGCCTCCGCTGATAACCTGGAAGTCCTGCGCACGGTCTTCCAGACCATCATCACGCTGAGCCGGGAGTGTGGCAGCAAATCCAACCAGGAGTTGCAGGCGATGCTTACCGATGATTGGCAAGTGCACTGCGGGTTGACCTGGTCGGCGTCCGCCGAACGCGGCAAGGAATTCGAGACGGCCACCGGAAAGACCAAGGAGGAGGCCCTGGCCCATCTGCGGCAGATGACCTGTCTGCACGAAATGGACGGTTGCCCCTGAGGGGATGGGCTGTTAAAACTGGCTGAGAGTGACAGTCCCTCTCAACGGACGGATCTTCATGCTCGAGCTCTTGGCCGTATTGACGCCGATCGCTTTGATCGACAGCGCCTCCATCACCCCGTTGGGGCTGGTGCCGCTGGCCACCATCCTGGCCGGCAAGCGTCGATTCGTCACGGCTTTCGCCTTCCTGGCGGGGCTTTTCGTTTCCTACCTGATCATGTGCCTCCTGTTCCTGTTCGGACTGAGCGCCGTTCTGATGCGCCTGAACGTTTGGTTCAGC
>JAUVII010000038.1 GCA_030592845.1 Candidatus Krumholzibacteriia bacterium | reverse complement strand
GAGAGACCCATCAGGGTAACTGAAGGTGTCAGATGCAATTACCGCTGCATTGGCAGCGGTCGCGACGAGCAGGATCGCCATGACTAACATTAATGATTTCAAGGTGTTCTCCTTTGAAGTTTAGAGATCTCACAGGGATTTAGTTTATCGTACCATATTGCGATTAGGAGTACAACAACCTAAATGGAAAATTGCACCGCCAGGGACATCGGCACAACGCGGCGGTCGGTCCGAATCCTCGTCAACGGGTCCTCCTTCCACTGTATCGCCGATTTCCGCGCCTGAGCTACTGCCGTCCTCTCGGATATCTCTCGATTCAAAGGAAAAGTGAGAGGACATATGGCCTTATTTAAGTAACACCATCCGTTTCGTCTCGACGAAGTTTGGGCACTCCAAACGGTACAAGTAGACCCCAGCGGGGGCCGCCCGTCCTTTCATGTCCCGACCCTCCCAGAATACTTCGTGGGGACCGGGGTCAAGCCGCTCATCCACCAACGTTGCCACGAGACGGCCCGCGGTGTCGTACACCTTCAACCGGACATTACCGGCGGCACCCAACTCGAAGGACAGCTTCGTGGACGGGTTGAAGGGGTTGGGGTGGTTTTGGAAGAGACGCGCCGCGCGATCAGGAATCAGGGGATCATCGACCGACGAAACATCTGAAAGGAAGACTCCGGATTCCGAAGTCCACGTCACGCCGTCGGTAGTATCGATCCCGTAAATCTGGATACCGCCGTAGAAGTCGTTCTCCGCCGAACCGATTACATACCCGGAGCCGGTGTTGTACTCGTTGGCCCAGCACAGATTGCGATGGTGGTATATGGACAGGATCTTGGGGACCTTCGTCAGCACGGAAAACGAGCTGCCCGGTGAGGCCAACATGACCGTGACCGAGATAGGCTCATAAAATCGAACCGTTCCCGCATCACCCATGTCCACACTGAGAATGCCGGTGTCGTAAACGGAACTTCCGAGTGACACCCAGCCGGTTATCATGGCGCCGGCCCCCACTTCGGAGGCGTATGTGCCGACCATGCGGCCGGTCAAGTCGGCGTAAAGGCCCTCGGGATAGGTTCCGGGCGGAATGGAAAATTCAATCTCTTCCCGGATCTCAATGTGCTCTACCCGCGCCGTGCCGCCGTAGTAATTGTAGCCGCCCACATACATACCGACCGCCTTGGTGGAACTGAAGATCCGGCCGGCCGCGATATCCGCCAGAAACTTTACGGTGGCATAGTTGCCGGCGCCGGTGTCCCCAACCTGGGTGTACTCCCCCTCCACGAAGGTCTGGTTGTGGAGAAAATCAGCGTCGGTAATGACCGCCGTCACATCGCCATGGGCGCTGACGGTGTAGTCGTAGCGGACATAGTAGGCGGCCGCGGCAGGTATGGAAGAACAGACGAGAAAGATTGAAATGATGAAGGCTGATCTGGTGATTGGAATTGTCACGACAACCATCTCCCCGTTGCAGGATTACCATTGTGGTGAGATGCACAACCTGGTTACCGCATACTTACAATGATTGCCCATCTAAAAAACCCCATCCCCATGGTTCCATTGGGTTGCAATTATTCGCAAGGGTGAAAACGAAATGCTGTTTTCAGTAATATAGCTTTTTCCTCGACGCGCGCCTCCTGTCGCTCCCTGTCAGTCCATTCGCCCCGGTCAGACGCGGTTGTGCCGTACAATCTTGCCTTCCACCGTATAGATGGTGTCTTCCGCGATGTTGGTGGCCAGGTCGGCGACCCTCTCGATGCTCTTGGCCGCCAAAAGCCAGGCGATCATCGATTCCGCGTTGGTGGAGTCGGTCGCCAGTTCCTTCTTCAGGATCCCGATGAAATTCCTGTAGTCCAGATCGACTTCGTCGTCGGCAGCCAGGACCTCCCTGGCGCCGGCGGTGTCCATGTTCATCAGGGACTCCAGGCTTCCGCGCAGCATGCGTTGGGCCTTTTCGCCGAGGGACTGCAGACGTTCCCCTAAAATGGGTGGACCGGTTCGGTTGAGACCCCGTAATTGTCCGGGGGTTTAAAAAGAAGAGGGGGGCCGCAAGGCCCCCCTCATTCCATTCACCCCTCGGGGCATGTGCAGTCACCGGGATTTGGTTAGAAACCCACGGTCATGCCGGCCGCATAGGTGATGATCGCGCCGGAAAGGTCGCCGTAGACGTAGGCCTGATTGTCCTGAAGGTCCATCAGGTTAACCGAACCGTACACCGTGGCTTTCTTGTCCAGCTTGTAGTTCACACCCAGGGTACCTTCGAGCTGCGCGTAATCGAGATCACTGTATTCGTTGATCGACGAGAAATCGTAGTCGGCGGTACTGCTGGGGTTGTCCGGACTGATGTTGGCGTCATCCGGGAGTCCCGTGGGCGTCAGTTCGGTAAAGGAACTGAAGTTGCCCTTGGACAGGGAATAGACGCCTTCCAGGAAAATGGTCCACTTTTCCGTGGCGGTCACGTTTGCGTTGATGAAGAACACGTTGCTTTCGTTGTTGTATTCGGAAGTCGAGCTGGTCGAGTCAAAATGTTCAAGCTCCGAACCGGAGCCTTCCACGTGGCCAGCTCAGCCATCGAATATCGGGACGCACATGTTCGCATTCGATGTGACCTTGTTATAGGTCCAGCCGAGAGTGAACAGGAGGTTGTCCGACGGGGCGGTCCACAGGTTCAGCCCGGGGGTCAGAAGATCCCGGTTGTACTCGTAGATGTTCATCTCGTCGTTATTGTCCCTGGCCACGGTCACAAACCCGTTGATCGAGGTGCGTGGCGAGATCTGGTAGGAAGCCCGGCCGGTCAACTTTTCCGCTCGTGTGGCCTGGTTGGTGCCGTTGCCGAAGCGCTGGCGCTGGAAATAATACATGCGGCCGTCCACCCCATGGGAGCTGTCGGTGTCGATCAGGCTCTCTTCGCACATGGCCGTGGGATTCATGAAGGGCATGTCCACATCGGTGTAGGTGTAGGTCAGGTTGTAGTTGCCCTTCATGCCGATGCGTGAATCGAAACGCAGCTTGATCCGGTTGACCGTGGTCTTGTTCTCGAAAGCTTCCGAGGCCACCAATTCATTGGTGCCGACGTTGTTTTCGTCGAAGAGGTAGGTGGTCTGGCTCTGGGCCATGGCCGGGCGGTCGATGACCTGGTAACGCCAGCTCGCCTTCAGGTGCTTGCCCTTGCCCACTTTCCAACCCAGGTTCAGGTCGCCCTGGTAGACCTTGCGGTTGGCCGAGGAGATCCGGTTCCAGTCGAAATTCAGATTCCCCGAGATGAGGTCTCCGGCCCGGAAGTTGTTGAGATCGACAAAGGCGTCGTCAACCTTGGTTTCGTAGGCCAGGAACTTGCCTGTCAGACGCATCTTCGGGCTCAGTTTGACCGCGTAACCGAACGCCCCGGCGTTGAAGCCGCTTTCGATCCCGGTCCGGTAGTTCCGGCGGTTGGTGTTGGTGTAGGAGCCCTTCAACGTGCCGGCACTCTTGAGGTCGACCTTGATTCCCGCGTTGTGGCTCAGTTTGTCGTTGTCCGCGACCTGCGCGTAGGGAAGCGTCACGTCGGAAAAAGACATCCGTGAGGGGAAATCGTTAGGGGCGCCGTTGACCGGATGCCGCGCGCTCTTCCACTGATGGTCGGGTGAGTTCGCGCGATCCACGAAATCGGTCTTGGCGAAATCGTAGTTCAACGAAACAGGTCCCGCAGTACCCTTGACGTCGGCCTTCCAGATCCGGGTCTGCTGGTCCACGCGCTGGGCGTTGCTTTCCACATGGCAGAAGGCGCAGTGATCCAGCGTCATCGTCTGCTTGTAGCCCGATCTGCGCTGGTCGGACATGCCCAGGGCTACCTGTCCGTCGGTCAGGAAAGGCAGGTCAACTTTGACGTCTCCGTGGAACTGTTCGTATTCCATGAAGTAACGGCCCATGGGGTCGTTGTCGGTGTTGTAGACCTGCTTTCCGCCGGCCTTGCCTTGCATGTTGTTCAGGGTGTCGTAATCCAGGTTGTGGACAAAGGACCCGTATTTAAAGTCGGCGGACAGGAAACTCTTGGTGTTCACGCCGAATTCGAATTTTTTGGTCGCGATGTCGCGGTAATCCAGATTGATGTTGTAGAGAGTGTTTTCCGTACCTCCGAAAAGGTCCAGCATCATGTCGGCCTGGAGATCCTTGGTGGCATCCAGGTTGACATATTCACCGATCCGCTGGGGATTGTCGGTGAAATGGCTGTAGTGAGCGCCAACGCTGGCGGTTCCCTCTACGAATGCGTCTGATTCATCGGCGAAGCCGATGCCGGTCCAGCAAATCAACAGGACCACAGAGCACATGAGCAGGTTTCGCGTTCTCATAGTCACCTCGTCTGTATGGTTCGACGACCGGCCCTTTGACCGGTCCGCCATGACGGTTACCTGTTGAGCGCCCGACCCTGTCCGGTGATGGACTGGGAGGGCAGATCGGATCCGTGAATCGACTGGTGGCACTGGGTGCACTTGGTCAGCATCACGCGTTTCATGCTGTCGGGATGGGAAGTGCCCGACAACCCGCTGTAATTCGGATCGGCGTCACTCACGGCGTCAGGAACGCTGTAGTCCCCGTCGGCCCCGGTCAGGATGCTGTGGAAGTGCGGCTGGTGGCACTGCAGGCAGATGAACGGTTCGTTCTGCCGGAGCAGGTTGTTGGCCACGGAGCCGTGCACGTCGTGACAGATCATGCAGTCTTCCATGACTGGTGAATGTTCGAACACGAAAGGACCGGCGTGTTGCTGATGGCAGACCAGGCAGGCGTCCCGGGAGGTTTCGCCGTCAGCGATTTCCTGGAACTGGTTGCCGTGGGTGTCGTGGCAGCTGGAGCAGGTCATGAAGCCTTCGCGAACCGGGTGGTGGCTCGGCAGCTGGAACTTGCCCTTGGTATCCATATGGCAAGCGAAGCAGACATCCTCTTCGGTGCCGTTGAGCAGGGCCCGGCTGGTGGAATTGTCGTGCAGCTTGTGGCAGGAAAGGCAGGACACGTCGGATTCGGCGTGGATGCTGAATTCCCAGTTGAGGGTGTGGCCGGTCTTGTGGCAGTCCAGGCACAGATCGGTACCGTCATTTCCCATTTCCGCGGTGGGAAGGAAAATGTCCACCGGGTCCTCGGATTCGGCATGAGCGGCGCCGGGCCCGTGGCAGGCCTCGCATCCGCTGGCCAGGCCGGGATACTGGTAGTCACTCAGTTGCCCGTGAACGGTTTGCATTAGTTCGGCGGCCATGTCGTCGTGACAATCAAGGCAAGTCTCGGCACCCGCGAAGTCGGCGGGAGCCTGTGCCAGCGCGCCTGTTGACAAGACCAGGCAGAATACCAGCCCCCACAACAGGAGGAGCGGGCTGCCCGGTGCCGTCTGGCTGAATTTTCTTCGATCCATGAAACGGACCTCACCTTTAAGGGTTGATGGGATCAGGTTCGAAAAACTGCCAACCCCGATTGAAAGTGTTAATCAATTGACGGGTTGACGGTTCCCGGCCAATTTGCCCAAGAATTCTCTCCAAGTCCAAGTAGAATTTTGTAACCCAATACAGTGAAATAAGTTGATATCAGTTTTCTATTGTTTAAACTTTTAATTGCCAATCATTTAACGTAAGAATTGTCATTTTTATGTCACAAAAACCCACCAAAGCAACATGAGAACTTTACACGCTCCCGAAAAGGGGGTTATTCTGTATAGCCTACAGAAATGATAGGAATTAAGTCCAGCAAAATGAACACCTTGTGGGACTTTGTTTTTGGAATTGGCACCTGTGGCCATTAACATTGGACCCGTGAACGGGACGTGATATCAACGAGATATTGCGTCGCGCAAACTGAACGGGCCGACCGGTGGGACAGGATGCTGTTATTCTTTTCAGCAGGGTGGGGCGGCGAGGTAGTCGATGATCCCACCCACCGGGTGGCCTTTTTCAGCACCCGACCCGACTCCGCGAAAAGGGGGTGGGTAGGAGCCATTTTTGTTCTGGGCCCACGAATCTGCAGTCCCCGGGGTTCAGGGAAAGGTTTCAGGAAAATGACACGAGCAAGGATTGCACTCCTCGCAATATTTCTGGTTTTTGTCGTCGCGGCCCCCCTGGCATTGGCCGGGGATTTTTCCGATGAAGTCTGCGCCGATTGCCATACCAATACCGGGGGCGTTCCCTCGGAAGTGACCACGGCGGATCTGCTCGGAAGCATCCATGAGGATTTTTCCTGCACCGACTGCCATTCCGATATCCAAAAGGTTCCCCACGCTCCCGCCCTCGCCAAACCCGACTGCGGTGTTTGCCATGAAGAGACCGCCGAAGTCTACCAGCAGCACGGCCGAGGTTTTGTCGGTGTATCGCCCGATGTGCCCACCTGTCAGCAATGCCACGGCAGCCACCACATCCTGCCCCACACCGATACGGAATCCATGGTGCACGCCTCGAATCTGCCGGCGACCTGCGGCTCCTGCCACGAGGATCAGGAATTCCTGGCCGACTTGAACATCAAGTTCAAGCACCCCATCGAGGTTTACCAGAAGGGTGTACACGGCAAGGCCACCGCCGGGGGTGTGGACACCGCTGCTTCCTGTAACGACTGCCACTCAACGGGGGGCACGGCCCATCGTATTCTGCCTCCGGGTAATACCGAATCGACCATCAACTTCTTCAATATCGCCAGTACCTGCGGGAAGTGTCACAGCACCATCAGGAAGGAATTCACCGAGGGGATTCATGGTGAATTCGTTACTCGTGGTGAAGTCGATGCTCCAACCTGTACCACCTGCCACGGGGAACACGGGATCCTGGCCACGGACGATCCCCGCTCGCCGGTCAGTCCCTTCCGTGTGGCCGAGGCGACCTGCTCTCCCTGCCATGATTCGGCCAAACTGAACGAAAAATACGACCTGCCCTCCGGTCGGCTTCAGTCCTATGTCGATTCCTATCATGGTCTTAAGAGCCGCGCGGGTGACAAGACCGTGGCCAACTGCTCGTCCTGCCACAGCCCCCATATGGTGTTGCCGTCGACCGATCCCCGCTCTTCGGTGGCGCCCAACAACCTGGTGGAAACCTGCGGCCACTGCCACTCGGGGATGTCGGCCGAAAAGGCGGCCAAGACCAAGATCCATGAACCGGTCACCGGTGTGGCCGAGGGTTGGCCCTACTACGTCAGGACCATCTACCTCGCCATGATCCTGCTGATCATCGGCGGCATGGTCGTCTACTGTTTCCTGGATTGGCTGCGCCAGGTGCGCAACGTCCTGCGTAAAAAACAGGTGCGGCGCATGGAGGCCGACGAGGTGGTGCAGCACACGGTCCTGGCCGTTTCCTTCTCCATCCTGGTCATCACCGGTTTCTCCCTGCGCTTCTACGATGCCTGGTGGGCCAAGATGATCTTCGGGCACGAGGGAGGCGCCTACATACGCGGTATGATCCATCGTGTATCCGCTGTGGTGATGATCCTGGGTTCCTTTTGGCATCTGGGTTATCTGATGACGGTCAAGGGACGGATCTTCCTGGCGGACATCGCGCCGAACTGGAACGATGCCAAGCAGGTCTGGGGCATGTTCATGTACAACCTGGGGCGCACCGACGTCCACCCGCAGATGCGGCGCTTCTCCTTCGTGGAAAAGGCGGAGTACTGGGCCCTGATCTGGGGAACCGTCGTCATGGTCCTGACCGGTCTGGCCATGTGGTTCGAGAAGGCCCTGACGGCCTACATCGGCAAGGGTGTCATGGAAATCTTCCTGATCATCCACTACTACGAGGCCTGGCTGGCGTTCCTGGCCATCCTGATCTGGCACATGTACGGGGTCATGTTCAATCCCCATGTGTACCCGATGAATCCCTCGTGGTTGACGGGTAAAATGCCCCAGGACATGTTCGAAACGGAACACCCGGCCGCCAAATCACCCGGAAACGTTGACAAGGTCAAGCGTCTGGGACTGGAAAGGGACGTCTAACCGGGTTTTCCCGATGTCTGATCCGGCCTTCCCCAGGTGGGGGAGGCCGGTTTTTTTGTTCTGTAGCTCCATAAAACAAGGTTGCCACTCAGGAACCGTGTTTTTCGGCCGAAAAAGGAGATGAACCGGAGGATTCACTTTTTTTAAGAGGTCAGAAAATGGCGTTCATCGAACAGATGCTCTACGGAGTCAATTTCAAGGACAAAAAACCCAGCAAGTCGGTCCTGGCCGGGTCTCCCGGGATGGGAACGGAAGCCACCGCGGAAATTACCCGCCTGTGCGACAATTGGGGCTCTCCGCCCCCGCTGGGTCTTGCACATCCCGTATTGATGTCTTTCCGCTTGACCTCGACCATGCCCGCGATCCCCGGCCGTCTTTTCACAATCATCCGCGCCAGCCGTGGGCAGAACCCCCTCTTCCATGCGTTGATCCTGTCGGAGGGGACGTATGCGACTTTCATGCGCAATCCTTTCGCGGTGGCTCAGTCGGTGGATTTTTGTGACGAATGGAATCCCGATTTAAAATTGCAGAGGTCCGAAATCGAGTACGATTCCACCAGGTCCCTGGTCGAGCCGGCGGCCGGCAAGAGTGACATCGGACTTGTCGATGAGGCCGTTCTCAAGCTTCTTGCCGAAGGCAAGCTGCTGATGCCCATCGAACAGGCCAACGCGCAGAGTGACCGTTGCCTGGCCCTGATCATCGCCTGTATGCCTGAAAAGACCCGAAAGAACCTCCGTTTCGCATCCTTCGCACCCACAGAAGACAATAAATATACTCTGGCGGGCAAGGAGTCCGAAGGGTGTGTCTTCGCTGGCTGGCAGCGAATGATGATGGCCTGGCTGGCGGGAGAATACCTGGAAGATACCGAGTCCTATATCGAGGAGATTCGAACCCATCTCGCCAATGGAGACTTGGCCGCGGTCGCCAGGACAAGCCAGCGGCATCAGCTTCATTCCGGAAACGTATCCGATTCCCTGGATAAACCACGCAGGGATACCATCTCCGCAGCCATGCCGGTTCAGGGTTCCCTACCGAGCCGGCCGCAGGCTTTCGATCGAGGCCAGGCGGGGTCGACCAGGCAAAATGTCGGCAGGTCAAAATGGGGCTCGCCGCCCGGTTCCCCGACAAACCCCCGGGTGCCGGGGCCAGGCTCCGCAGCCGCGAGTTCGGTGGCCCGTCCGAAACCCAGAAAACGCAGTCCCCTGAAACGGGCAAAATCGGTTCCCACGACCAAATCACGGGGTCGGAACATTTCACATGCAACCATCATCCGTGGCGCCGTCGTTGTCCTCATCCTGGCCATGGCCGGCATCGCCGGCGTGATGTGGAAAGAGGGAAAGACCCTCGCTGAAAGTCTGGAGTGGGCCAATCTGCAGGGGCTCATGGGAGAAAAACCCAGAACTGAACGCGCGGCCACCCTGCTGGAAGTCGTGGACGTCGGCGGGGTCTACGCGCGCCAGTTGAAACTGGTGAAGGGTTCCGGCAAGGGATTGAATCCCTCCCTGGACAAGGGAAGGCAAAAGGCCCTGGGTAATCTCCGGGATCTGGCGGCGGTACCCCTGAACCAGCAGGTGGAGTTATTCGCCAAACTGGCGACCGATGGGATCCAACAGGCCAGTCGGCCGGACCGGGAATCCCAACGAATGCAGTCCCTGGCCGATCAGGGGCTTGTCCTGGAGAACGAGTTGGCGCGCCTGGAACTGGCCTGGTACTCCCTGGCAGCGGGCGTTTTCTGGCAGGACATTTCCACCCTGCCCGACCAGTCCGTCATTGCCCGCCGGGATTCCCTCGCCAAGGTGGACAAGGGAGTTCTCGGTGATGCCCGACGCGATCTGGGCACAGTGGAAGCAAAGGTGGTTCTGGATCAAACCCGTGGCCATGTGTCCGGGATGGCGTCCTTGTTGGCGCTTTTTGAAGCCCCTTCATATTCACAGAAATGGGAAAAGAGCCTTGGACGGGCCGCGGGTCAGGTTGCACCGACCGCAAGCCGAATGACCCGGGCATATGCCAACAGTGCCTTCGCCCTGGTACGGCTCAAAAGAGCGGAACGCAAGGGGGACCAGACTTCCTTGCCCTACCGCCGCGAGTTGGCGGATCAGGATTGGCCTTCGGCGGAAATCAGGGGCATCCTGACCAACCTTCGCGCCCAGACGCAGAGGTTCCCCAAAGGGCAGACTCCGACGATTTTGACTGGCACCCTGGACCTGTATTCAGCCCTGAAAAAACCGGCTACCCTGTCCGCCGAGGTGGCGGCTTCCCCCCGTGTCCTGGCAAATCTGGAAGCAAACCGGGCGGTTCGTTTCCACCTCGGGGCCTATGGTGATTTTTTGGAGAGAATCAAATACGAGGCCGCACTCCTTCATCTGAAGGAATCGGATGACCCCGATTCGATACCCGACTATTTGTTTGCGGGGATGGACAGGGACATGGTGGCTGGTTTTCGGGACACCATGGCCCTTGAGCCTTTGCCGGCGGTTTGGGACAGCCTGGCAGTGTCAACCGGCCAACCGTTTCTGACCCGGTGGGCCGGTCATATGTCGGCCTTGGCGAAAGTCGACCTGGCTCAGGCCCAGCAGGAGTTTGACCTGGCCTGGCTGGAATGTCGCAAAACCGCCGTCCGGTTGCATGACGAAGCCTCGGCGGGTCGGGACTGGACCCAATCCTGGATGACCCTGCATGACCAGGCTCAGGGGATTTACTCCGCGCATACCGGGAATCTTGCCGCGGACCCGGAGCGATCGATGAAACTGATCGACATCACCAACCTCATTGTGGCCCTCAAGGCGCAGTTACCCCTGGGCCTGCTGTCGGGAACCATCCGTCTGGATCAGGACCGGCTGCTGGAGCCGACCAAGGCGAGGCTGGAAATCCGGGTGGCCCCCGACGGAGACGTGATCCTTTCGGACAAATTCCAGATCGGTCCCGCGGCGCCGGCGGGTATGGGCTGGGTGGGCACGGTTTCCCTGGATGAAACCCTGGGGATCTACCCCGGACAGGGTCTCGAGATCAAGATCATTTCCGAAGACAGGGGAGAGACCCTGTTGTACGTGACCTGCCCATCCCTGGCCGATGGTACAGGCCCCGGCGGCATGTCGCGGCCACGGTCGGGAGGCCGGGGAACAGTCAGTCTCAAAATTGATCCCGGTTACTGGAACTCACTGCGCGTGCCGGACCTGGGGATGATTTTCTGATATTCCGGCGCAACCCGGGCGGCAATCATGCGTAGTAAAGGCGGGACCCATCACGGGGTCCCGCCTTTTCATTCGGTTTCGCAGGAGGTTCGCCATGAATACAGCACGACAATTCCAATCCCCCAGGATCATGGGGCCGTTCCTTCTGGCCTTGTTGATCCTGGTTGTCCCGGCGACCCTCCTGGCCGACGAGCCCGAATGCTCGGACGACGACGCCAAGGTGATCATCATCCATGATGATGGCCAGGAGATAGTCATCGATATGGAGGAGGTCCACGAAATCGTGGCCGAGGCCATGGGCGGCCTGGACGAAATGATGGAGAATCTGGAGGAAATGCAGCTCCAGGTCAGGTTGGGCCAGGACAATCAACTGGATCTGTCCTTCGACGATACCACCTTCGAACTGGATCTGGATCAGATCATGTCCCAGGTTTCCCTGGCTCTGCAAGCCGGATTCGACGAGTTCGACACCGATGACTGGACCGGTTCCCACCACAGGTGGGACGCTTCCACCGAAGAGGATCTGCGCCGGGAATTGAAGGATCTGCAAAAGGAAATGAAGTCACTTCGCCGTGACCTGAAAAAAATGGGGGACTCCCTGGAGGACTGACCGGATCAGCTGTTCAGCTTGTCGATTTCCTCAAAAACTTCCCCGTCGTTGGGAAACCGGTCCTGTTCCTTCTTGGAGAAAATCAGCCGGCCGTCTACTTCCACCTCGAAAACCCCACCGCCCGAGGCGATGAGTTCCGGGGTGACCTTGTATTTTTCCCTGATGGCGCCCGCCAGACCGGAGGCGCGTGGTTCGTAGTTTCAAACCTGACAGTATTCAAGGGTGATCTTCATGGAGATCCTCCCAGCATCAGCGGCAACTATATTTTCCGGTCAGAACTGGATCAGGGGTTTTGGCCAGGCGGCAAGGGTTTTTTCGAAGGATTCGGGTGTGAATTCATCGATGTGGACAACCGCTTGTTCGCCCCCGCCCAGGATGATTTCGGCGATCTTGTCCTGGATGCCGTTGGTACGGTCTTCCAGGAGGTTGCGGGAAATATACCACGTTTCGAAAATTCGGCGACCGATCACGCTGTGCAGGGTCAGGCCGTTGACGATTACCCGGTCGAAGGCCTGGATATGAAAATTGCCCTGCTTCAGACCGAACAGGATCACTTCTCCACCGCGCCGCGCCGATTGGATGGCGTTGTTGACGCTGGAGTTGAACCCGGCCATTTCCATGCATACATCCGGTCCGATGCCTCCGAAGGCCTCCCGCACTTCCTTGACCAGTTCCTTGTCGGAACTCCAGGAGTGGGGAGCGGACCGGGAAAGGTCGAGGGGAATCACGTCATCGGCACCCAGCTTTTTGGCCATGGCCACATTGTCGGGATTGGGTTCAATGCCTATGACCCGGGTGGCGCCGAGCGCGCGGGCCACCATGATGACGAACAGGCCGATGGTGCCGCAACCGAAGACGGCCACTGTCTTGCCCCTCAGGTCGGCGGTGGTGCAGGCGTGCACGGCGTTGCCGAAAGGTTCCTGGAGGGCGGCCACCTTCATCTTGATCTTGCGGGGATCGGTGGGCCACAGCACGTTGGCCGGCAGCTTGATGTATTCGGCGAAACAGCCGTCGCGGCCGATACCGATGATCACGTCCTTGCTGCAAATATGGGTTTGGCCGATACGGCATTGGTAGCAGGTGCCGCAGATGATATGGCTTTCGGTGGAAACGATATCCTTGAGACCGTAGCCGAACCGGGCCTGGGCCCGGGATCCCACCTGGACGATTTCTCCCACCATTTCGTGCCCGATGATGCGGGTGGATTTCTTCTCCCGCTTGAGGCTGTCGAAAATCATTCCCTTGAAGGCGGTGCGGTTCCAGATGCCGCGATCGCTGCCGCAGAATCCGGCGTAGATAACCTTGATCAGGACATTTTCAGCGTCGACGGGGTCTGCCTTTTCATCCAAGACGGGTGCGGGGACATCTCTTTTGACGAACCCCCTGGATTTGTCCCAGGCCATGCTGGATTTGTCGAACACCAGGCATTTCATGGTATGGACTGCCACCCTGCACCTCCATGAGGTCCGGTCTGAAACCGGACTTCGGGATCAGTTCAATCGCTTGCCGCCGTCGGATTCGTTGTTCCAGTAGCCATTTTCCCAGTCATCATCGCCGGATTCCCGGTGACCCTGGTTTTCTTCTTCGGCCAGAAGTTCGTCCAGGGAGACCATTTCCGGCGTGACGGGGTCCTCGAAGGCGGGTGCCGAAGGGCCGTCGGCCGGTGGCCCGCCCAAGTCGGCCAGGAGTTTATCCAGACCACCGGTTGCCGAAGAGGTGGTGGATGGAAATCCCATGGCTTCGCGGTTCTCATCGTCGGTCTCGGGACCGAAAGGATCGACTTTTTCAGGAATGGATGAACCCGGTTCCAGGCCCATGTTCTCCTCGGCAAGACGGTAGCGGCTTACCATTTCATCCGCCAGGTCAAAATAAGCTCTGCTGCCGGCTGATCGCCGGTCGTAGATGACCGCGGGTTTTCCCCGCAGGGCCATCTCGCTAAGACGGGTGGTGCGGGGTACGGTTGCCTGGAAAAGGACATCCCCGAAATCTTCCTGCACCCGGGCCGAAACATGTCGTCCCATGCGTGTGTGCCGGCTGGCCATGGTCAGGAAGATGCCCTCGAGGGCCCCGCCTCCCTCGGGAAAGTGCCGCCCCCGGAACGTACTCACGAATTCCAGCAGGCTGTCCACCGAATCGCGGCAGAGTTCTTCCGCCTGCAGGGGAACCAGATAGCTGTCGGAAGCCAGGAGGGCGGCCCGTGCGGTGGCGCCCAGGCCGGGAGGGCAATCGATGAGAATCGTATCGTAAAGATTACGGGCGCGGTCGATTTCGTTGATGAAGGTGTCGGAATCGTGCTCCATGGCCTGGAGAAACGATTCTTCATCTTCGAGAGTGAGGATGCGGGGCGCTACAAAAAACAGATCCTGCAAGGTCGACGGATGAGCGATGTCGGTCAGGGACTGCCGGGCGGAGAAGATTTCACTCAGACAGGTGGTCAACTCGTGCGGCTGGACACCCAGGGTGCGGCACACCCCGCATTGGGGATCCGTGCCGACGACCAGGACGGTGTGCCCCGAAAGCGCCAGAGCGGCCCCCAGGTTGACCGCCGAGGTGGTTTTGCCGACTCCGCCCTTGCGGCTGACAAGGCTGATGACTCGACCGTCGACGGTGCCCCAAGGGGTGCTGCGCCGGGGCTTGAAGTCCGGATGGGCGATATTGGACAAGGGAGATTTTTCCCCCTCGGGCTTTTGGTCAGACATAGAAGTTTCTCCTCAAAGATGGGGCAAGTCCGAGTTGCGGGAAGCTAACCTATCGGACCGTGTAAAAGCAACTGAAAACAGGCGCCTTCGGTGGAAGACGCCTGTCAGGATGAGGGTGGGTTTGTCAGCGGCACAGCCCCATCAGTTTTTCCACGCAGGCGGCCGCGCCGTCGAATACTTCGCCGATGTTGCCGGCGCTCATGTAGGCAGGCGTAGTGACCATGTTGTTGCCCTCGTCGACAACGGTTTCTTCGGCGGCGCATTCGATATGGTTGGCGCCCATCTGGTTGATCTTCGCCGCCGTGACCGGGTCGTTGCCGATGGTCAGGGATGGTTTCAGTTCGGCGCCGAAGATGCGGGCCAGAACCACCGGGGCAATGCACATGGCGCCGATGGCCTTGCCCTGAGCGTGGGCCTTGCGCAGAAAGGATTCGACCTCGGGATGGACGGTGCAGTTTTCCCCGTCCACGGCGAAGGTGCACAGGTTCTTGGCGGCACCGAACCCACCGGGCAGGAGCACCGCGTCAATATCGCCGATCTCGACTTCGGCCAGGGGCCGGATCTCACCCCGGGCCAGCCGGGCGCTTTCCACCAGGATGTCCCGGGTTTCACCCTCGGCGGGTTCACCGGCCAGGTGGTCGACGACATGCAATTGAGGGCCGGTCGGCGCGCAGATCACGACCTGGGCCTCCGCCCGATGCAGGGCAAGCAGGGCGGCACACGCTTCATGGATTTCCGAGCCGTCAAAAACCCCACACCCGCTCAATACGACCGCGACTTTTTTCATTTCGGACCTCCGATCTGCAGGACCCCGCCGCCCGGTGCGGGAAATGCTCTTGTACCCTGCTTTTACCCCTTGAAACAGGCGCTGTCAACCCCCCTTGGGGCATTGGGCATGGGGCCTGGTATTTATCCGACGCGAAGAAGGTTTATTTTGTTTCCACGTATTGAGAAGCTATTTTTGCAGAGATGGTGGAGGGGCACCGTTTTCGGCCCCGTGGGGATTAACCGGTGATCAGGCGAATCTGGAGAAACGGTCATGACTGGTAAGATGGCGGTCGGCGGCATCACAAGGGTCGATAATCTCGTCCTGATCCGAATCCTGGGGGCCAAACGTGGCTTCGGTTTGGCGGGCCGCACCCTGTCCGGGCTCGGACTCAAGGGAATCAATATCACCTGCGTTACCTCCTTCATAGATCGCGAAGGATTGGTCAACATCGGATTCGCCATCCACGAGGACAACCTGGATCAATCTCTCGGTCTGCTCAAATCCCTGCAGGACGAGTTGCAATTCAGCAGCATCGAATACCAGCGCCATTGCAGTTCGATATCCATCTACGGCCCGCATTTCAGCGAACGGCCCTCCATCGCGGGGACCGTATTCGAGGCCACCGGTGAGGCGGGCGTCGAAATCCATATGATCGCCACCTCATTTTCGACCGTTTCCTTTTTGACCAATGAAAAGGACGCGGGCAAGGCGGTGGCCAAGCTCCAGGATTCCTTCCTGGTTCCCTGATCCCGAGTTTCCAATATCAAGCCTGTAATTGTGTATTTCGCCCGGAATGCGTTTGGCGGATCAGTAGTTGAAGCCGCTGCCCCCGATGAATTCCCGCAACAGGGAGGTGGGCGGCACTCCGCTCGCGTCGATGGGCAACAGCAGCGACAGCAGATCGATCAGGGTGCGGGCCAGGCCGTAGTGCGGATCGTCTGATTCCACCGCCGCCAGCCTGGGTTCGGCCCACAACTTCAACACCGCCATTTCATAGGTCAATCCGGAATTGAAAAACAGATCGGCGTTGCCCTGGTGGGGAAAGATGTGTTTGTCCTCGCCATGTCTGACCTTGGGCCAGCGGGCGAGGGTTTCGCTGGCAGTATAGCCGCGGAACTGGGCGTCGCGCACGATGCGGCGGAAAAGCCGGCTGTGGGTGGTCTTGATGTAACTGATGTTGTCGATGTTCAGGTGACAAAGGGCCGACACGTAGATCTGCAGCTTGTCGATGGCTGGAATGGCGCTGGTCAGCTCGGGATTCAGGGCGTGGATGCCCTCGACCAGCAGGGGCTGCCCGCGTTTGATCCGCGTGGGGGTGTCCGCCGTTTCCGCTTTGCCGCTGCGAAAGTCGAAGCGGGGCAGGAAGACTTCCTCGCCAGCAATCAGCGCCTTGAGATGATCATTGAACTGGTCGACCTTGAGGGCCTTCAGCGATTCGAAATCATAATCACCATCGGGGTCGCGCGGCGTTTTTTCACGGTCCACGAAGTAGTTGTCCAGGGAAAGCGCCATGGGCTCCAGGCCCAGGACACGCAACTGAACCATCAGCCGTTTGGCGCTGCTGGTCTTGCCGGAACTGGAGGGACCCGCCAACAGGATCAGGCGTCCTTCATCCGGGAGGTCGGCAACGCGCTGGGCCGCTTCCACGAAAAACTTGTTGTGCCGGGCCTCGGATATCTGGATCAGATCGCTGGTGCGTCCGTTGACGATGAACTCGTTCAGACTGCCGGTATCCCGCATCCCGATCTTTTCCGCCCAGTGGGTGTATTCGCGTAAGGTGTTCAGGAGTTTGGGCTGGGGGATGTATTCCGGGGTCCGGGCAGGTTCGCCCTTGAGGTTGCTCAGAAGGACAAAACCCGGGCTTTCGGGAACCAGCAGGAAGGCGCGCACATAACCGGTCGAGGGCAGCTGCCTCCCGTAAAAAAGCTGCTGCGAACCGTTCATGGTGTAGAAAACCAGGGAGTCGCGGCGCAGATATTTGGCGGTCTTCAGCTTGCGCAGTTCGCCGCGGCGCTCATAGATCTTCAACAGGGCCCGCAGGCCGAAACGCTGGGGAGTCAGGGACAGATCCGCGTCCACCAGTTCTTTCATACGGGTTTCCAGGGCGGTGATTTCGGTGGAGGTCAGCGGCTCGTCGCGGTCCAGTTCACAATACATTCCCGAGCCGCAGCTGAAGTGGGCGTCGAGGGTATGGCCGGGAAACAGATCCTCGGCCGCGGCGAGGGCCAAAATTTGTACGGTTCTCTGGATGGTGGTCTGCGCCTGCGGATCCTTCATCCGGATGAGGCGGACCCGTTCCTCCCCGAACAGGGGTTCGGCCAGGCTGGTCCGGCGTCCGTTGATCGACGCGATGACGATCGGGTCGTCCTCATTGATATCCAGGTCGTCCCTGTCCTGAAGGAGCTGCAGCGCGGTGGTCCCGGGCAGGATGCTTACTTTCAGTCCATCGACCTCAACTTCGACCAGGACGTTTTCGGATGCCATGGTGTCCTCCGGAATATGCTAATCGGATTTTTTTTCGGACTTGCTTTCGCTTTTTGCGGGCGTGGATGTTTCACCCTTGCCGCCATCGTTCATCTTACCCCGGGAGTCGGTAACATAAAAGCCGGACCCTTTGAAATGGATGCCCATCCCCCCGGAAATGAGGCGTTGGACCTTACCCCGGCATTTGGGGCAACGCTGCCTTCTGTGGGCGGACATGGGTTTGAACTCTTCGGTGATCAGGCCGCATTTCGTACATTCATATTCGTAGGTCGGCATCAAATCCTGCCTTTGGCAAAGCTGTTTCTGGGACCGGGCCGGTCCGGGAACAGGGAAATATGGGAGCAAACGGCCCTTGATGCCAGTTTGGGGTTCCGCGGCGCCTTGTGACGGTTGTAGAGTATGGGTAATTGGCTTAGAGTATCGATTACATTAAATTTATCTCGCCCATATTTTTAAACACCTGAAAGGTGGGATCATGATGGCTTTGCCCACAGGGAGATGGGTAAGCGGTATTTTGTTCTTCTTGTTGATGGGACCCGCCACCGCCGACGCTGTTGAAGTGTCCCCACTGGCTCCCATCCCCGAGCGCACCCCCTGGACCCGCAGTTACCAGGTCCGCCAAAGCCGTATTCACGAAGCGCACACCAAGGCCCGGTTGCTGGCCAAAGGGCTCATGCGTTACCAGGACAAAGACGTTGAGGCCACGCCGAACATGGACCTTTACGATGTCCATTTCTACGACCTTGTGCTCGATCTGAATCCATCCGCCCTGGTTTTGACGGGACTCGTGACCGTGGAAGCCGAAGTTACGGGGACCGACATTTCCACCCTGGATCTGAACCTGAAAGATCTGACGGTCACTCAGGTGTCCGCCGGGGGAGTGGTTGTATCTTCCTCGCGTGCCGGCGAAATCCTGACCGTCACCCTGGACCGGACTTACCTCCAGGGAGAACAGGTCAGTGTCGAGGTGGCCTACAGCGGGAATCCCTCCGGCAATTATTTCGGATGGAACAGTTATGGCGGGAAGCATTTGATCTGGACCCTGAGCGAACCCTACGGCGCGCGGGAATGGTGGCCGTGCAAGGACCTCAACACCGACAAGGCCGATTCGGTGAACATCACAGTGACGGTGCCCGACAACCTGATCGTGGCCAGCAACGGGCTGCTTGTCGCCGAGACGATTCCGTCGCCCGGGAAGAAAACCTTTTTCTGGCAGGAACGGTATCCCATCGTCACCTACTTGGTTTCCCTGACCGTCCATCCCTATACCGTGCTGCATGACGAATATTATTCGGCCCAGGGCGATACGATGCCCCTGGAATATTACGTGGTGCCTGATCGGGTCAGTGAGGCGACCGCCGGTTTTGCCATCGTGCCTGACATGCTCACGGCCTTTTCCGCGGGCTTCGGCGAGTATCCCTTCGTGAACGAAAAATACGGTCACGCCCATTTTCCCTGGGGCGGGGGTATGGAGCACCAGACCCTGACCAGTCTGCATTTCGATGCCTATGGCCAGTGGATCATCGCCCATGAACTGGCGCACCAGTGGTTCGGCGACCTGGTGACCTGCGCCGATTTCGGTCACATCTGGTTGAACGAGGGCTTCGCCACCTGGTCGGAGGCCTATTGGCGGGAGATCAACGAAAGTGTCGCCGCCTACCACTTGGAAATGGCCGACGCGCGTTTCCTGGGCCCGGGGACCATCTTCGTGGAGGATCCTTCAAATCCCTGGGTCATCTTCGATTACGACCTGACTTACCGCAAGGCGTCCTGGATTCCCCACATGCTGCGGCACGTTTTGGGCGAGGCCGATTTTTTTACCGCGGTGAACCAGTATCTGGATACCTACGCGCACAGCAGCGCGACCACCGAGCAGTTCCAGGCCGTGTTCGAGGATGTTTCCGGCCTGGACCTGACGGCCTTTTTTCAGCAGTGGATCTACGGGGACTACTATCCGATCTACGATTTTTCCTGGGATTCGGCGCCATCAGGGGCGGGCTATCAGGTCTCGGTGCGTGTGGAACAGTCCCAGGCGTTGGGCGGACTTTTTTCCATGCCCCTGGATGTGGTGGTTGCCACCACGGGCGGAACCGAAACCTTCGTGATCAACATGACCGAAGAGGTCCAGTGGCACAGCTTCCACGTGGATTTTCCCGTGAGCACGGTGGAACTCGATCCCGACCACTGGGTGCTGCGGGGGGTCAACAACAACGGCGCCACTGGTGTTGATGATGTTCCTGGTGCGGCCCGTCTGGTGGGCAATGTTCCCAATCCCTTCAACCCCGCCACCGAGATCCTGTTCACCCTGCCCGCGGACCAGGCGGTGGGCGTGTCGGTATACGATGTTGGTGGCCGCCTGATCAAGACCCTGGTCGACGGGATGCGTTTCGCGGGTGATAATTCGGTTCGCTGGGACGGGACCGACCTGTCGGGTCGGGCGGTGGCCTCGGGAACCTACTTCGCGCGATTGACCGGTTCGGGCTTCAACCAGGTCCGTCCCATGGCCCTCATTCGTTAGCCTGTGGAAATTTAAGTCCGAAAGACGCCATGGTTTATCTTCTGGCCGCTTCACTGCTGTGGGCTTTTTCCTTCGGGCTCATCAAGGGGCAACTGGCCGGGCTCGACCCGGTGACGGTTTCCTGCGGCCGCCTGGTGTTGGCGGGTGTGGCCTTTGTTCCATTTGTGTTGCGGTCTTCCCTGCGCCGGTCGGTAGTTGTGCCCGCCTTGGGGCTGGGGATGCTCCAGTTCGGCCTGATGTACGTCCTGTACATCTATTCCTACCGCTGGCTGCCTGCCTGGATGGTGGCCCTGTTCACGATTTTCACTCCCTTGTACGTGGTCTTGTTCTCGGACTGGTTGGATCGCCGCTTCCGGGCGCGTCACCTGTTGTGCGCTTTAATGGCAGTGGCAGGTGCAGGGGTGGTCGTGGCGACGGCGATGCCGGCCGGGGCGGACTGGAAGGGTATTGTCCTGCTGCAGGGTGCGAACCTTTGTTTCGCGGTGGGGCAGGTGCTTTTTGTTCGGTTGAAAAGGCGGGCCGAAGGTCAAGAAGCTGGGTTGTTGGGCTGGATGTACCTGGGCGCGGCGCTGCTCACTTTGGTCGCGGTTGTTGTGCGGATGGCGGGCGGTATCCAGCCTCTGGAAGGATGGCACGGTGGGGCCTGGTGGACGCTGTTGTACCTGGGGTTGCTGCCGACCGCGCTGGGATTCTATTTGTGGAACAAAGGCGCGGCGCGAGTGGGGGCCGCGGTTCTGGCTGCGGCAAACAACCTGAAGGTGCCGCTGGCTGTGTTGGTGTCCTGGCTGGTATTTGGTGAGGAGGCGGCTTACGGACGGGTTTTGATTGGATTGGTGGTTATTGTGGGGGCGCTTTATCTGGCGCGGCCGCGGGATAAAGTATTGAAAATGTGATTTTTTTTGATATCATGGATAATCATGACGGGCTGTTTCAAGGGGGACTTGAAATGAAAATCGTTTTTGCCGTATTGCTGATGATTCTATTGGCCGGTTCCGCGGGGGCGGTGGTTGATCCCGATCCCAATTCTCTCGGTGTCTATTTTGATTTGAACGGGGACGTCAATTACCTGGACGTGGCGCCCGATATTGAATTCTGGGCGTATGTCACCCTTACAAATCCGACCTGGGATCATGTCCAGGCCTTCGAGTTGGGCTACGAGTTGATAGTTCCGTCGGGGATGGAAAGTAGGATTTTCCGTTTGGCGGACACCATGCCTCCGACCGCGATGTATGACGACGAACTGAGTTCCGGCCTGAGAGGTGATTACTATGTAGGTTTGGGCCACCCATATCCCGCCAGCGAAGCCACGATCCTGGTGAAGTGGTTGTTTCTTACACTTGATCCCATGACCATCGAATTCTATCTGGGGCCGACGTCGTTCCCTTCTGTTCCCGACGGTTTGCCGGCCATCATGAACTCCGACAACGTTATCATACCTGTCGGGATTTCCTCGGGGGATGTGAACCTCCCCGTGGCCGAGGTCAACACTGGCCACCAGCCGGTGGCTGCGGAAAACGCGGCTTGGGGCAAGGTGAAGTCACTGTTTCGGTAATTGAAATTTCGTCCGAAAATCCGAGGTTGACCTCGGGAAACTGTCCAGATAATCAAAAACAGGGTCCCCCGGGGGGCCCTCCATTCCGGGATGCAAAGGGGCATCGCCATGAAAACCCTATTCACTGTTTTGTTGATGATATTTCTGGCCGGTTCCGCTGGCGCGGTCGTTGATCCCGATCCTAATTCCCTTGGTGTCTATTTTGATTTGAACGCGGACATCAATTACCTGGACGTGGCG
>JAUVII010000274.1 GCA_030592845.1 Candidatus Krumholzibacteriia bacterium | reverse complement strand
TTCTCTTCCCAGGAGACCATGAAACAGTGGGGCAGAGAGAAGGGCGCCGACTACATGCTGATAGGCGAGATCAACATGATCATCGACCAGGAAGGAGGCGACGCCGTGAAGTATTACCAGGTGGACGCCTACCTGGTGGATCTCGAGGACAATACGAAGGTCTGGGCCGGTGAAGAGAAGCTCAAGAAGTTCGTGGGCAAGGGCAAGTACAAACCCTGATGAACCATGAATTTTCCTGAGACCCTCGCTGCTTTGCGCACCAGGACGGTCGCCCGTATCGTGGCCGTCCTGGGTGTTCTGTTTCTGCTGACGATTCTGACCACCGGTTGCGCCACCTACAGCGACAAGATGAAGAACCTGAAGCCGCAACTGGCCAACGGTGAATTCGACAAGGCCCTGGAAACCGTGGAGGAGGAAAGCGGCAGCAAGGACCGTCTGCTGTATTACCTCGAACGCGGCCTCATCATGCATTACGCCGACCGTTTCGCCGAAAGCAACGAAGCCTTCTCGGCCGCCGAACGCACCGCCGACGAACTTTATACCAAGTCCATTTCCGAGGGCGCTTTTTCCCTCTTTTCCAACGACAACGCCATCAGCTATCGGGCCCGGCCATTCGAAATGGCCATGGTTCCCTATTACAAGGGATTGAACTACATCTACCTCGGGCAACGGAACGAGGCCCAGGTCGAAGCCCGCCGGGCCAGCCAGCTGATGTCCAAATATGTCGACGCGACCCTGGACGGTTTGCGCGAGGAAGACAAGGGGGACTTCGAGAAGATCCGCAACAACCCATTCCTGCTCTACTACAGCGGCATGCTCTACGACTGGGACGGATCGCTCAACGACGCCTTCATCGCCTACCGCAACGCGGCGGTGGCTTATCAAAAAAATCATACCCTGTTGAATGTCGATATTCCCCCCTCGCTCGGTGCGGACCTTACCCGGATCGCCGGCCGGATCGGTTTCCGGGAAGAATTGAAACAGCTGCACAAGAGTTGTCCCGATGTCTTCGTATTGGGAAAAGACGACGAGGGTTTGCCCAAAACCCGTGAGGATTATGAAAAGGCGGCAGCCTGGCGCAGTGGCAACGGAGAAGTGGTGCTGCTGTTGGAGTCGGGATTCGTGGCGCAAAAGAACCAGATCAGGTTCGACTTTCCCATCTTCGAAGGGGAGGCCTATAGCGATCCCGGTTACTGGTCCTGGCAGATCTGGGCGGGCATGGGCAACATGCAGGCCCTGGTCAGGGGCCGGAAGGTTGAATACTGGGTGTCGGTGGCCGCGCCTGAGCTGGACGACAGCCGGCCCGGACCCGTAGTCGGCGCGCGCGTGACCGCGGGTGTCGCCGGAGACCACACCGTAACCACCAGGGTGGAGAACTGCACCAGGCAGTCGCGCATCACCTTCGACGCGGAAAAGCCCAGCATCTTCTTCAAGACCATACTCAGGGGATTGACCAAGTACCTGACCACCCGTGGAGCTGAAAAAGCCGGCGGGAGCTGGGCGGGTCTGGCAGCCAACATATTCGGAGCCGTCACCGAATCCGCCGACACCAGGAGTTGGCTGACCCTGCCCGAACACGTCAACCTGGCACGCATCTCTCTGCCGCCTGGAACCTATGACCTGCAGGTTGAACTGCTGGGGCGCAACGGGAAAAAATTGTCCACTCAGGTCATTCCCGGTGTCGAGGTTCTTCCCGGGGACTGGACTTTCATTTCCCGCCGCGTATTCTGATAGCCGTGTTTGTATTTCGGATGAACGCCGAGAAACCGTACCTTGCCTGCCTGGTCCTGATTCTGGTTTTCCTGAACGGCACCGCCGCCGCCGAAGAGGCGCCTCAGGAAAAGGGCTCCTTCAATTTACAATTCGAAAATGACGTCTTTGATCCCGACGCCTCCGACCGCCACTATACCAACGGTATGCTGTTCTCCTATCAAACGGGGGAAAACCGGGTCTGGAACTGGCTGGACGGCTGGGCGCGCCGCCACTATTTCCCTGATCCGGATGTTCGTCTTCACGCCAGTCTGGCGGTGGGACACAATCTCTACACGCCCGAGGACATATCCACCACCGAACTGGTGGTCAACGACCGTCCCTACGCGGGATGGCTCCACGTCGATCTGGGCCTGGTGGGCCAGACGGACGAAGTTTTGCGTACCATGCAACTTTCCTTCGGCATAGTGGGACCGGCCGCCAAGGGAGAGGAGTTCCAGAAGTGGATCCACAAGGTGATAGATTCACCCGATCCCATGGGCTGGGACAACCAGTTGAACAACGAACCGACCTTGATGCTGGTCTTCGAACAGAAATGGCGCAATTTATTCAGCCCCGGGTTTTTCCGCGGACTCGGCTTGGATGTCGACCTTTCACCCCACGGGTCGGTGGCTTTGGGCAACGTTTTCACCTACGGAGGAGTGGGTGGAACCGTGCGTCTTGGCCAAGGCCTTGAAAAGGATTTCGGTCCGCCTCGCATTCAACCGGCGCCGCCCGGTTCGGGGTTTTGCACGCCGAGGGGGGGATTCGCCTGGTATCTGTTCGGCGGGCTGGACGGCCGGCTCATGCTGCACAACATCTTCCTTGACGGCAACACCTTCACCGATAGTCACAGCGTTGAAAAAAACTATCTGGTCGGCGATCTGGTGGGAGGTGCGGCGATATCGGGCCTGGGAATGCGCCTTGGTTTTACCTATGTGGTGCGCTCGCCCGAATTCCATGGACAGAGCAGTCCCGACCGTTTCGGATCCCTCACACTGTCCTTTCATTTCTAAGTTGTCCGGTGTACCACTATGGGTGTGGAGGCCGATGATGGCCGCTACCGGCTTTCACTGATCAAGCAATTGGTAATCCATGGTGATTTCGGAAAAAACAATCTCCCGGCTGGTCCTGATGATGGTCATGGTTGGCGTCTGCCTGTCTGGTTCCGGATCCCTGGCCCAGGAGGATGTCAAATTAGCCGAACCCTGGGGTGTGATCATCGGCGAGTTGCGGTTCGAGGGGTTGAACCGCACCAAGGAATATATCGTGACCCGGGAACTCGTGTCGAAGGTGGGGGAACCCTGTCTGCTGGAAAACCTGGAAAAGGAAAAACAGAATCTGGAGCAGCTGGACATCTTCGCCAGCGTCCACATCGAAGCCGTACCCGGACCGGACGGGGTCATTGTCCACTACGAATTTTATGAACTGTTGATCCTTCTACCCTCGGTGGGCCTCAAGTTTTCCGATGAGACGGGCATTTCGGCAGGCTTGGGGGTCAAGGTACCCAACCTGATGGGCAGGGACATCTTCCTTTCCGCCCGCTTCCTGGTAGGTGGCTATACCGAATTTGAATTGTGGATTGAAAACCCCTGGGTGTGGGGCAATAACTGGGGTTACAAGTTCGAATATTACCACCGGGAAAAGGACAACCTGGTCGCAAACTTCTTCGAAACCTCGGATGAGTTATATCTCACCAGCGGCCCCAATATCGGGGAATACGGTAGGGTCGGGGGTATCCTCTCGTTCCTGTCCATCCGTAGCGACAAGGACGGCGTGACCCTTTCGCCAAACAATCACGACAGGGCCTCTCGCCTCGGGCTCTACCTCGGTTACGACAGTTTGGACGCTTTCATCGGCACCACCAACGGTTGGTGGAACGAAGTGGTTCTGACCCGGGCCCTGGAGATATTCGAAAATTCCAGCCAATACAGGC
>JAUVII010000014.1 GCA_030592845.1 Candidatus Krumholzibacteriia bacterium | reverse complement strand
TTCGCCCGCAGGCATCCGCTGTTGTACAGTGCCCTGTTTCACCAGCCGCACGTCGATTGCACGGCTGGGCCCCGTTTCGTGACTGAGCTTCTGGAACGGATGGCCGTGCTCCCGGATCTGGCCCAGTTGAATCCGGTGGAAAGAATTGTCCTGTTGCGGAAGATGGCAATTTTTACCCACGGTTTGGCCACCGATATCTGCAACGGGCTGCCGCCTGAAATCCAGTGGGAAGAACTTTTAACCCTTCTCGACGAAGTGGGAACGGTCATCATGTCCGATGCCCTGGCAAGGTCGCCCAGATCGGACGAAGATCTTTCAGCCCTCGGATCCCTCTGTAAATTTCCAATCGACCCAACAAAGGATGCGGAGTGACATGATGCGGTCTCTTCTGTTTTCCAAACCGGGAATAGCTCTATTTCTAGTGCTGTCCGGAACTCTTTTAATATGCGGTTCGGTTTTCGGACAGGTGGATGAACAGTCCGACCCCGTGCCGAATTTCACGCGCGCCCAACCCCTGGGACCAGTCATCGACGCACGCCCCGGGACCGGAGTGGTCATGGACATCGTCGGCTGTGTCGATGAAGCCATGCGGGCCAACGATCGTCTTCAGGCGGAACGTCTGCGCCGGGAGGAACTCCAGGGACAGATGAAGCAGGCCCTGTCAACCGGCCTGCCGACCCTGGACCTTATCGGTGACTGGTCCCGCGGCCGTGATCCGAGTTTTGCCCTCGACTCCACCTTCGGGGGTGGGGGCGGCGGTAGCTTGGCTCCGCCACCGGGGAGTCCGGATTGGTTCCATGACTGGCTGGGAGGTTTCGGATCCTTGATTCCCGAGGCGGAGGCCATCCCTGCCCAGACCTTCCTCAAGGGAAGTCTGGACATGAACTGGAAAATCAATCCCATTCAGATCATGGGGGCCACCGGCGCCGCCAAACTGGGCATAGCGCAACAGGACCTGGCGGTGGTGGCGGTTGAGCACACGACGGCCGAAGCAACCGTGGAGGCCTATTACAGCATCATCCGCGCCGCGGAAAAGATCAACGCGGTGGAGGCCCAACTGGCAAACCAGTCCGAATTGGTCGAGATCATGAAAATGCGCTATGAGTTGGGCATGGCCACTCGGCTGGATACTTTGCAGGCCGCCGTGACCCTGGCGAACATCCGTCCCCAGTTGAGCATCGCCCAGGCCAATCTGCGCAACGAAGGCAGCCGTTTGAATGCGCTCATCGGCCGCATACCCCAATTGCCACTGAGTGTGGCCAACGAACAGTTTGTTGAAAATGATCATATCGATGAAACTCGCGCCCTGGAACTGGCCCAGATAAGGCCAGAACTGATGGCGACGGCCCTGTTTGTCGATATCCTCCATAAAAACCGGCAGGCTCAGATTGCCGACAACCGTCCCTACCTGACCTTGTACGGTTCCTACGGCTATGTGGGCAAAACCACCGACACCATGTTCGACAACGGCCACGAATCATGGCGCGCTTCCGTGGCGTTGAACATTCCCATTTTCGACGGCATGCTGGTTCGCGGAAAGGTTGCCGAGACCGAAGGCCGCATCCGACGCACCGAGGCCGAACTGACCGGCAAGCGCCGCGAAGTGCAGGTGGAGGTCATGGAGATCCTGGCCAACCTGTCCATGGCGCGGGAAATCCTTGAGGCTGTGATCCTGAACCAGGAACGCAGCGAAGAAGTTTTGGATGAAAGTCTGTTGATGCTGCAAATGGGCAAGATCAACTACCTCGATGTTCTGGTTTCCGAAGCCAACCGAGCCGAAGCCCGGAGCAACGTGATCGATGCCCGGTACGAAGTCCTGGTTCTGACTTCTTCCCTGAAAAGAGCGGTGGGCCAAAGTCCCCTCGTACGCCTTAACAGTATTCCCGGCCTGGTGGCGGAGGTTTCCCGATGAGTTGTGAAAAACGAAAAATGACCGGCCTTGTGTCCGCCGTCCTGTTGTTCGGAGCTATGCTCCTGGCCGCCGGTTGCAGTGAACAAACCCAGAGTGAATCAAGTGGGGAGAACCCCCGCAATGTCAGGATCCTGGAACTGGGCTCCGAAACGATTGCGGAATTCTTCGAGATTTCCGGGCCCGTGGCCCCGGTCCGAGGTACGGACCTGAGCGCTCAGGAGAGCGGTCCCGTGGTGGCCCTGCCCGTGGACAAGGGCCAGGCTGTGGGAAAAGGGAAAACCGTGCTGGTCATTGAACGGGACATTCTCAAGTCGGAGTTGAAAGCGGCCGAGGCTTCCTTTGCTCTTGAAGACTACAACCTCGACAAGGTCAGACAGTTGCACAAGGCGGGCAAGGTTAGCCGCATCGAATTGTTGACTGCGGAAAGCAGCCACGCCCTGGCGGATTCCCGGGTCGAGGTTTTGCGTGAACGGTATGAACGGGCCGGTATCAAGGCGCCCTTCGACGGCGTCCTGGTCGATCGGTATGTCGAACTCGGCCAGTTGGTGATCCCCGGGCAACGGGTGGCTCGCATTCTGGACCCCTACACCCTTAAACTTGAAACCTACCTCACCGATTCGCAGGTGCAATGGGTCGGCGTGGGAGACAAGGCGACCATCAAGATGGGGGAATCACGGGAACGCGCTCACGGGATGGTTTCCTGGGTCGGATTCGAAGCCGACCGGATGACCGGCAAGTTCAAGGTGGAGATAGAAATCCCCAACCCCGACCTGAAATTTCACAGCGGGGTTATCGGACGGGCCCGCCTGGAAAAAAATCTGGTGTTCGATGTGGTGGCCATCCCCAGGGACGCCATCCTTCCGGGACGCGTCGGACCGATCGCCTATGTCGTCGAAGGTGACCGCGCGGTTCTTCATCGCCTGGAACTGGGCGAGGACCAGGGTGTCATGGTTGTAGTCCGGGGTGGGCTTGAACCAGGCGATCTTCTGGTTGTCCGTGGCCACCGCGACCTGCGGGACGGCAGTCTGGTCCGTGTAACCGAAAAGGCTTCGGCCCGGGACGGGTCCACGAACGATGATCCCCCCGAGGTTCTCGGCTCCGGTTCCGGGACCAGGATCACTGAGCAGGGAGACGATTCAGGTAATTCCCTGTCCGGTTCCAAGGTGGAGGCTGGAAAATGAAGATCACCAACGGAGCAATCCGCCGGTATCCCATGATTTTCGCCTTCATGTTCATCATTTTCGTGATGGGGCTGAAGTCCTATCTGGGTTTGCCGCGGGAGTCTTCACCCGATGTCAAGATCCCCTTCGTCATGGTCATGGCGCCCTATGCCGGCACCAGTCCCGAGGACATGGAGAACCTGGTCACCCGCAAACTCGAACAGCAATTAAAGGGTGTGGAGGACCTGAAGGAGATGACCAGTTCTTCTTCCTACGGCATGTCGGTCATCACCATGGAATTCGAGTCCAAGGTGGACATGAGCGACGCCCTTCAATCGGTCCGCGACCGGGTGGAACTGGCCAAGCCCGATTTGCCCACCGACCCCCGCAACGACCTGGTGGTGCAGGAAGTCAGCGCGTCGGATTTGTTTCCGGTCATGCAGGTCAACCTTGCCGGAGATATCGACCTTTTCCTTTTGAAAAAACTTGGTGAGGACCTGCAGGAGGAGTTGGAACAGATCAAGGGGATTCTGGGTGTCGATCTCGTCGGTGGCATCGAAAACGAGGTCCAGGTCGATGTGGACCCGGAAAAACTCGCCTACTACGACCTGGCCCTCCTTGATGTGCAGGATGCGGTGGCGCTTCAGAACATGACGATCCCCGGGGGGAAACTTTCCCTGGGCGTCTACGATTACCAGGTCCGTGTTCCCGGCGAAGTGGAAACCGTCGAGGAGATCCTTGATTTCGTCGTCAACCTGGGCATCGATCCGCCGGTCTATGTGCGCGACGTGGCCACGGTCCGGTTCGGGGTGAAGGATCGGGAAACGATCAGCCGCGTCGGTGGACGCGACGCCGTGACCCTGGTTGTGAAGAAACGCAGCGGGGAAAACATCATTGAGATTGCCGAGGAGGTTCAGGCAACGATCGAACGGCTGAAACCCACTTTCCCGGCCGGTGTGGAAGTCAACGTGGTGGCCGACCAGTCGGTGGAAATCAAAAGAATGGTATCGGAACTGGAGAACAACATTCTCAGCGGCCTGATCCTGGTGGTGATTGTGCTGCTGGCCTTCTTCGGTGTCCGCAACGCGATTTTCGTGGGCATCGCCATTCCGTTTTCGATGTTGATCAGCTTCATCGTACTGGCCGCCATGGGTATCACCTTGAACATGGTCGTGTTGTTCAGCCTCATCCTGGCTCTCGGCATGCTGGTGGACAACGCCATCGTGATCGTGGAAAACATCTACCGCCACCGGGGCAAAGGGAAAACATCGGACGAGGCGGCCAGCGTCGGCACCGCGCAGGTGGCCGGAGCAGTCATCGCCTCCACCCTGACCACCATCTGCGCTTTCGGACCGATGGTGCTTTGGCCCGGCGTCATGGGCGAGTTTATGAAATACTTGCCCATCACCCTGGTGATCACCCTGTCGTCTTCGCTCCTGGTGGCCATGATCTTCAACCCGGTCCTGTGCTCCCGCTTCATGGGGGTTCCCCGCGCCGAGGGGGAGAAGATGCTTCTCGGGGACAAATTGATCGCTTATGGGCAGAGGACCTACCGCCCGGTACTCACGTGGGCCCTGTCCCACCGGTTCCCCGTCATCATGGGCATGAACCTGTTGCTCCTGGTGGTTTTCATCCTGTTCCTGAAATTCAACGCCGGCGTAGAGCTCTTTCCCGACACCGAGCCCAAATTTGCCAACGTCAACATCGATGCGCCCAGTGGGACCCGCATCGAAATGACTGACCACTATGCAAAAACCGTGGAAGAACAAGTGGCGGAATTGCCCGATCTGAAGGCCTATGCCACTTCGGTGGGAACGCCTATCGACCAACAGGGCGGTGGCGGGTCCCTGCCTTCGCATCAGGGATCCGTAACCATTGAATTTGTCGACATTGTCGATCGCAGTCAGTCATCGCAGGTGTCCCTGGATCAACTGCGGGAGCGTCTGTCCGCGTTCACCGGCGCCCGGCTTACGGTCCAGAAGATGGAGAATGGCCCACCCACCGGCGCCCCGGTCAACATCGAAATTACCGGGGACGACTTCAACGTCCTGGGCGGGATTGCCGCCGATATCCAGGAACGCCTCCGTAACATAAATGGTCTGGTCGACATAATGGACAACTACGACCGGTCCCTGCCGGAACTGCGGGTCATACCGGATGTCGAAAAGGCCGGCCGCTACGGTTTGCGTACCTTCGACATCGCGGGAACAATACGGACCGCGCTGCACGGGACCGAAGTCTCCAAGTATCGGGTGGGTGAAGACGAGTACGACATCATTGTGCGCTATCTGCAGCCTTTCCGCGGCAAAGTGGAGGATGTGGAAAACGCCACGGTCTTCTATGAAGGCAATACCGTACCATTGTCGGCCTTCGCGCGGGTGGAGTTCGGCACAGGCCTGGCTGCCATCACCCGGATCGACGCCCGCCGGGTGGTAACGGTGAGCGCCGAAGTGGGCGGAGGCTTCAACGGCAATGCCCTGCTTGCACTGGTGCAGGAAGATCTCAAGGACTTCAAGTTGCCGCCTGGCTATTCCCTGGAGTACACCGGGGAAAGCGAGGATCAGAAGGAAGCGTCCGATTTCATCCAAAACGCCTTCATGATCGCCATCATGCTGATTTTCGTGGTGTTGGTCAGCCAGTTCAGTTCGGTGACGGTGCCGGTGGTCATCCTGTTCAGTGTGATCCTGTCCCTCATCGGGGTTTTGGCCGGGTTGATGATCACCCACACTCCCTTCGGCATTATCATGACGGGAGTGGGGGTCATTTCGCTGGCGGGGATCGTGGTGAACAACGCTATCGTGATGCTGACCTACATCATCCAGTTGCGGGAACGCGGCATGGCCAAAACCGAGGCCATCATTCATGCGGGTATGACAAGGTTCCGTCCGGTGATCCTGACCGCCGTGACCACGATCCTGGGGCTGATTCCTCTAACTACGGGTTTGGCCATCGATTTCAGCGCGCTGTTCAGCGGGAACTTCAGCAGGGCGATTGTCATTGGCGGCGAGTCGAGCCAGTGGTGGGGGCCGATGGGTGTCGCGGTGATTTGGGGGTTGACCGTGGCCACCTTCCTGACGCTCGTGGTGGTGCCGGTCATGTACTCGACCCTGGATCCCATCAAGAGGTTTTTCGGATTCATCCTCTGGGGTTGGTGGCACCAGCCAAAGGCCTGACAACGCCGATTACCCTTGAATCGGTAATTTGATTGTGATAATTTGTTTTCTATTGAGTGCCTTTCGCACTTAAACCAGGGAATCTGGAGGAGTCCCTGGAATTGACGATACATAATTTTCTGCCATAACCCATGAAAATATTTCAGGGCCAAGCGTCCTGTGTACCATTATCACTTGATTCGGAAAGGGGGTCTTCCGGTTTCAGGGCAATTTGATTTTTTTTAATCTGGTTCAGAATAATTTGGAGGAAAACCATGAATATCAAATCCAATCCTGTCAGGCTTGGCCTTTTCCTGGCTATCGCCATTGCCATCATCGCCCTGTTGGCATCCTGCTCAAGTGAAGTGACCCAACCCGCAACTTCCGGTGTCTCGAAAACAGAAGAACTTGGCAAAGCCGTAACCCGTCCCTTCGATGACTGGCTTGCTGCTCAGGGAACCTATTGTTGGGCTGACGGTGAAGGCGGGTGTTTCATTTTCAATGATCCGGTGCCCAACTACACCGTGTGGTATAACCCGGATACGTGGTACGCCCTGTGGCCTGATTATGCCGGTCTGGGTGCCGCCTGGCTGTACAGCGAAACCGGGGGCGCAGTCGATATCGGCACAGTAATTACAGGTAAAGTGACCGAAAGGGTTCGCGGCGATGGTACTGCCTTGGTCCATGTCACCCTGAGGGCAACTGAAGCCTTGATCTGGGGCCTCAACTGGGACACGTGGGACCCCCTGTTCGGATACTCCCCTCAGGCCGTTGCCTATGACGGGATGGAGCCGGCCCTGGGTACCGTGAGTCTGAATCTCAAGTTCGTCATGCCGGAGCCGGGCATGCCGATGCCCGACCTGATCGAGGTCAGCTTCTTCCCGGAAGAGAACATGTATGTCGAGTTTCTGGGCCTGAAGTGCAAGGCCGAAGGTGTCCTTCACGAGGCCACGGGGTATCCCGAGGGGACCTGGGGAAATGCTCGGGCAACCCAGATCAACACTGCCGTACCTCAGCCACATAACAATGACAACTGGGACGCCTGGCCGGTTGAGAACATATATATCGGTAAGTGATTATAAACAACCGGCGCCATCGTTGTTTTTCAACGGCGGCGCCGGTTTTTTCCAAATTCTATTTTTGGACTTCAGTCCATGGCGTCGAGCAGAGGATCTTTCTTGTATCCCAGCGCCTGCCAGTCCATGCGCCCGCCTTCACGGTGGCAGTCCAGGCACTGCAGGGCCTTGTCCGCCGGCCTTACTTCATGGAAGATTCCCATGTAACGCTTGGTCTTGACCCACTCGTATTCGGGATCGTGGATGTCGTAGGCGGCCGCGGCCCCCTCACGAACACCTTTCTCGATATCACCGTCGATAAAGAATTCATCCACGGCGATGGGGATCAGCCACTTCTGGTCCTTGAGAATGGGCAGGACACCCTCGTGGAGCTTGAAGGCGTTGATCTTGGCCTTCTTGTCCTTGCGGTTGCCCTGGGGCGCCATGATGGTCACGGTGCCGTCGTCGTCGAACTCCACCTCGTCGCCCATCTTCATCAGGCGGGTGTTCCCGTTGAACCACGCGTAGACCGGAACCACATTTTCACCAAAGGTGATGGTGGCGGAATACTTGTTGGCGATCTCGTGATGCAGCGGCGTCGACCAGTCGCGTTTCATGTCCGTCTTGTCGGACTTGGCGAATTCCGTGATGTGGCAGACGGTGCAGTTGAGACGGTCCGTATGGTGGTCCAGGGCTTTGACGCCATGTGGCTTCTCATCGTGACAGCTGGTGCAGTACAGAGGGTTGTCCGGGCTGTCGGTGCCCGAAAGATCCGACCCGCGTCCACGGACCCGGTGGTCGTCGCCCGCGTGGCAATCCACGCAGTGCAAATCGTTGCCCTCTGTGGCCATGTGGACATCGAAATCGGGCGAACAGTCGGCCAGTTCGTATTCGATATCGCCGCGCTTGAAGTTCTGGCCGCCGCCGGCTCCAGCGTGACAGCGCAGGCACATCTTGCGTTCGGGCATGGTGATGCGTTTGGAAACCGAATCCAGGCCAACCTGGTTTTTCCAGAGGATGGGACGCCATTCCCACTCGCCATTTTCATCCTGGTAGAGGTCGCGGCGGTAGCCGGATGCGTGGCAGATCAGGCAATCGATGTTTTCGAGCTGCTCACGGCTCAATACCGGGGACGGCTTCTTGCCAAGGCCCGCGTGGCACAATGAACAACCCTGCGCGATGACTTTGCCTTCGACATTCACGGCGTTGCCGATCCAACTGGCCAAGGGGTTGGTGCAGAAATCGTTCATGGTGTTCATCTTGCCCAGCATCTCACCATCGGCGTTGACGATGTTGGGGGACTGCCCCCGCCACTGGTAATGCTGGCTGTGGAAAAAGGACTCGGCTTCTTCCTCGTGGCATTCCAGACAGGTGGCCGTGCCTTCGTAGTGTTCGAAGTAGTCGTCCTGGTGAGAGTAGGTACGCCTGGCGGCCGAGGAATCCCCGGCCGCCAGGACAACAATCACCAGCGACATCGCAATGGTCGCTGCTAACTTCATGCAAAACTCCTTCTAGAACCTGGCGCTGAAGCCCAGTGAGACTTTTCCGACCTTGGAGTAGGTGGGGAAGCCCTGGATGGCAGGCGTGTCGCCCAGTTCTGCCGGTGCACCCACGTGCCAGCCGGATCCCGTGTAATCGTAATTGTAGTTGATGTAGGCCAGCTTGACCACGAACCGGCGGCTGATGCGGTGGGTGGTGTAACCTTCCCAAACGGTACCGCGTGTGCTGGTCTTGGGAGCAACGAGGTCATCCTGGCTGGGGGCGAAGTTGAACCAGTACTCGGACCCCTTGTTCCACTCCAGGCCAACCTTGGTTTTCTCATCGTTGAAGTTGAAACGGGCTCCCACATAGTACATGTCGCCGGTCTGGCTCTCGGGATTGTCGTAGGGTCCGCTCATCAACCCGCCGAAGGGTCCGGTGACCCCATCATCGGGATGACTCTGGCTCCAACTGCCGGTCACGAACCAGTCAATGGGGCCGTCACGACGGGCCAGCAAAACGCTGGCTACGTCGAAGTCGCCCAGGTTGGCCGAAGGGCTGAACCTGGTCACGATGGGCCCGGGCATGGCCTGTCCGCTCACCGGATCGTTGGGCATGATGATGTTGCCGGCGTAACCGTCGGTAATATCGAAAGCCCGGGCGATGGTGGTCTGGATCTGCATTTCCGGCGTGTTGTAGGCGTCGATGTTGAATCCGAAGAAGTGGGCGTCCTTCAGTGCCGCATCCCTGTCCAGGGAACCGTTACCGTACTGGGATTCGTAACCCAGACCGTAGCAGGCCCTGACCGTGGTCTTGGAACCGAAGTTGTAGCCCAGCGTGGCGCCGTCGAACTGCATGTCGATGATGGTGCCCATGGGCGTGCCCGCGCGCACTTCATCGTTACGATAGTGCATGGGGGGACCATCGGTGCTCGGGCGGCGGCCCAGGCTGAGGTACAGGGGCACATCGGCGATGTTCTTCCAAGTGAAATAGGCGCGGTCGACTCGGAGGGTGGCGTCACCCGGAACTCCGGGCCAGGCGGCGTCGGTGTTCATGGTATTGGCCTGACCGTTGAAAACGCCTGTCTGTGTGGAAGCACCCCAGGGC
The DNA here is from genome assembly GCA_030592845.1 of Candidatus Krumholzibacteriia bacterium. Taxonomy (GTDB): domain Bacteria; phylum Krumholzibacteriota; class Krumholzibacteriia; order LZORAL124-64-63; family LZORAL124-64-63; genus JAGLCY01. The sequence goes on along the minus strand of JAUVII010000014.1, from coordinate 22,827 downwards.
TTGTACATACTCAAACGGCCGTTGAAGGCCACGTTCTTGGCCACTTTGGCGTCCATGTTCAGGCGCAGGCGGGTGGTGTAGAGGATGCTGTTGTCGGTCTTGAAACCTTCACGGGCGGCATCCTGCATGAAGGCCATCATCATGGCGCCCATGTTGGGATTGGTAGCCATCATCTCCTGGACCCAATCCTTGACTTCGGGGAAGTCGTTCATGGAGCGGAATACCTGGAACTCCGCGTAATGCTCACCGATATACTGGTCAATCGTAGCGGGGTCGGTGGGGTTTTCCATATTCATGGCCATGAACATGGCCCCATAGGTCAGAGCCTGGACACGCATACCATCGGTATAGGCATCCACTTCACCGGTAATACTGTGGGCCTCGACCCGCAGATCGCCCGTCCACTGGATGCGGTCCTTGGCGGATTTCTGCTCCAGACTTTGCAAACGCTTCTCCAGAGCCTTGAGTTTGGCATCCGTGTCTTTCTCGGCAAAGGCGCCGGTCGCCATGGCGAATACGGCAATAAGAGTCAGCAGAGTGATCAACGTCTTTTTCATTTCCGCCCCTCCGGGGTTGAAATAGGCTTTCGCCTTGGGGTGGTCAGGCCGGAATAATTTCCGGACCCGGTAAAGGGCCGCTGCCGCGGCCGCTGAAATCTAACCGCAGGTCATGGGCTGTTCGCTGTCAGCCGCGTGGTCCACGCAGAACTTGCGCAGCTTCTTGATCATATCCTTGGTGATCATGTCGGTGACTTTCTTGTCCTTGTCCTTCGGGCAGGCCACTTCCTTGTGGGTCTCGGCGAAAGTCTCGTCGTAGAACTCGTCCCACTGGTCCATGATCAGGGAAATGGGGGTGTACTCGCCGGCATCCGCGTCTTCCATGTGGCAGACCTTGCAGTGGGCGATGAAAAGCGCCTTGCCGTCCATCTTCTTGACATCGATTTCCTTGATCTCGACCTCACTGTCGATCTTCTCAGCCTTGGGTTCCGGTTTGTCCTCGGCCATGGCGGTAACGGCCAGACCCGTGAGAATCATCAGGACGAGAAGCACCTTGAGCGACGTGTTGAATTTCATTTTGAACCTCCGCCGGTTTCCCGGCTGTTATGGGCCCCAGTAGCGGCACCTTTAGAGAACACCTACGACTTAACTGTAAATTTAAATCGAAACTTTGAGTATCTGAGCCCTGTCGGCAAGGAATGATTAAAGTGGATAAAATTAGTCACGAAACATTCCCGGTCTGGTAATGAAAATGAATCCCATATCATTTTTAAAACCATGTAACAGATTGTAAAATAACAGCTAACTGGTGTGGGTTTTCGGAGGATCAATGGTTTATCAATATATTGATTACCCCTATCAAAATAAAAAACTGGGCCCTTGTTAATTTTTTGGCAGAAATACCTTTCCCGGAAAGCGGGTAAATTCCGAATGATTTGAACTCCTTGCAATGTAGGAAATTAAATCAAAAATGTTTTTGGATAAACATTCCTTGAGTCCAATGTTCGATTGGGCCAAGGTAGTGAAATACACTCTGGTCCAGCTAAAACTGCGGCCACTTGGCCTCGTTGTTCCTTGGAGGTAGTCATGAGAGTCTTTTTGATTTCACTCGGCGCTGCGGTTCTGGCCCTGGTGCTGGTTGCCGGCATCACGATAGGGCTGGTGGCCATGAAGTTGGACGGACAAACCAAGATCAAGGATCACAGTTGGCTTCACCTCGACCTCTACGGATCCCTTCCCGAGTACGATCCGCCCACGGGACTCGCGGGCGCCATTACCGGAGGGGACAGCCAGACCCTTCAATCGGTTCTCACCAATCTTGCCATGGCTGCCAACGACAAGCGGATCGATGGCGTTGTTCTCCAACTGTCCGGTTCCAACGACGCCGGTCGGGGGAAACTTGAAGAAATTCGCCGGGGTGTTGCCAGGGTGCGGGCGGCCGGAAAGCCCGTTCTGGCCTATGCCGACTACATAGATCTGAACGTGTTATATACGGCCGCCGCCTGTGATTCGTTTTTCTGTCCGCCGTCGTCCTACATTACCATCGTCGGGCTGGATGCCAGCCATCCCCATCTTAAACAGGCCCTGAAGAAAATGGGCATCGACCCTCTCGTCAGCGCCATCAAGGATTACAAATCCGCCGCTCAGATCGTTACGCGCGACGACCTGACCCCCGAGGCGATCGCCAACAAGGAATGGATGCTGGACGAATACATGGATCTTTATCTCGAAGGCCTGACCGCCGGAAGGGGTATTGACGCCGGTGGTTTGGACGCCATCATGACCCGGGCCGAGTTCCTGTCATCCGAAGCTCTTTCCTTTGGGCTTGTGGACGGGGTGATGTACTGGGATGAATTGTCAGCCCGTTTCATGCAGGAAAAAGACGACACTCCGCGCATCGTATCCGGCTCAAGGTACGCAGAGGAAGATCCGGAAGACTTCGACCTGGGCGGCAAGAAGAAAATAGCCGTGATCCATGCCCAGGGCACGATCGGGGGCCGGACCAATGGTGTGAATCCCCTGCTGGGCCTGATGATGGGACACGAGACCATCAACGCGGAATTGAAACGCGCTCTTGAGGACGAAGATGTGGCGGCCATCGTGCTGCGCATCGACAGCGGAGGGGGGGAGTCGCTTGCCTCGGACCTCATGGGCCACATGGTCGAAGTTGTCGCCGGGAAAAAGCCCGTCGTTGTTTCGATGGTCGACGTCGCCGCTTCCGGCGGCTACTCCATGGCCTACCGCGCCAGTTGGATTGTCGCGAACAACATGACCGTGACCGGTTCCATCGGCTCGATTTCAGCCAAGTTCGACATGAGTGAAATGTACGACAAACTGGGCATCAGTTTCAGCCATGTGACCAGGGGACCGAACGCCAGATTCATGGGGGCTGACCGGGGCTTCACCGAAGAGGAATTCAAAAACTTCGAGGAACGTCACAACGCCAGCTTCCACGTCTGGGTCGAGGGCATTGCCGAATACCGGAACATGACGGTCGAAAAAGTGGAATCCCTTGGCCAGGGTCGTGTTTGGACAGGGAGGCAGGCTGTGGCCAACGGTCTGACCGATGAAGTGGGAGGCTTCTGGGAAGCCGTGGAAGCCGCCCGGCGTTTGGCCGAGATTCCCGCAGACACCAAAACGGGATTGTGGCATCTTCCGGAAAAGCAGGATCTGCTGGCCACCCTGTTGAAAGGTGACTCAGCCTCCCTGACCATGGCGGGGAGATGGTTGCTGTATCGTTCCGTCAGGGAAGATATGCATCAGGTGCGCCAAAGCATGGAGTCCGGCGCCTGGCGGATGCAACCAACCGGCATCATTGATTGAGCAGGAGAAAACCGTGAACATCATACCCGTCATTTTCGAGGACCATCTTTTGGCGCGCATGCGGCCGGCTGCCTGGAGCACTCCGGTGTTCGAGATGCGCTGCGGGATGTTCAACACCCGGGAAAGAGTGGACCTGTGCAACGGCCGACAGGGAGGGATTCTTCTCGGACGGGCCATGCTGGAAAATCTCAGCACCGCTTCGGGCTGGTCCTGGGGGCCCGCGGGACTGGGTGATAAAGGCGGTCCGGACGTCAGGTTCCTGTTTCTCAACGGCCTTTTGGCGCCGGATTTTTCTCTCGTTCAAGGCTTGCTTGAACTGGGCCATGACTGTCCGACATTCGTCTGGGAAAACGAAGAGGGGCTGGTCGCGGCCCTGCTGGAAAATGATGAGGCCATGCGGCTGGCCGCGGACTGGGGTGTCTGGGAAGAGGGAAACGACCGCCGGGGTGTCTGGGCTGATCCGGCCGCGACTCCCGCGCCCTGGAAGCCGAAAGCTCCCGGGGGGCAAAATCCTGCCAGCGTGTTTGCCGGCCTGGAAAAGATGCAGGCCTCTGGCCCTGCGTGGATCTGGGATATTGTCGATGCCACCGGTTCCGCCATAAAAGGTGATCTTTCCTTTGTGGGCACGGGCCAGGCATACCGCCGGGAACCCTTTGGCATCTTCACGGCCGAAGATGGACCCGAACCCGACTGGTCCCTGGAAACGTCTCTCAAATCCCTGGTGTCGAGTTTTTCAGCTGAAATTGTTTCGCGGCTGGAAGTGGACTCGCCCGAAAATGTTTTTTGCGGCGCAGGCGTCGAACTCGCCTCGAGCACGGCCATCAATACCACCGCGGGTCCCGTCATAATTGACCGCGGTGTCAAAATAATGCCGCATTGTTACCTTGAAGGTCCGCTCTACATCGGTCCGGGTTCCCTGGTAAAACCGGGCGCACGTCTTCACGGGGATTCATCCTTTGGGATCGTCAACCGTCTGGCGGGTGAAATAGGGGAGAGTACGTTCGGGGATTTCGCCAACAAACAGCACGCCGGATTCATTGGCCACGCCGTACTGGGTTCCTGGATAAACCTTGGCGCCCTTACCACCTGCAGTGATCTCAAGAATAATTACGGAGAGATCAGGGTGGACCTCGGTTTTGGAACGGTGGCGACCGGCAGCCGGTTCGTGGGGTTGATGATGGCCGATCACGCCAAAACCGCCATCGGCACCATGTTCAACACAGGAACCAGCGTGGGATTCGCCAGCAATATCTTCGGCGGGGAGATGCCGCCCAAGTTTGTCGGAAATTTTCAGTGGGGCGGCCAGCCCGGAGGCCCCGGCTACGCGGTGGATCGGGCCCGGTCGACCACGGCCATCGTCATGTCCCGGCGAGGATGCAGGTTCACGTCCGCCCACGAGAAATTATTTCAAAAACTCGGGGAATAGATTGGAAAAAACTGGTTTACGGTGGGTGCATTTTGCACTCCCTGTGGGGTGGTGTTGTTTCCGATTGCATCTTTCGGGGTAGGAGAAGACCCTGATGCAAGGGCTTTCCCAACTCATTATCCTGTGTTTTGCGGGACTCTTAAGTTATTCAAATACTACTGGTTACAATCAAACAATAAGGATCCAGCTGATGATTGAGAGACAACGGTCCCCATGGCACAAGGGTTGCGTTACCCGTGTAAATGTTCTCTGTGCTGTCCGGGATTGATTGCCTCATGACCTACGCTCTCCGTGTTGTAGCGTCGTGCCGGTTCTCACGCGGCAGATCGCGGGGAACATTTTTTTCTTGGAAAGACCTTCCGGATATGGTATTTATTCCATACTTAACCCGTAAGAAACAAACAAGGTAGAACGGCCAATCGCCGTACGGGTCAAGATGGTATACTTCAGGGCCGAACACATCTGGTGGAATGAATCAGGGAGCAAGGAATGACCAAAGCGGAACTTGTCGAAATCATCTCCCAGCAAACAGGCGTCAGTAAGAAGGACACCGGTGTCATCGTCAACCTGATCATGGAAAACATTGGTCAGGCCCTTGTCGGTGGCGACAAAGTGGAACTTCGCGGGTTCGGCAGCTTCAAGGTAAAGACGCGCAGGGCCCGTTTGGCGAGGAATCCCCGGACCGGCGCCTCGGTTGATGTGCCTGCTAAACGAGTTCCCTATTTCAAGTCTTCCAACGAACTCAAGGGCCGGCTCAACCATAAAGATTGACCTGGACGCAGTTCCAGGTTGTCTCATATCCCCGGATTACCTATCTTGGGCAATCAATTGAGCGACACGGGGACCTCTGACTCCTCCGTGCGTATTTTTGTGACCATCGTCAGTAACAAAAGATGGAAAGGTGGGAAGAGATGCCTAACGGTCGAAAGCGCAAACGCAAAAAGATTGCGACGCACAAGCGCAAAAAGCGGTTGCGTAAGAACCGTCACAAGAAGAAGTAATGAGCCAGAGCGGCCGGCATTGTTTCTTGTATGAAACAATGCCGGCTGGTAGGCTCCCTGCCAGGGTCATATTTCACTGACCTTGTTTCCCTCGGTTGGTGTGACGCCTTTCAGAAGGAGCAACTGGGATGACGGATAATAATTCGGAACGGCGCAAGTCCGACAGGATCAATGCCCGCCTCAAGCTGGAAGTCAAGATGCCCCGGGACGACGGTTCACAGGAAACCGCCACCCTGGAGACCATCAACATCAGCTCTTCCGGAATCTATTTCAAAGCTGACCATTTCATTGAGCCGATGACGAAGCTGGCCATGGTGCTGGAGGTTTCCGTCCCCTCCACCGGTGGTGCCGATGATTTTGAACTGGCCCCGGTGCCCTGCGAGGGACTCGTGGTTCGGATCATGCCGGAGACCGCCCAGAAGGACTGCTCCGAATACGAGGTCGCGGTCTTTTTCACCAACATTGACGCCCTGGGGTCCGCCAATCTTGAAAAGCATATTTCCCTTATGATCGAAGACCCTGCCTGATTGTCTTTTACGTCCTCAGCGGAGCATTTTTCCGTTCAGGATTACTCCTTCCGACCGATATACAGAATAGAGCCGGATAGTGAGCTGTCCCATTCGGCTCGTTTTATCCGCTTGGTTTTGTCTGCCGATATGAATTGAGGAAGAAGGGTTACGGAATGACCGACCCCAAGGACCGCACGATCCTGGTTGTGGACGATTCACCACCGACGTGTCTGTATCTCAAAAGGATATTGGAGAAAAAGGGTTATGGCGTGGTCACCGCGGCCGACGGCGCCATCGGGGCCCGCTTGGCCATGGAGTTGCTGCCGGACCTCATTCTGCTGGACAAGGAAATGCCCGGGATGCACGGCTTCGACGTCAGCCGCATTCTTCGCAAACACCACGACACCCGCGGAATTCCCATCCTGATGATCAGTTCGGAGACCCGGACTTCCGAAAAGATCCGCGGTCTGGAAATGGGCGCGGACGACTTCATCACCAAGGGTATCGGCGCGGACGAACTCTATTCCAAGATCGCCGCCTTTTTGCGTATCAAGGATTTGCAGGACAAGCTCCGCCTGGAGAGCAACAAGCTCAACCAGATTTTCCGTTTCCTGCACGAACCGGTGGCCATCTGCAGCAACGCCGATGAAATGCTCCTGGCCAGCCAGGTGTTTCTGAACCTCCTGCGGATGCCGCGGGAAGTGGCCCGATTCAAGTCCATGACGGAAATTTTGCGAACGCTGGAAGTCCCGGACGAGACGATCGCCCAACTCCGTGAGGGCACGCAGGAGGACCTGCACCTGACCATCAACGTGGACGATGAGGATATTCTGCTCACCGCGCGGACGGCTCCCATCCAGTTGGAGGACGGTGAGACCGCAATGGCCTATACCTTCCGCGACATCACCCAGGAAGTTGCCGCCGAAAAGATCAAGGCGGATTTCCATTCGATGATCGCCCACGATCTCCGTTCGCCCATGTCCGTTATCCAGGGATACGTTTCCCTGATGGCCACGGGAAAAACCGGAGACATGAACGAAACCCAGATGGAGTTCCTGGGCAGCGTGAACCGGAAAATCACCGAGATGACCAGCCTGTTGAACGACTTTCTGGACATCAGCAAAATTGATGCGGGATTCGTGAATCTCAAGAGCCGGGATATGGATCTGGGCGAACTGATAAAAGACGTGGTCGCGGACCTCGAACCCATGGCCGCCGGTTCGAACGTGAGCCTGGACGTGGCCCTGCCCCGGGAAGATGTCGGTGTTTTCGCGGACCCGCTGCGCGTTACCCAGATCGTGCGCAACCTGGTCTCCAACGCCATCAAATACAACGTGGATTCAGGTTGGATTCGCCTGACCGTCGTGCCCCGTACGGGGTGGGCCCAGGTTTCCATTTCGGACGGCGGGATCGGCATGTCTGCCGAGGAACTGGCCGTTCTGTTCGACCCCTATACCCGTGGCTCAACCCAGCGAAAAGTCAGTGGCGTCGGTCTCGGGGTTGTCATCGTCAAGAAACTGGTCGAGTCCCATGGGGGCGAAGTGACCGTCACCAGTGTTCCGGGTAAAGGGTCCACCTTCACCTTTACCGTTCCGTTGTCTTCCGAGACGGCCGATTGCGGCGATAATGGATCAGACAGCCCGGACGTCGCTCCGGATCTTCAGGGATCCCTCAATTGAGGAGATTCGTCAACTAATCACCCACCCGGTGCCTTGGTTCCTGTCAGCCCCCGCTTTCCATAATGGACACCGGGGGCTTTGGTATTATGGGGAAGATTTTTCCGCCTCCATCCTCTTCAAAATTCCCGCCACCGCAAAATCCCTGGATCCAGCCGGAAAGGCCCGATGGAAGCCGACAGGCTGGTTGTTGAGATTTTCACTTCCCGGCAAAATTTTCCCGATTTTCATTTATTTCGGCCCCGGGCAAACCGGTACCTGACGGCATGAGCCTTGCCCTGCTGCGTTCAGGAAGTAGGACAGGTGTACCTGCCGAAAGGAATAAGCGTGATCAGAAGCCTCAACACTGCTGAAAACGCCATGATGTTGGAGCAGAACCGGATCGATGCCCTGGCCAACAACCTGGCGAACGTCAATACCGCCGGGTTCAAGCAGATCCTGACCAGGGTGGCCGAGATGACCCAAACGGAACTGCAGGAGGGGCAATCAGGCTCCAGTCCGGTTTTGGGACCCCGGCGGATGGCGGGAACCCGATTGCAGATGTATCACGCCCTGGACAATCGTCCCGGGTCCGTACAGGCAACCGGTCGGGATACGGATGTGGCCATCATTGGCGCGGGCTATTTCGAGGTGAGTACGGAGAACGGACCGGCTTACACACGTCATGGATCCTTTCTCCTGGACGCGGAGCAGCGGCTGACCACACCCGACGGTCATGCCGTGATGGGAGAACGGGGCCCGATTCTACTTAAGGGCGAGGAATTTACCATCGCCAACGACGGCTCGATCATGGTGGACGGCAAAAAGACCGACAGCCTGAAACTGGTTGGATTCGCCGACCCCACGCGGTTGGAACATCTGGGCGCGAGCCTGGTCGTTCCGCCGGCCGATATGGAACAGCGGGTTCTGGATACGGCCGAAGTGGTGGTTGCCCAGGGTCATCTCGAGGGGAGCAATGTGAATCCCATCGATACCCTCATCGCGATGATCGCCGCCCAGAGGGCCTTCGAGATTCAAAGCAAGGTCATGACGACCGAAGACGAGATGCTGGAGAAATCTGTCAACAACCTGCCGCGCGTGAGCGGATAGCGGCAGTCGATTTTTCACGGAAGGTGAAAGCCAATGATCAGAGCAATGGGAACCGCGGCCTCGGGAATGAAGGCCCAGCAGATGAACATCGATACCATCGCCAACAACCTGGCCAACGTAAATACGACCGGCTACAAGAAGAGCCATACCGAATTCCAGGATCTCCTCTATGAAAAGGTGATGCCCGGCGGCCAGGTGGACGCCGAAGGCAGGGCCCTGCCCGTCCGGATCGAGATCGGGCACGGCGTAAAGCTGGTGGCCACCAACAAGAACTTCAGCCAGGGTACCGTGATTTCCACCGGCAATCCCCTGGACCTGATGATCGAAGGCGATGGATTCTTCCAGGTGCGCCTGGCGGACGACACCATCAAATACACGCGGGACGGCACCTTCAAGATGGATGCCGACCGCAACATCGTTACCTCATCCGGCTACCGTCTCGAACCGGCCGTTCAAATTCCCGAGGATGCACTTGAACTTTCCGTTGCCCGGGACGGGATCATCAGCGTGATGGTCCAGGGTGACGACGCCAATGTCCAGGAGATCGGGCAGCTGGAGCTCGCCCGCTTTCCCAACGCAGCCGGCCTGATGGCGCGCGGTGGGAACCTGTTTGTGGAAACTCCCGCCAGTGGACGTCCCATCCTGGATACCCCGGGAATAAACGGCATGGGGGAAACCGCTTCCGGATTCCTGGAAATGAGCAACGTGGAAACGGTGGATGAACTGGTCAGCATGATTTCCGCCCAGCGGGCGTACGAATTGAACTCGAAGACCATCACCATGGCCGACGAGATGCTGCAGACCGTAAACCGCCTCAAAAGGTAGATGATGGACCGTAAACTTAAATGCCTGGCCTTGACCCTGATCCTGATGGCATCCGCCGGATCGGTGTGCGCGGCCGGCAACTGGAACCTGACGCTGCCCGACACGCTTGTCCTGGACCACGATGTGGCAACACTGGGTGATCTGAGCAGGGGGCCGGTTCCCGCCAATGTGCAGGACCTGGTCATCCGGGCCGGACTGAAACCCAACGGAGTCGTGACGGTTTCGAGAAGGGACATTCTCCGCCGTCTGGTCACCGCGGGGCTGGCCGGTGGGGTGCGGTTCGCCGGGAGCGAACGGTGCCACCTGGTGTTCTCGGGCACCGAAGTGACACCCGAAAACCTCCATCGGGAAGTGACCAGGCAAATCCAGCTATTTGTACCCCCGGCCTATCCCGGGGCCCCGGATTCCTGGTTCGAACTGGACCTGCCGCCAGTGAGGCTGGCGGCCGCGGGAAACTGGAAAATCGAGTGCGAAAGAAAAGAATTACTGGCTCCGGGCCGCAACCTCGTTCGTGTCACCGTGGTGGACCAGAACAGGGAAGAGAGTTTCCCGGTGACGGTTACCTTGCACCAGTTCGGAGAAGTGGGCCGTGCCATCTCGGATATACCCCGGGACCGGCCTTTGGAAGAAAACATGTTCGACTGGGAATGGCGCGACCTGGCCGACCAGAAACGCGGTCTTTCCATAACCCGGGCCAGTACGCATGGGGCCAGCAGCACCAGGAAGCTGAAGGCCGGAGCCTTCCTCCGGGAAGCGGATTTGAAGATCACGCCCATCGTAGTGGCCGGTGATCGGGTCGAGTTGCAGATAAGCAGGGGACAGGTGGCGGTCACGGTCCGGGCAATCGCCCGGCAGAGCGGCTGCCTTGGTCAAACCATACCCGTCCGCAGTGAAGTTACCGGACGGCTGGTCAACGCCCGTGTTGCGGGTCCCGGAATCGTTGAATGGAGAAATTGAAATGAATCCGATGAACGCTTTGCAAAGTATTCCCGTGGGGAAAACGGCCCTGCCGTTAGTCCTGGGGTGTCTTATGGTGACCCTTTTTGCCGTGGAGATCGTCGAGGCAAAGACTCCCCTGGTGGATTTCGATACCGGGGAATCCCTGGTGTCCAACATCAAGGCCCGGAAAGAGGGTGATCTGATCACCATCATCATTACGGAACGCGCGACGGCCAATGCCGCCAGCAAGACCAAGGCGAACAACAAGAGTGAAACCAGGGGCGGGCCGGCCCTCGGGTGGCTGCATTTCATCAAACCCTGGGACATGACCGTTGAAAACGAGTATCTCGGGGATGGGAACACCCAGCGCAGCGGCAGCCTGCGGACGGAAATGTCGGCGCGTATCGTCGAAATTCTTGCCAACGGGGATTTGCGGCTGGAAGGGACCCGTATGGTCAACATCAACGGTGAAAAACAGCTGATTGAAATCACCGGAATTTGCCGCGCGCGGGACATCGGGGCCGACAATACCATTCTCAGCACCTACATCTCGGACGCCCAGATCGCCTACAACGGCTCGGGCATCATCAACGACACTTCCAAGCCGGGGGTAGTGACCCGTGTACTCAACTGGTTGTTCTAGGAGGAACAGGATGTTCGGAAATTCGCGGTCGAAATGGACGGGCTACGCGGTTCTGGTTTGTGTGGTTGCCTTCAGCTGGCACGCCAATCCCGTCATGGCCCAGGACAATTCCCGTATCAAGGACCTGGCCTACCTGGAGGGCACCACTGAGGAACCCCTGGTCGGTTATGGCCTGGTTGTGGGACTCAATGGAACGGGTGACGGATATTCCGTGGAAAACACGGCAAATTCCATCGCCACCCTGCTGGAAAAACTGGATGTGACCATCAGCCCCCGGGACCTGAAGGCAAAAAACGTGGCTGCCGTTATCGTGACCGGCACCCTGGATCCCAATCTCAATGTGGGCGGCAAAATTGACGTCAAGGTCAGTTCCCTGAACGATGCGACCAGCCTTGAAGGCGGGCATCTGGTCATGACACCGTTACGGGCTGCCGACGGTACCCTGTGCGTCCTGGCCCAGGGAAGTGTTTCCATCGGTGGATTCAATGTGAAGTCAGGGGCCGGAAACAGCTACCGGAAAAACCACACCCAGGCCGGTCTCGTCACCAACGGCGGGTCGGTAAAGGTCAAGCTGAACGGGAGCTTCATGCGTGGCGGGCAGGTGGCCTGGCTGCTGCACAATCCGGATTTCATTACCGCCTCCGAAGTCGCTACGTCCATCAACGCCCTGTATGGACAGGGAACGGCCCAGGCCAAGGATTCCCAGCGTATTCTGGTGACCATCCCGGTGGAAGAAAATACGAATCCCGTGGGATTCATCGCGCGGATGAGCGAACTCACCGCCCGCAGCGATGCCGTCGCCAGGGTGGTTGTCAATGAGCGTACTGGCACCATCATCGTTGGGAAAAACGTCAAGCTCAAGGAAGCCGCGGTGGCTCATGGGAACCTGAAGGTTGTCGTCAGCACCTATTACGACGTTTCCCAGCCCAGTTCCTTCAGCCGGCGGGGAGATACTGTCGTGGTGCCGGATATCAACACGGATGTGGAAGACCGCGATGCCCGGGTCCTGCGTGTACCCGATACCAGCACTGTGGCGGATGTCGTAGGTGTCCTGAATGATATCGGGGCGAGCCCCAGGGATATCATCGCCATTCTGGAAGCCCTGAAAAGGGCCGGATCGCTGCAGGCCGAACTCATTCTGATGTAGAAGGGACCAGGAACCGCAGATGGAAATCCCGGGACAGACGCTGCTGAACCCACTGGTCACCGTAGCTGGTGACCACACGGAGCAGGTGCGTCTGGAAGAATCCGCGCGGGAATTCGAAGGTGTCTTTCTGAATACCCTGCTGAAAGCCATGCGGCAGACGGTTCCGGTCAACGATCTTTTCAACGGCGGGGGCGCAACCAAATTCTACCAGCAGATGCACGATGCGGAAATCGCCCGGGCCATGGCCGACGGACATGGCGGGATGGGCATTGCCGACATGATCGTGCGGCAGCTTTCCCGGGATTCGGATCAGGATAACGTGGAAAGCCCTCCTGCAAGACCTTCTTTCGGCCCCCCTGCACCCTCGGCCCTGGAGCGTTACAGGGCCATGGAGCTTTCTGCCCCTGAAACCGTGGCTCACAAACGGCTGGCCATTTTGGCGGCCAACCAGGGAACGGCTGTCACGGACACGTTGAGCCGGTTCAGCTCTGAAATTGAAACAGCCGCGCGGCGTTCCGGTCTGGACCCCGCCCTCATCCTGTCGGTGGTCATGGAAGAATCGGGCGGCGATCCTGAAGCCCGTTCTCCCAAGGGGGCCCTGGGCCTGATGCAATTGATGCCCGACACCGCCCGGGAGCTGGGGGTCGCCAACCGGACGGACGCGGCCCAGAACCTCGAAGGCGGGGCGCGGTATCTGGCCGATATGCTGGAGAAATTCGCGGGCAAGCTGGATGTGGCCCTGGCTGCCTACAACGCCGGACCGGGAACCGTTAAACGCCTGGGAGGCCGCGTACCCGATTACCCTGAAACACGGCGCTATGTAAAAAGTGTTCTGGATAGGTACAAAAACCTGGGTGGTGGCACGCATCTGGCGTCATCAGGCCCATAGAACCCGTCAATTGGGACAGTTTCACGGAGGACATTCGGAAATGCCAAAGGACAACACCAGGCTCGAAAATGAAGATTGCCGCCGTTTGGGGAGCATTCTGGACAAAGAAAGTCACCAGTATCGCCGCCTTTTAAGGTTGGCCTGGCGTCAGAATTCTTACATGCAACGGCAAGATGTGGACCGCCTGGAGGCCAACGCCAGGGAATGGGCCCGCTACCTGCCTTTGGCCAACGAGGCCCGGATATCCCGGGAAAGGTACGTCGGAGAGCTGGCAAAACGCATGGACCTGAGCATTCCTCCCCACGGAGTGGAAGACCTCCTGGACTACACGGAACCCGAAACCAAGCGTACCGTGGCCAGTGCCCTGGGCGGTGTCCGTCGGACCGCCGCCAAACTTGCCCGGCAAAATGAATTGAACCGGTTGTTGGCGGAATTCTGCCTGGACCTGGTTCACGAAGAAGCGGAAATATTCAAGGACGCCGTGCTGGACAACCCGGCCGGCTGTTACGACGGCGATGCCCAAAACACACGCAGCGGCCCCGGTGGGGTGCTCGTGCGGCAAGCCTGAGAGGACGACCAATGTCCGGACTGAACGCCATCATGGACAACAGCCTTTCGGCTCTTCTGGCCGCCCAGGCGGGTCTTGCCACCAGTGGGCACAACATCGCAAATGCCAACACTCCCGGTTTCAACCGGCAGGATGTCATTTTCGGAACGCGGCGGGCGGAAATTCTGGGATACGGCTCCATCGGTCGCGGGGTCGAAGTCCTGGGGATTCGCCGCATTCAGGATGAATTCCTCCTCAACAACATGAGAGTGCAGACTTCCCGGCTTCACTCCTACGCCGCGGTCGACACCGCGCTTTACGACATCGAGGGGATTCTGGGTTCCATAGACAACGACCATCTTGGCGATGCCCTCAACAATTTCTTTTCCGCCTGGAACGATCTGGCGCAACCTCCGGTCAACGACAGCCTGAAACTCAACGTGGTCTCAAAAGCCGAGACGCTGGTGGCGGACTTTCGGGCCATCGAAGAAGCCCTGCGGGGGCTGGAAACGGATCTGGAAAAGAACATCCAGGCCGAAACCGCTAACCTCAACCGTCTTCTCCGGGATATCGGCGAATTGAACAGACAGGTCATGGCAGCCGAATCCAACGGGCATCCGGCCAACGATCTGCGGGACCAGAGGGATCTTCGCATCAGTCAGTTGGCGGAACTCGCCGAGGTATCGGTTCTGGAGCGCGAGGACGGCTCCAAGGACATCATCCTGGCCGGGCGCACGATGGTCGCGCGGGACAGGGTCACCCTTTTTGAAGGTATCTACCGTCCCGATGGCGACGGCTACACCTTTGCCGTGGTGACGGCCGGGAACCAGCAGGACGTCAACCTCTCGCCCGGCAAGCTGCAAGGGCTTCTGACTGCGCGGGACGTTCATGTCACCGCGGTCCGTGAACAGTTGGACGCCGTGGCGCGGCAGCTGATTACCGAAGTGAACAATCTGCACACCCAGGGCCTGACGTCCGGTGGGCGCGGCGTGATGTTTTTCACCGGCGACAGCATGAGCACCATCGGAGTCAACGAGTCCCTCCTGAACAATGAAAGTCTGGTGGCCACCGGCACGACAGGTGCGGCCGCCGACAACGAAATCGCCCTGGCCATTGCCGACCTTGGCCGAAGCAGCCTGGTCGGGCCGGCGCGGAAATCCATCAACGAATCCTACCGGTCGGTTGTTACCGACGTGGCCGGCAAACTCAACAGTTTCGGGTTCATGGTGGAAAATCAACTGAGCGTGGTGGCTTCGCTTTCGGCCCGGATGGCCAGCGTCAGCGGAGTGAGCCTGGATGAAGAAGGCGCCAATCTGGTCCGCTTCCAAAACAGTTATAACGCCGCAGCCAAGGTGATCGCCACCGTGCAGGAGATGTACGACACTCTCCTGGCAATCGTGTAAAGGGCAGGACGTGACATGACCATTCGCATTACCGACAGCTATCTTTCGGCGATCATGGTGGGTGATCTCAATCGCAGCCTTGCCTCCCTGCTGGAGCAGCAGCGGATGGCCGGCAGTATGCAGCGAGTGAATTCCTATGCCGATGATCCCCGGGCCGTCGGCATCATGCAGCGGCTGAACGCCCTCATTACCCGGAATGAAAGTTATCTGACCAATGTCAGCCGCAGCCGGACCCTGGTTGACGGGACGGATATAGCTCTGCAGGATCTGAGTGAAATTCTCGCCGATGTGCGCGTCATCGCCCTGAGGGAATCCTCGTCCCTGGCCAACAGCGAAACCATGACCAACTCCGCCGAGGAAGTGAAAAACCTGGTGGGGAGGATGATGGAGTTGCTGAACACCTCCATCGAAGGCCATTACATTTTTGCCGGACAGCGCACTCAAGATGCTCCATTCATTTTCAACGGTGGGTCGGTCACCTATGTGGGGGATGGCGGGGACATCACCGGGCGAACTGGTCCGAATTCCACAATGATCCTGAATATTGCCGGCGACATCTTCATGGGGAGCCAGTCTTCCAGCCTGCCGGGGACTGTCAATCTGGGGCCGGATCTTCTGGATTCAACCCTTTTGGCGGACCTGAACCTGGGGGAAGGCTGGAACACCGGCTCGATCTCCATAACGGTCGGATCGGGGTTGGTACACGAGATCGACCTGACGGGCGCGGTGACGATCGGCGACGTGATGAGCCGCATCGAGGCAGGCACCAAGGGCACTGTCACGGTGGATATCGGGCCCGACGGAAATGGTCTTGTCATCAACGGAACCGGACCCCTGAAGGTTGGGGAAGTCTCCGGTGGAACCACGGCCGGGTCCCTGGGCATCAATACCTCCACGGACGGCGGAACCCTGAGGGGATCCGATATCCGGAGCGCCCCGGACTCCGATACGCTGCTGAGTGATATTTCCGCTTTGACCGGGAAACTGCCCCTGGGGTCAATTGATATCCTGTGGGAAGGGGGAGTCACCAACCTCAACCTGGGGGCGGCGGTAACCCTGGGCGATCTACAGGACCAGTTTGCCACGGTCATGCCCGGCATGGAATTGACCCTTCTGGATGGGTATCTGCAGGTGGTTGGACCGAGTTCCGCCGCCTTCACCATCAGGGATGGTGATGCTTCCGGCACGGCCACGGCTTTGGGAATAAGCGGTG
Organism: Candidatus Krumholzibacteriia bacterium; assembly: GCA_030592845.1. Classification (GTDB taxonomy): domain Bacteria; phylum Krumholzibacteriota; class Krumholzibacteriia; order LZORAL124-64-63; family LZORAL124-64-63; genus JAGLCY01. The sequence goes on along the minus strand of JAUVII010000014.1, from coordinate 6,200 downwards.
AAGGAACCCCCTCCAGGATGTTCGGGATCATGGAAGACCTCCAAACGGCACTGATTGCCGGAGACAAGGATGCTGTCCATGGCGCCGTTGGCGAACTGATGTCCCTGGGCCGGACCTTGACCGGGTTGCTGGTAAAAAACGGTGGCCGGCAGAATGATCTCGATTGGGCCGAAGGGATCCTGCGTCAGCGGGATGGACGGCTGCGCACCAATCTTTCTTTGGAACGTGATGTTGATGTGGCCCGTGTGGCCGCAGACCTGAGCAGGGCCCAAGCCAGTTATCAGGCCAGTTTGCTGGTGACCAGCAAACTGTTTGGTAACAACTTGATGCAATACCTGCGTTAACACGTCGGATGAGCCGGACAGAACGGCGCCGACCAGCAAGGAGCCTGAAATGCCTAAGTTCCAGACCGTTCGCTTCGGAGAACTCGCCTACCGCGAGGAGGACATGATCCATATGCCCGAAGGGCTGGTGGGAATGCCGGATCTCCACAACTGGTTGATCCTCGAATTGGGTGATGAAATCCCCATGAAGTGGTTCCAATCCCTGGACAGGGGCGATTTTGGCTTTCCAGTGAGCCAGCCTGCGTTTTTCGCGGACAGCTACGATATACCCCTGCCTCCGGCCACGCACGAGCTCCTGCAGGGGCAGGAAGGTGAATGGCTGGCGGTAATGATTATCAGCACTATTCATCAGGGCGGAACCAGGATTACCGGTAACATGTTGGCCCCGTTAGTGGTTAACGTCGATTCCCGCAAAGGAATGCAACTGGTACTGGATGACCCTGACTTGAGTGTTCAGCAGGAAATCAATTACTTGAAATTTGGGCTTGCGGTTGATGGCCAGTCAGCGGAGAATGATATAGTATCAGTAGTTGGCCAGGATGCGGTGCAAGCCCTTTTTCAGGAAGTGCTTGATTCCTCATCCGAAAGCGGTCAGTCTGAGGTCCGACCCGAGGTGGAAACGCCCGAGCCCGCCGGGGTTTAGCCCAACCCCCCGTAAGCGCCGCGTGGCGTTCCGGAGACAGGACAGGGAGGTCCCGTGCTCATACTCAGCCGAAAACGCAATGAGAAGATCATGATCGGGGACAATATCTCCATCATGATCGTCGATATACGCGGTGACCAGGTCCAGATCGGCATCGATGCCCCAAGGTCCATTCCGGTACACCGTCACGAAATCTATGAAGAAATAAAGAGTTCAACCCTGAATGCGGCGGAATCCACGAAAGTAGATCTGGATGGGATCCGTAAAAAAATTCAGGACGGCAACAAACAGGACGGTCATAAGAAAGGCCACGGAAAAAGTGGGGGGTAATCAGGCTTTCCGGTCGAGACAGGCCTGGAGAGTGTCCCCACCCGCAGTATGACCCACGTATGATGACCTTCCCAACCGCTCCCTGATTTCCAGAGTCAGCATTCCGAGGATATCGTCCGATTTCTGACGGAGCAATTTATCATCCCGATGGAGTTGTTTCAGTGCCCCCCGGCAGGACTCCCGTTCACTTTCCGAGGAATTTCTGTGTACCATTTCCAACTGGTCCATGGCTTCGCCGCGCCTGCCCAGAATGTCTTCCCAGGTCTCCTGGTCGGAGGACTCCAATTGGGCGTTCAACTCCATCGTCAGTTCGCCGGCGGTTTGGATTGTTTCCAATAGTTTCATTTCAGGCCGATACCGAATGTCCGACACGGGGACGACCTGCTTCGTCCGCTGTGCCTTCAGGAATTTGGCGCCAGGCGGTCAGCAGGGGCTTCAGCACCGCCAGGCAATTGTCGATGTTGACGACTTCCCGGTCCACCAGAATGCACAAATGCTCCAGAAACAGGAAATCGTACAGGGCTTCCAGATTAACGGAAATCTCCCCACCCACGGAATGATCCAGGGCGCTGCGCAATTCCGCGATGATTTGCTGGGAGTGCGTGATGCGGTCAGCCATGCGAATCCTGTCACCGGCCAGGATGGCCCGACGGGCTTCCATTAGATCAGAGACCATTTTTTCGTACAGGAGTACCAGGAGTTTTTCACGGGATATCGACTGGATATCCGCCTCCAAATAACGCTGCACTCCCATCTGGCCTTCCATGAGTTCGATGTCTCCCGCCGGTTCCGGTTTGCCGTTAAAAATTGAGGCCACTGAGATAACTGCCCTGGGCCTGCAGTAGCGCCACCATCCGCTCCATGGCCCGGAATCTGGTCTCCAGATTCAACCGGTACGACTCAAGGCCCCGTTCATAGCGTTCGATCGTCTTGTCGGTGGTGCGAATTTTTGAGTTGAGGGCGTCGTTCGAAATCTTGAACAATCCCGAAACGCTGTCCGTCATGTCGTCGATGGCCGTGAAGATCAGGTAGCTCTTGCCAAGGTTGCCGTCTCTTTCCACGAAGAGATCTCGAACCCCGCTGAAATCGGACTGGAGGGCTTCCTGGAATTTCGCCGGGTCCCAGACAAGCTGGCGGTTTTCACCGGTTTTGATGCCCACTTCCCACAGCATGGACATGGGTCCTGATGATCCGGACAGGGAGGAGTGGAAAATATTTTCCAAACGGTTGCCCACCGAACGCAGGGTGGGGTGACCGTGAAGGTCGCCTCCGGGTGCCGATTGTTCCTGGATGAAGGCGAAGAGGTCGTTGTAGGCGTCCACCATGGCTTTGATGGATTCTTCGACTTCGGTGCCGTCCAGATCGATTTGCAAACTGATGGTGGTTCCCGGCTCCGCCTGAAGAAGGTTCAGGGTAAGGCCGCTGATGACATCGCTGGGATGGTTGCTGCCCGCGGTCACGGCCAGGCCGTCGACGATCAGCCGGGCGTCCGCGGCTGCCTGTGTATTGGTGAAAACGGGATTTTGTCCGCCGGTCAGCCCGTTGGTGTGCACCGTGAAATCGCCGGCCATCCCTTCGGTGTCACTTCTCAAAACCAGGTAATGGGAATTCCCGCCTGACCCATCGTTGATCAGGGACGCGCTCACTCCATCGATGCTGTTGTTGACCATGTCCTTGAACTCGGCCAGGGTCGTGCCCGCGGCCAGGGTCATCGGAGTGGTGACGCCTCCCACGGTAAACCAGACGGTTCCCTGACCAATGATGTCGTCAGGCGAAGCGTAGCCCTGGGAAATGTCTTTTCGCGCGGTGGCCAGTGCTTCAACTGTAATATCATATCTGCCCGCCGCGGCTCCCTGTCCGGCGATGGCGGTCAATATATTGTCATGGCTTGAGGTTGCGCGCAGGGCATTGAACTCCCCGGGGGTGTCAAGGCGCGCGGCGGCTTCCTGCAAGGCCAATAATTTTGTTTTCAGGGAGGAAAGGGCCGCCAGTTGATTCTGGAAATCTTCCCGGCGGTTTTCCAGGCGGTAAACCGGACGCCGTCTGATTTCAAGCAACTGGGCCACTATGCTGGCTGTATCCAATCCGGTGGCCAAACCGGTAAATGAGACCGAGGTCATGTTAAACTCCAAGGGTTCCGTCCCACCCTCTTCACAGACGCGGAGTGCGTCTGGAATCAGGTTTTGAGGTCGATGACCATACCTGAAAGATCGTCAGGATTCCCATGCAGATTGAGGACTTTTTCCGGTGTGAAGCTGGTCACCAGCGTTCCGTCGGCTTTCCGGATCTCGATGAGATAGCCCCTGCTGTCGGGGTCCGGCTTGAATCCCACTACATGGGGTTCCACGGATGCCTTGCGAATGGCTTCGGCAACCTTGGTCACGAACTCGGACATCTGCTCGGGGTCAAGGTACTGCTGTCCGCCTTTGGGCTGGACAGAGACAGGCTGAACCCCCGCTCCGGTCAGGGAGTCCTTGGCCGGTGAATCCGTTTCCGGATCTGATGGCTGGCCAACCGCGGGTTTCAACGGGTCCTTAGTTTCCAGGGACTTTACCTGTGGTCCGATTGTCTGAACGCCTTGATTGTTTCCAATAGTGTTCATGATTTTTACTCCCGCTCGGGAAAAATCCTTTTCTCCCAATCAGCAGAACGATTCTTTCCGTTCAAACCGGCCGACGCGCCGGTCTTGTTTTCCCCGCCCTCGGGCCGCGCCTTCAGGGCACGGCCCGGGGTGGGGGCATGGTTTTCCGCCGTCAACTGACCAGCAGACTCAACGCCAATCCGGGAACCAGATTGGCTTGGGACAGCATCGAAATTCCGGCCTGTTGCAGGATCTGGTAGGACGTCATCCTGGATGTCTCGTAGGCGACATCCACGTCGCGGATCCGACTGTTGGCGGCCGAAAGGTTTTCCGCCGTCATGCTGATATTCCTGATGGTCGATTCCAGACGGTTCTGGACCGCGCCCCAGGCGCCGCGCGCGGCCACGACATTCTGGATGGCGACGTCGATCTCACCCATGGCCAGCTGTGCATCGGCCACGGTTCCGATGGTGTTGACGATTCCGAGATCAGTCGCGGTTTGGGACTGGCTCAAATCGACGGCGATCCGGTCCTGGGGAAGGTTGGTGATGCCGACCTGGATCCCGACAATTCCCCCGCTGCCGTCCAGCATCTTGACTCCGTTGAAGTCCGTGGTGGCGGCGATACGATCCATTTCCTCGATCAAGGCGGTGTACTCCGCGTTCAGGTAACCGCGCTCGGTGTCACCCAAAGTGCCGTTGAGAGACTGCTGGGCGAGTTCCTTCATCCTTTGCAGGATGTTGGAAACCTCGTCCATGGAGCCTTCAGCCGTCTGGAGCATACTGATGCCGTCGGACGCGTTGCGGCTGGCCTGGTTCAAGGCACGGATGTCCGCCTTGAGGCTTTCGCTGATGGCCAGACCGGCCGCGTCATCGCCCGCCCTGGTGATTCTCAGCCCCGAGCTGAGTTTCTCCATGGACTTGGCGAACGCGGTGGTGGCGTTCAGCAGGTGACGCTGGGTGTTGATGGAAGCGATGTTGGTGTTGATGCGGATTCCCATGAGCTTTCCTCCTTGAAAACTGTTTGGGTCCCGGTTGCCCGGTATTTGGTGTGGAGAATCTCCGCTCCACTTTTGGGCCTGGGATTCCATCCTGGAACAGGCCCATTGATCCTGTCCTGTGCTTCATCGGCCGATAATATTGCAAACTTGAGCCTTTTTTGATTATTGGTAAGTCCCGATCCAACTTGCAAAATGGGATCAAATCAGCATAAAGTGCGGAATTGAAGACCAAACCAGCTGGAGGCAGTATGAATATCGGTCCCCTGGATCCGGCCCAATTCCACGATTACCTGACCTTGGTGGATCAGGAAATTCGCCCCGCGGGTGCGCAAACCCATTCCTGGGAGGATTTTCCTCTTATTCTGGGTCAGGGCAACCGGGCCGGTGTATTTGGAATTTTGGAGGATGATAAGGTGGTTGCCGGCGCGGCCTGCCTGGTGCGACAGTTTCAAACAAGTTGCGGCGCGGTTCCCGTTGCCGGGATTGGCTGCGTTGTCACCCGGCCCGATCGTCGGGGCAGGGGTTTGAGCCGCGATCTTCAGACCGCAATGATCGCCAGTCTGTCCTCGGCCAATGTCCCTTTGGTGGTTTTGTGGACGGATCAACCGGAAACCTATACCGGACGGGGTTTTCGCCCCGCCGGATGGGAATTTCATGTGGATTTGCAGAATGTTGCCGCGGCCAACGGTTTTCCGTCCGGATTCTCCTGCCGTCCCTACGCCGATAAAGACGCTGACGCGGTTTCTTCGCTGTACGGCCGTCATCCTTACAGAACCATCCGGAATCCGGGCGATGCCGCCCAATTATACGGTATGCCTGGAACAACCGGTCTGGTGGCCGTGGGGCAGGGGGATCAGGTTGTGGCGGCGGCTTTCTGCGGCAAAGGCGCGGATTTCGTCAAGTATGTCTGTGAATGGAGTGGACCCCACGGTTTGGTGCTGCCGTTGCTGGACGAAGTCCGGGAACGGGATCTGGCCCGCCATGTCCTGGTTCCTCCCGGCGGACAGGCCCTGGCGGATTCCCTGGCCCGTCGCGGGGCCGTGGTTACCGCCCGGACAACCGGGCTCTGGGTCATGACCCAACCGGAACAGCTTTCCCGGTATCTGCAGGGTTCCGGGCATGGGGGTGGTATCGATCCCACCGATCCGGCCAGTATCCTCGGCACCGTCGGACCGGATGGAGTGGTGGTCCCAGGCGCCCTGGACCTGGCGGTGTGGGGGTTTGATTCCGTTTGAGTAAAACGCCGGACCCACTCAAGTGCAGGACTCTATCTGCCGATCAACGATCATCATCGGTTGGACT
>JAUVII010000166.1 GCA_030592845.1 Candidatus Krumholzibacteriia bacterium | reverse complement strand
CGGGTGGAGATCACCCGAAGGATATTGAGTTTTCTGTAACAAACCTAGACGGTTGAAGCGATTTCGTCAAGCTCGGTCTCAGGCCGGAGGCTGCCACAGTTCGACCTTGTTTCCCTCCGGATCCAGGAACCAGCCGAAACGCCCGAATTCGGATTCCTCGATGTCGCCCATGACTTCGGCACCGCCTTGGCGAACACTGGCCAGGCAACCGTCCAAGTCGTCCACGATCAGGTTTATCATGAAAGCCTGGTCCGAGGGCGCGAAGTAGGTCGTGTCCTTTTTGAAGGGAGACCAGACACCGTAGGAATTCGCTGGTAGGTCCCCGTGTTTCAGGCTGGCCCCGTAGGGATGTTCCACGGGAAGGTCGAGCCACTGCTTGTACCAGGCTCCCAGTTTTTCCGGATCCCCGGATTTGAAAAACACGCCGCCGATACCCAGTACCTTGGCCATGGTCCGTTTACCTTCCTTGTCATTTGAAGTATCGGGGCTCCAATACCGGCAGCCCCACCGATGCCAAACGCCGCTGGGCAACTTCATAGAACTGGCGGGCGGGCACCCGGCTGAAGCCCAGCTTTATGTCATAAATGATTTCACCCTGCAGGAACCGCCAGTGATTCAGCAGGGTCGGCACTTTCGAAGTGGCCTCGAACTGGATCAGACGGCGGTGCGAGCTGCTGAGATTGATGGTGGGGTCGTTACGTTTGGCGGCGAAATGGATCAGGTCGAAGATTTCCCGGTCGTCCACCAGGGGCCGCTCCTCGAGGTCCATGAAATGGCGCTGGAGACGGCGGGCCAACTGGACATCGAATCCACCCCAGGCCATTTGCAGAAGAAACTTGTCGTAGGTATCGATGGCGTCCATGACGAAGGCCCCGAGCATGGCGTCGTAACCGTGCTGGGCGCCGATGTGGATCAGGGCCAGGTCGTCGCAGATGCCGTCGCCGAGCCGCCGCCGGAAAAAGGCCTGGTCGTATTCGGGATACCGGTAATCCGCGTGCCGGTTGTTGCAAATCACACCGATGTCGCTCAGGGTCCGCAACTGCTGGTTGTCGAACAGGACGCTCCCGGTATCCCCCAGCCCGCACATTTCGAATTTTTCCCGGTCGACGATGAGAATCTCTCCGCCCCCGATATGAAAAGGCATCCCGGCAAAGGTGCGCCGGTGCTCCAGCATTGCGGTTTCCCGGCTCGACCAGTCATCCATGAATCCGGCCAGGACCAGGCCCGTCACAAAAGCCCGGGTCTCCACTTTGCGGTCCGCCAGGAAATCGATCCCGAACAACGGAGCGCCGTCCACGACCAGTTCCAACTCGGGCTTGTCCAGGTTGGCGAAAAGCCACTCCCCGAAACGGACCAGCCGTCGGCCGCGGCGTTCCCTGACCAGGTTGCCCTGGAGATTCCCGTCGGACGACTCCAGGACACTCAGGACCCGGTCGAATGTGGCGTCGGGGAAGCGCAGGGAAGTGCCGTACTCGTCGGTGAACCACCCGTGCCCGTTTTGGGCGCGGCCCAGGACCGACTGGGGTAAAAGGTCGGACAAGGCACTGACCGAAGCGGCAAAATGCTGGGAAATCAGGTAATCGAAATCGAGGGATACAAGCCGTTCGAAGGTTTCGCGGTGACGCAGCAGGTCGAGGGTCCGGAAACCCAGGTAGCGGGAAGATGAGGTGCGGTCAGCCCGGGATTTCTCCCCGCCTTTGCCCTTGACTCGGTCAAGCAGGGCTTCCACCCTGTCGACCACCTTGCCTTTACGGCCCCGCCTCCTGCGTGATGGATAAGCCAAGAATGCTCCCGTCCTGCATCGGCAATCAGTCCGAAGCCTCGGATTCAGCGCCCTCATCGGACCAGTCGGCGAAAAGAGCGTCCACGAACTGGTCCGCGTCGAAGACCGCCAGGTCTTCCAACTGCTCACCCATGCCCACATAGCGCACGGGCAGTCCCAGGGTTTCGGCAATGGCCACGACGATGCCGCCTTTTGACGTGCCGTCCAGTTTGGTCAGAATCAATCCCTCCACCGGAATCGTCTCGGCAAAAGCACGGGCTTGGGCAAGGCCGTTCTGACCGGTGTTTCCGTCCACCACCAACAGGGTTTCCGGGTCCCGGCCGGTTTTCTTGCGGATGACCCGGGCCACTTTCCCCAGTTCATCCATGAGATTCGTCTTGGTGTGCAATCGCCCGGCGGTGTCGACGATCACCGTATCGAATCCCCGGGCTTTGGCCGCGCTGAGGGCGTCGAATACGACGGCCGCGGGATCGGCGCCCGCACCTTGGCGCACACACTCCACCCCCACCCTGTCGGCCCAAATCTCCAACTGCTCCACTGCCGCGGCCCGGAAGGTATCTCCGGCGGCCAGCAGCACACTCCGGCCCTCCCCTTTCAGAAGGTGAGCCAGCTTGGCGATGCTGGTGGTCTTGCCGGTCCCGTTGACCCCGACCACGAAAATGACGTGGGGAGAAACATCATCTCCGGGAGATGTTTCAGTGACCGGTTCGGATTTCGACCCCTTGTCCTTCGACTTTTTCTTCTTCTTTTTCGTTCCGGTCTCCACATCCCACGACAATGGTTTGATCCGGGGCACGGCGGTTTCCAGAATCTGTTTCACGTCGGAGCGGATGACTTCCAGCACGCTTTCCAGATCGGCCTGGCCACCTTCCTCCTTCAGACGCTTCTCGATATTGCGGGTAATGGCCACGGCGGAATTGACTCCCATGTCCGCGCTGATCAGCAATTCCTCGATCTGATCGAGGGTATCGGGATCAAGCTTGATCCTGCGTCCGAACATGGACTGAAGACCACCGACCATGCCTTCGCGGGTCTTGCGCAGTCCCGCCCGAAACCTGTTGAAAGCGCCCTTGATCACTCGCTGGCCTCCATGGTCCCGGCCGGGTCCTCTATTCCGGTTTCCTCTTCGAATTCAAGCGACCGGTTCACTTCCACCTTGTCCACGTTCTTGCGCCGGTCGGCGATGGCGCGACCAAGTTCCTGATCGCTCTGCGTGGCAGCGACGTCGTGGAAACTGACCGACACGATGCTGCTGCAGCCCGGCTCCATCATGGTCACACCATAAAGATGGTTGGCCGTCTCCATGGTCAGCTTGTTGTGGGTGATGACCAGGAACTGGGTATTGCGGCTGAACTCCTGCAGCATATTCACGAAACGTCCGATGTTCACGTCGTCCAACGGGGCATCGGCTTCGTCCAGCATGCAGAAGGGCGAAGGTTTGACCAGATAGACCGCAAACAACAGCGAAAGCGCCGTCAGGCACCTCTCGCCGCCGGACAAAAGGGACACGGTGTCGATAACCTTGCCCGTGGGCTGGGCCCTGATGTGAATGTTGCTCTCCAACGGGTCATCGGTCTTGATCAACTGGAGGTCCGCCTTGCCTCCCTTGAACAGTGTCTGGAAGACCGCGATGTAGTTGCGCCGTACCTCCTCGAAGGTTTCGACGAACCTGCTCTTGGCGGTGCGGTTGATTTCGTTGATCGCCTTGACCAGGTCATCACGGGCTTTTTCCACATCGTCCCGTTGTTTTTCCAGGAAATCCAGGCGCTCTTTCTTGGTCTCGAATTCCTCGAGGGCAAGATGGTTGATCGGTCCCAGCGAACCGATTTTCCCCCGCTTGACCACCAGCAGACCCTCGGCCTGATCCAACTGGAAGACCTCGCCGTCCCTTTCGAGTTCACCCGGCAGGTCTTCTTCGCTGAGGGTTGCCACCAGATCCTGGAAGCTGCCCTGGTACTGCTCCTCCACCCGTTCTTCAAGGTTGTTGCGCTTGATGTCGAGGGTGGCCAGCAGGGTCTCCATCTCGTGGGCCTGATCCCGGAACCCACCCCGCTGCTTTTCGATGAACTGGACCCGCTCGTGCCAGGCCGCCGTTTCCTCGTGCAACGTCTGGATGCCTTCGGCGGCAGCCCGCACGACCTGGCGGCGCCGGGACCGTTCGTCGATGGCCTTGCCCAGGACGGCCTTTTTGGTTTCGAGTTCCTCGGCCAGGGCCTCCATGGATCCGCGTCCCACTTCGATCTCCTGGGCCATGCGTTCACGGCGGGCAAATTGCTCGGCGACATTTTCACGCAGATGAACCAGGGCGGTTTCGGTTTCGCGCTGCTGGCTTTCCCGCCGCTGGTGGGTCAGACGAAGCTCTTCCACCTCGCCCCGGGCTTCGTCCCGGGCCATTTCAACCGACTCCACACGGCTCCGCAGTTCTCCTCGATGCGTGGTGCTGTTCTCGCGCTGCTTGCCGCTTTCCGCCAGGATACCGGTCATGTTCCGCTCTTCTTCGGCAAAACCGGCCACCTCTTCCGCCAGCCGCACGGATTCGGTTTCCATTTCCAGCACGCGCAGGCCGGCGGTATCGCGGCGGTGTTCCACCTGGGCGATCTCCACCTGCAACTGCCCCATCTCGTCGTCCAATTTCGACAGGCGGCCGCGACCGTTGATCAGACCTTCGCGAAGGTCTTCCCGTTGCGAGCGGTTGGCCGCCACCTTGTCCTGGGCTTTGGCAACATCCTTGTCCAGCCGCTTGATCTCCGCGGATATCTCCGCCAGTTTTTCCGTTCGCCCGATCAGGCCGCTGTCCGCCGACTCCCCCCGCCCCCCACGCACAACGCCGTCGCTGCTGACCAGCAAACCGTCGCGGCTGACACAGTAAACTACTCCCGGTCCCCGGTAGCCCGACGCGGCCGCGACCGCAGCTTCATCCGTGTCATGGATGGCCGTCCTGGCCAGAAGGTATTTCAGCGCGGGAATTTCGGTTCCCGGTCCGGTAATGACTTCGTGGGCCGGGCGGCCGCCCGGCAAGTCGGGCAAACTGTCGGGATCACCGGCGGCAAATCCCTCGCCGCAAAGAAAGTTCGCCTGCCCGATCTCCTCTTTCCGCAGTTCATGCACCAGTTCGACCGCCGTGGCGGGACCGTCCACCACAACGGCGTCGAGTGTTTCGGCCAGCAGGATTTCCAGGGCGGCCGTGTCTTCAGCCGGCACCTGCAGCAGATCCGCGAGCCCGCCGGTCACCCGGTCTTCGCTCCCGTGACGCTTGAGGATTTCCCTGGGGCCCTGGCCATAGCCTTCATATTCGTTGTGCAGCTTTTCCAGCAACTCGCAGGTCGACTTGGCGGCTTCCCGGCGGGCGCCCAGGGCAGCCACCTTTTCCTGCAGATCTCCGGCGTCAACCTCCAGGCGCGTCTCATCCCGCTCCCAGGCCGCGAGTTCCTCCAGCAGCACGGACCTGCGGGCTACATCCTCCTTGCGCGTGGTTGCCAGGGCGGCCAGTTTCTGTTCCGCTTCGCCGCCTTCGTTGAGGATTCTTTCCCGGTCGGCCGCCAGCACGCCCATACGCTCGGAGCGGTTTTCCTGTTTGACCTGAAGTTCCCTCAAATGGCTGCGCTGGGTGGCATCGCTCTCGATGTATTCCAGATTCCTCCGGGTGGCATCGTCCAGGGCCTCGCGGTCACCCGCCAGGTTTCCCTCCATGATCTGCAGCGATTCCGATTTCTCAGCCAGAAGCCGGCCCGAGGATTCCAGTTCCTCGCCGATGGTGGTCAGGTGTTCGGTCAAGCGGCCGATCTGCCCCTCGATCTCCTTCTGACGGACCTCGGCCTCCTGGATATTCAGCGAGTTTTCCTCGATGCGTCGCTGATGCTCCTGAATGCGATGCTCCATCACCAGAACCTGGCGTTCTGTTTCCTGAAGCTCTTCCTCGAAGGCCTGCAGGGCCTCCTCCAGTTGACGGCGTTCCGCTTCCCGTTCATCGATGGTCGGACGGGCGGTTTCGATCCTGGCCTGCAGTTCGGAAAGTTCGCCCACGCCGGCTTCGGCCTGTGTCCGGAAATTCTCCAGGCTTTCGCGGGCCTCGGCTTCCTGGTGATCCAGTGCGCCACGGCGGCGGGCGGCGATCAGCAGGTCTAGGCTGCGGATTTCCTTGAACAGCTTCTGATGACGCCGGGCCTTGCCCACCTGGCGCTGCAGCGAGCGGACTTCGCGCCCGATCTCATCGATGATATCGTACAGCCGCAACAGATCGTTGTGGGTGCGGTCGAGCTTGCGCTGGGTTTCCTTGCGCCGGGCCTTGTACTTGGTGATGCCCGACCCTTCCTCCAGGAGGCGCCGCAGTTCGGTGTTGTTTTCGTTGAGAATCAGCTTGATCATCGACTCCTCGATGATCGAATAGGAAGTGTTGTTCACCCCGCTGTCATAAAAAAGGTCGCGCAGATCCTTGAGCCGGCAAAGCGACCCGTTCAGGAAATAATCACTGCCCCCGTCACGGGTGACCTTGCGCTTGATGGCGACTTCATTGAAATCGATGGGCAGACCACGGTCCTCGTTTTCAAAGATCAATGTAACTTCGGCCATACCCACGGGACGACGTTTGGTGGTGCCCTTGAAAATGATGTCGTCCATTTTGCCACCGCGCAGCTGCTTGGCGGACTGTTCACCAAGGACCCAGCGCACGGCGTCGACCACGTTGGACTTGCCACATCCGTTGGGTCCCAGAATGGCCGTGATCCCTTCGTCGAAATCCAACCGGGTGCGGTCGACGAAGGATTTGAATCCCTGCATCTCAATGGATTTTAATTTCACGAAAAACCTTTCCGCTGCAATCTGGTGCGATCAAAGCTGTCTGTATCTGTACCGGCTGTCAGGTCGGCCCTCGAACTGCGGGCAGCCTATTCCGGCGCGGAAATCTCAAATCGTTCAGGTTTGGCCCAGTCTTCCCCCAACTTTTCCAGGAGGGCGGGCATGGCCCGTTTGGCTTCGGTCCGGGAAGCGAAACTGCCCAGATAGACCCGGAACCAGCGTCCCTTCTCGCCCAGGTCGAAAATCTTGACCTCGCTCCGGAAACCGCGGCGTTCCAATTCCTTGACCTCTCTGGTGATAGCGGAGCTGTCGGGAAGCGAATACACGTGAAGGGCCCAACCCTTCGCCCCCACTGTCTCCAGGTAGGGCGCCATATCGAAACCGGTGGGGAGCGTTACCGCCACTTCCTGACGGGGCGGATCCAGGGCGGGAATTTCACCCTCACCCTGTTCAGGTTCGTCCTGATCATCGGCCCCGGAAACGGCCAGGGAATCGCCAACAAATTCCGCAGCCACGGCCGCCGAATCGATCGCGGCCGTGGGAGTATCCATCTCTACGGATCCCGTCTCGTCCACCACCTGATCTTCACTTCCGCTGCCAGGGGATCCGGTTTCAGCGGCAATCTCAATCTGCGGAAAATGGCCTTCCGGGGGTACGCGCACATACTTGTAATAGTACGCGGAGATCGCCACGATAACCGCCACCGCGATCAGGGCACCGATCCAGAAAACCCGTGACGTTTCCCGGGCCGGGGCAGGTTCGACCAAAGGTTCAGCAATAGCCTCTTCGACGTCCTCGATATCCAACCCGTATGAACCCTCGTCAGGCTCCAGTTCCGCTTCCTGTTCCAGGGGCAGATCTCTCCACCCTGAAT
>JAUVII010000108.1 GCA_030592845.1 Candidatus Krumholzibacteriia bacterium | reverse complement strand
GATTTCGTAAGGTCCGTTCTTGACGATACGGATCGACAGCTCCCCTCCCTGGTTAACCTCTGTCTTCCCATCCACCGTAAAAGTCAGTGCTCCGGAAGGACACTTACGCACCGTTTCGATGACCTCGGCGACGGAAGCTTCGGCGGGATGAATCCAGTCCTCGCTGGCATTCTTGAACACGGCGGGCAGATTTCGCACGCATTCGGCCGCCCCCGAACAGATCGACCGGTTGAAATGGACGGTGATTTCGGGCGTTTCATAATTCTGGAGTTTGTCGTTGGCGCACTTGTTCTCGTCGCTGTACCCGGCTCCGGCGTGGGCCCAGTCACAGAAGGGCTTGTTTTGCGAGACTCCGCAGCGGCACAGAAAAACCGCCTTATCGAGTTTGATGTCCTCGCCCTCGGCGGTTCTCAAGATGGGAAAGTCCTCCCCCTCCGCGTTCAGCGAGATGGGACCGTTGTCCTGCAGCGTGATTTTTATGGTCATGAAGTGCCTCCCTTAAAAACATTTTTTTCGCCGTTTCACATCTACCCATTCTATGAACACCCCGTCCGGATGGCGAATTTGCGAGCCCGGAGATTGATCTGAACGCCCCCCGGTTGTAATGTTGCCAAATGATCATTCCAACCCCGGGAGCCGATATGCTGAAGGATAAAATCGTTCTGATCACCGGAGCCAGCGCCGGCATCGGTGAAGCCTGCGCCCACTCGTTCGCCCGCGAAGGCTGCCGTCTCATCCTGGCCGCGCGCCGTCTCGAAAAACTCGAAGAGCTGGCCGCCGCCCTCAAAACCGGTCACGGCGCCGACTGCCACACCATCGAACTCGATGTCCGCGACCGCAAAAAGGTCAACGCGGCCATGGAAGGTCTGCCCACCGAATGGGCGGACATCGACATCCTGATCAACAACGCCGGCCTCAGCCGTGGCCTGGACAAGGTCCACGAAGCGCTGCACACCGACTGGGAAGACATGATCGACACCAATGTGAAGGGCCTGCTGTGGATCAGCCGCGCGGTGATGCCCGGCATGGTGGAACGCGACAACGGGCACGTCATCAACATCGGCAGCATCGCCGGCCGGCAGGTCTATCCCGGCGGCAACGTCTACTGCGCCACCAAATACGCGGTGCGGGCGCTCACCCAGGGCATGCGCATCGATCTGTTGGGAACGAAAGTGAGATGTTCATCGGTGGATCCGGGGATGGTCGAAACCGAGTTCAGCGAAGTCAGGTTCCACGGGGACAAGGAGCGGGCGCATCAGGCCTACCAGAACTTCCCCCCGCTCAAAGCCGAAGACATCGCCGAAACGGTGCTCTTCTGCGCCACGCGGCCACCGCATGTGAACATCCACGAGGTGTTGATCATGCCCCAGGACCAGGCCGCGGTGTACGCGTCGCATCCGCGGGGCATCGGGAAGGATCTTTAGACAGCCGGTTCGATGGACAGGATCTCCCAGACCTTCTTTTCGGCATCATCGCCGAAGGTCACCTTGTCGCCGACCCTGGAGCCCATGAAGGCCATGGCCAGCGGAGCCTGGTAATTAAGGATCCGATTTTCCACATCGCTGTCCCAGGGCCCGAAAAAGGTATAAATCTCTTCCTCGCCCGAATCGGCCGACCGCGCGGTCACCCGGGTGCCGATGTTCACGAAATCGCTGCCCGCCATCTCGTGGTTGATCACCTTGGCCACCGTCAGTTCGTTTTTCATGCCCGTGGCCCGGCTGGCCAGCTGGTCACGCTTTTCCAGGGCGGCGGTGTATTCGGCGTTTTCACTCAGGTCCCCATGAGCCGCGGCTTCACCGATTTGCTGGGCAACTTCGGGAATTTCGATATCGATGATGTGGTTCAGGGCATCCTGGGCCTGGCGCAGTCCATCTTCGGTGGTGTAGATGGTGCCGCCCTCGTCCCACTCGCGGGTAATCTCGATGAAGATGTCCGCGTACTTGGAGCGCAGGTATCCCAGCAACTGGGTCCGCATGGCCGGACTGAGGCCCGCGTTCTTCTCGATCAGGATTTTGAGCCGAATACCTTCGCGGCGATCGGCATCATCGATCAGGCCGAGCACGGGACGGTTGTTCTGCGTGGCAAGGGCCACCCGGGCGGACTCCAGGATCTTGAGGTGTTTTTCCTCCAGCGACATGCCGTAAAGCTTGCCCGAGGAATCAAGCAACCCGAACATGGCGTCCGCGATGCGGGTCACGCCGAGAAGCTCCTGTTCCTCGATAAACTTGGCGGAAGTACCTGAACTGAAGCGGGACCGCCACAACCAGCACAGAAGGTCCGGGCTGGCGGACGGCCTCTCGATGGCCTGGTTCAGGGCGGCCGCCAGGGCTTCCTTCTGGCCGCCTTCGATCAGGGTCCGGGTGATGGTGTCGCAAAGCCGCTTGCCGGACCGCATCAATACCGCGCTCCAGGTTTCCCCCCAGGTATTGGGCATGGCCTGGCGGACATAATTCAGGACCCGTTGCAGCAGGGCTTCGGACAGCCCGCTGTTCAAGGCTCCTTTGTCGGGAATTCGCGCCAGCACCTGGCCGGCCGCTTTGGGATTGGGCCGCGCCACCGCCGCCCCCCGTGCCGCGACTTCCGCGTGCAGAGCCAGACCCGCGAGCGCCAGGGACGGGTTATTCTTCAGGACCGCCACGGCCACCTTGGCCGCTCCGTTGCCGAAATGGACCATCAATTCCTCATCCGCGCAACCGTCGCAGGTGCGGTTTTTTTCCTCGCGGGAAATCTCGTCCAGGTAGGCCATCACCTGCATCAGCTTGGCCTGGGGATCCTTGCTGTGATCAAATTTGCGGCGCAGACGATCCTCGTAAACGTCCGCCTGCCGCAACAGCCGGAAGCTGGGCTGGCTGCCCGCGGACATCCCGATCATGGGATCGCGCTTGAGGGCGGGCTTGGCGTCCTTCCACCAGCTCTTCCAGCCCTTGTCGCCCAACAGATCGGTGATGTTCCCCTTGAGATCCCGGTAGCCCACCTTTCCGTCGCGCTGGGAATCCAGAGCCAGCCTGACGAAGGCCACCGCATCCTCACCGGAGAGATTACGCAACCTGTCCGGGTCATAGAGAACCAGGGCGGGAAAATAATCGCCGGATCGGGGTGAGACCTTGTTGATGTTGGTGGGATCGTAATCGGATCGCCGGTCCTCGAACAGGACGGTCACCTGACCCGTTTGCCCATCCACGGACTCGACCTTGCCCGGGACCAGAAAACTCCGGTCGATGACAAAGGAGCCCGGTTGAAGCTGGGCGTACAAATCGATTTTGGAAACGATTTCAGACAGGGGTGTCTTGTCTCCCAATAGCAGTTCCAGCAGATCGGCAAGTTCGTCATAGTCCGGATACCGGGAGAGGTACAATCTCTTGAGATGCGCGACCAGGGTCTTGCCTGACGGCAATTGTTCCGCGCCCTTGCGCACCGTTTCCAGGGCTTCGACAGAACCGGATTTTTCTTCCACTTGCCCGATGACTATGTCGATCAACGTCTCGGCGCGGTCGATCGCACCCTGGCGTCCCACCTGGCCCGCGATGGGAATGAGTTCCTTCCAGGAATAATCGGGACAGCCAAGGGCCTCCATCCAGAGGCCCTCCAGTTTATCGAAATCCCTGCTGTTGGCCAGCTTGCCGAGCTTGATGAGAGAAGGTCCCCCGGACGCATTGTCGGTCATATTCCGCCTCTAAATAGAAATAGCCCCTCGATTGTCGAAACGAGGGGCTATAATAGTATTTTTATCGCCAATGGGAAAGGCAGGGCCCGAAACGAGCCGTTTTTACCCCATTATTTTACCATGGTCATCTTGCCGGTTTGGACGTTGTTTCCCACCACGAACCTGGTCACATACATACCCGCCGATGCCACCACGCCCCTTTGGTCCTTGCCGTTCCAGACAACTTCGTGCCAACCGGGTGACCGGTCGACCGGCAGGATACGCACCCGATAGCCTTGGACCGTAAAGATTTCCATCCGCACTACATCGGATGATTTGATGTCCTCGGGAATACTGTAGACGATGCGCGTTTCCGGATTGAAGGGGTTGGGATAATTGGGCTTGAGCTGGGGTCCCAAGGGAGTCGCGACGGCTTCGCCATCAACTTCGAAGTAGAACGGTTCTGACCAGTCACTCATGACCGAACGTCTGCCCTGGCGATCGATTCCCCGCACCCGGACCCGCGTGGAAACGCCCGCATCCGCTCTCAGCTTGTAGGTGGTGTCCCGTACCGTGGCGACCAACTCTTCCGAGGCGTTGTCCAACTTGAGCCAGACTTCATAGGACACGGCTTCAGGCCGGACGATTCCATCATCATCTATAACCGGACTGGCGCTCCAGTGGAATTGGACATCCTGGGTCGCGGCCAAGGCCGCGGCAGCGGAAAAAGCGGATAAGATAAAGGCGGACAACAAGATTTTGTAAGCGACAGTTTTCACTTCGTTCCTTCCGGAAAACCGTGCGATTTCCCATAAACCGCTCGATCAGGCCATTCCTTGCAACCCCGGTGCCAAAGGTTTCCTTACCTGTTGATTACCGGGAAAAACGGTCTGAAGGCTCCTGTAGGCTGTTGGGATTGGTTATGAATCGGCATTTGGGGCCGAACCTGCGCCATAGGGAGCTAAAGAGACCTGATAACTATATGGTCGGATATCGGAGGGGCAAGGATTTACCCCCTTCCGCAGGGCAATCTGCACGAACAGCAATTATCAATTGGAGGCGTCCGGCCCCTGAGGCCACTTTGGGGCCTCGAGGTCATCTTCCATGGCGGCCATGCGCCGGCGGGTGATGATGATTTTTCGGGTTGCACCCACCAGAAAAATAATCGCAGCCAGGACAAAGAGTCCCGGCCATCGGGTGAGAAACAACATCCACCCGTATTTCAGCCTCATAGCCTGGGCAAATTCCCGGTGAAAATCGTCCAGGCTTCCCCCGGTGACCGTCAAAAACGCTTCGGGAAAATTTCCGGTTTTTTTCGTTTCGCCGACCAGATCGACAATGATTTTGTCCCCAAAACCCTCCCGGAGCCGGGAGACTGCCAACAGGCTGGTGCGATAGGCCCGGTCGGCACGGCCGTGAGGGATGGGAAATCGGCCCTGAAGGCTCTCCAGGTCGGGCACTCGGCCTTCGAGAACCAGGGAAACGGTATCGGAAAACCTCCACTCCCCCGAGTAGAGCATGGCCGATCCCTCGTGAAGCCAAACCGGAAGCCAGGCCCCGCCGCTGCCCTGGAACAGAAGAGCGTGCACCATTTCGTGCAGGAATACCTCGCGCAGCCCCCTGCCCACAGCCGACATCCGGGAATAATCCAAGGCGATGACCCGTCCCGATGGAACCGCCGCGCCCACTCCCCAGTCCGGCAGGTTGCCCGAGAAATGCCGGCGGAAGGAATCGGTGTCCAGGATCAGGCAAAGGACCGTGTCCGGCTCCACCACGCCCGGCGCCGGCGGCAGCAGTTCCGCCGTCAACCGGGGACCCTCGGCCAGCCAAATTTCATGGCAGCGTTCGGCGGCAGCCCGGCCGGCATCGGTTTCCACCTGAAAAACAACCACCGGAACCTGAGCCCGCGCTCCTGGAACCGGCATCAGTACCAGTAATAAGGCCGCAAATATCAACCATATGGGCTTTGGCCAGATTTTCCGGGCGGCGCCCATCAGGATCTCCGTTCTCTGTCAGGTTGTTGAACACCGGGTGCAGGGAGTATGCTCTGACCGGCATCGTTCATTATCCGGCTTTTGGGTTGATCCGGCAATGCCCGGCTGGGCAGGGTGGTCATGAAGATGGAAAAAAACATCCGCGTGGAACTGGAAAAGATCAGGGATGGGATATCGGCCGCAACCAGAATTACCGTGCTGTCCGGGGCGGGCATTTCCGCCGCCAGCGGCATCCCCACCTTCCGGGGCGAACAGGACAGCCTGTGGAGCCGGTACCGGCCCGAGGACCTCGCCACCCCCGAGGCGTTCGCCCGTGACCCGGAGCTGGTCTGGCGCTGGTACGACTGGCGCCGCGGGTTGATCGCCGCCGCTGAGCCCAACGCGGCCCATCTGGCCCTCGCACGCCTGGAATCAAGCGCCAATATCGTAACCATCACCCAGAATGTGGACGGTTACCACCAGATGGCCGGCAGCACCCGGGTGCTGGAATTCCATGGTTCGATCTGGGTGGTGCGCTGTCAGCAGTGTGGAATGGAAAACCTGGACCGAAGGGTCCCCATACCCATCCCGCCCAAGTGCGACGGGTGTGGAGGGATGATCCGTCCGGGTGTGGTCTGGTTTGGCGAGGGGATCGACGCGGGTATTCTCAGGGCTTCAGCTGAGGCCGCCGCCGACTGTGACCTCTTCCTCGTGGTCGGCACCGCGGGCGCGGTCTATCCCGCCGCCGGTCTGGTCGGAACCGCCCGCCAGGCTGGTGCCCGCGTGATCGAATTCAACCTCGAGCCGGGCGGCGTCACTCATCTGGCCGACCTCTTTGTCCCCGGTTCGGCCGCCGACACCCTGGAGTTGCTGGTCCCCTAGGTTCGGATCCGGTTTCGCGGCCGGCAACGCCTTGCTCGACAAGGTGGGAAGCAGCAGGAAAAAGGAATTTCCCGTTTTCCTGTCCGTGTGCACCATGATTCGCCCACCGTGGTTTTTCACCGCGGAGCTGGCGATGGGAATACTCAGTCCCGATCCCTTGTGATGGTGTTCGATCCTGCCGACCAATTCGAATTTTCCGAACAGGGCCTTGCGGCGGTCTTCCGGGATGGGATCACCCGTATTGAAGATTTCGATCAGGCGCCAGGTCAGTTCCTCGTGCTCCCAGCGGCGGTAGGAAGCCTGGCCCTTCAGGAAGTATTCGCCCTCCGGCTCGACACCCCACTCGGCCTTGTCCTGGCCCGGCACCGTGCCGGCTTCCCGGATGACGATCCGGCCGCCCTCGTAGTTGTGCACCACCGCGTTGTTGAGGATCTTCTCAAAGGCCACCTTCAGGACCCGCTGATCACAAAGGACGGACCATTCGGGCCCCTCTTCCAATTCGTTGATCACCGTGATTCCACGCAGGTGGGCCCGCTCCCTTATGCCGCACAATCCGAGTTCCACCAGGTCTGACGCCGGCACGGACTGAAGATCCAGATTCCGGTCCTTTGACTGGATGGACGTCATCTGGATGGCGTCGTTCATGAACCCCGTCAGCCGCTGGCCACTGCTTTCGATGATGTCGACGATTTCCAAAACGTTCAGCCGGTCCAGGATTTCCTTTTCGGCTCCGTTGACGTGGGACACGGTTGATTTCAGGTAGTCCACTCCGCCCATGATCGAGGTCAGGGGGGTGCGGACTTCGTGGGAGATCAGGATGAGAAAATCATCCTTCGCCTTGTCCAGCATTCGCATGTCGTCGAGGGTTCCGCGCAGGTTTTCGGCTTTGATCTGAACGAGGCGATGGGCTTCGTCCTTGCTCGTGGCCAGATGGGACAAATGCCTCGAAACATTGTCCACCACCCGGGTGACGCCGAAAAGGGCCAGACCCAGAGCCAACAGGGCAACCGCCAGGACCGTCAGCACATAGTTCAAGCCTATTCCCTGCAACCCGGAAACTTCATGCACCGTCAACAGGGTGAACGGCAGGTTCTTTTCCCGCCCAACCGTTACGATCCAGGGCAGCATCCGGTTGCCCACCACCGCGGACCGGGTATTTTCCCCCGGACCCAGAGGCAGCCAAATATCCGACCCGGGAGCCACATTGAACACTCCCTGGGAATTGCCGCGGGGCCGGTCCGCCAACATTGTGCCGACTGGGATCGATTCCGTCGCCGCGACCATGACGCGTCCTTCGCCGTTCAAGACGCACCACCAGTCGTCATGCTGAAAATCCCCGACCAGGGCTTTGAGATCCAGGAAATACACCGGGTGTCCGGTGCGGAGTTCGCCACCTTCATCGCGGACCAGGACCGGCAACAGGGCGGGCCGTGATTTCAGATCAGGGCCTGACGGTTCCAGAAGAAGCGGAGGAAAAAGATATACCGGGTGCCCGGGGTTTGAATCCACCAGAACCGGGGCGTCCGATACGCGAACCCTGGTCCAACTGCCCGGCCTGAAACCCGGCTCGAAACAGTGGCTGTATTTTTTCAGCCAGGCCGAAACACTGGCAATATTCGCTTCGGTGGCCAAGGAATCCACGAGACTGAAATATCCCGCCCCCTCCATCTCCCCGGTCTGGGGCCGTCCCAGGGCTACCCCGTCCAACAGTTCCATCTGCAGGAGATCCTCCACCAGATGAGTGCCGTCGGACCGGCCTCCACGGGCCAGAAAATCATTCTGCCTGACTTCCACGGCCATGGCCTCAAGCGAAGCCCTCCGGCGAAGGTTTTCCAGGAGGGACTGGATTTCCTGTTTTTCGATATTCTGGGCGGTGCGGGTCGCATGGTGGGTAAAGACCATCCAGCTGATTGCCCCAATGGACAGAACTGCCAAAAACATCACCGGCAGCACGCGGGCATAAATCTGCCAGCGGGTGCGGTAACTCAACCTGTTCAGGATTTGACTCATGCAAACCTTTACGATGGGATAAAGTCGATTCCCTCTCCATTTTGTTATCGTTCGGAACCGGGAAAGGTTGACCCATGGTTTTGGCCGGGTTATTCATGGGGAATCAGCGGCCCGTTTAATGCGGTCGCGTTTCTATCCGGCAATTAAATCGGACAATCGGGAGTCGCAGCATGTCCGGCCGTAAGCTGTTGTTAATAAATAAATTCTACCACGACAAAGGCCCTGCCGGCGGTGTGGGGCGTTATCTGGTTCAGGAAGAAGAAGACCTGAAGGCCGCGGGCTGGGACGTGATTCCCTTCGCCATGAATGACGCGGACGCGGCGCCATCGGTGTGGAGCCGGTATTTCGTCAAGGCCCGCGACTACAGTTCACCCCGGTTTTCCGGGGGTGCTTTGGGCGATGCCATGTCCCTGATCTGGAACCGGGAAGCCGCTTCCAACCTCGACGCCCTGCTGAAGGAAACCAGGCCGGACGTCGCGCATCTGCACAACATCTACCACCACCTCAGTCCCTCCATTTTGCCGGTATTGCGACGGCACGGCGTGCCTCTGGTCATGACCCTCCACGACCTGCGCCTGCTGTGCCCGGCCATCCATATGTTGCGCGATGGCGAACCCTGCGAAGAATGCCGGGGAGGTCGGTTCCACAA
The DNA here is from genome assembly GCA_030592845.1 of Candidatus Krumholzibacteriia bacterium. GTDB lineage: Bacteria > Krumholzibacteriota > Krumholzibacteriia > LZORAL124-64-63 > LZORAL124-64-63 > JAGLCY01. Next base: position 1,614 of record JAUVII010000108.1, on the reverse strand, counting down.
CGCCGTCCGCTACAGCTGTGTCAAGGATTCGCGGGCCGCCTCGCTGCTGGCCGCGGCCGAAACCTGGCATCAGCGGTCGCGTGGTCTGTATGAAAAATCCGTGGACCTTTTCCTTTGTCCCAGCCGCTTCATCCGGGACAAGTACATTTCCTGGGGATATCCCGCGGCCAAGCTCCGCCACCTGCCGAATTTCGTGGACCTCGACCTCTGGCATCCAAACCACATTCAGGCTTCCGGCGATCGGGACGCCTACCTTTTCTTCGGTCGCATCTCCACTGAAAAAGGGTTGCGAACACTTCTGGAAGCCCAGGCCCTGTGGGAAAAAGGATTCGCCTCGGGTGAAATATCCGAACCGCCGTTGCGCCTTCTTGTCGCCGGGACCGGGCCCTGCGAAGGGAATCTCCGGTCCGGGGTGACCATGCACAAACTGGAAAAGGTGGAGATTCTCGGGGGTCTGGACCGTGATGGCCTGCGTGAGGCGCTCGCCCGTTCACGGTTTTCCGTGCTGCCGTCGGAGTGGTACGAAAACGGACCCATGGCCGCCCTTGAGGCCTTCGCGTCGGGCCTGCCTCTGGTCGGAACGGATATCGGCGGCATCCCCGAAATGATTGAAGACGGCGTCAACGGAATCCTGGTGCCGCCGTGCAGCCCGGTCCAACTGATGGAGGGTCTGATCAAAGCCGCGCGGCTGGGCCCCGAAGCAGGCGCAGCCGCGCGAAATTACGCTGAGAATAACGCGTCCCGTGTCCTGCACATGGCGACGCTGCAGGAAATCCTCGCTGAAACCGCGGGCTGACCCGCGTCAATCCAACAGGATCGGAATCTCCATCACCAGACGGCCGCCCTGGTCGCCGGGGCGTCGGTCATCGGTATTCTTGTCGAGGAACCTGATGGCGCCATAGGTCTGCTGGCCGGATACCGGTGCAGGCCATTCATCGGTAAAGGTGAGTGACAATTCCGTCGGCACGCCGCAGTGGAGATGAAGCGGACCACCCCCGGCCCGCTCGGCCACGCCGGCGACCGGATGGGCGAAGGAGAATTTCTCCTCCAGGTCAAAACCCCATTCCTCCATGTCGGCGGCGATGGCGAAGGCGCCCACCACCTGCAGGGTGAACGTCGCCTCGTGGGCCCCCGCGGGCAGGGAGATACCAACATCGGCTTCAAGGCCGTCGAAAGCGTTGGTACGGACCGCCGTGCCCTTGCTGTCGAGAATGTTCACGGCGCAATCGGTGAACAGATTGCCGGTCTTTTCGCACATGACCAGATGGAAATCCGCCCGGGGCGTCGTGCTGTCCAGTTTGAAATCCCGCTTGTACTCGTCGGTGGTTTCGATTTTGACTTCCTCGGTCCCCGAAAAACCCTCGATGACCGCCAAAGCCTGACCCTTGAAAACGCCGGCAAAGGAGCGTGTTACCGTCACGCTGCCCGAGGCGTCGTCTCCATTTTTCTTGCGCTCGATCTTGGAAACGGTGCCGGGCGAGCTGGTGTAGCCGTCGAAGGAGACACTGAGGCGGTAGTCGCTTTTATCCATGGCCGTGATGCTGCTGGCCACGTTGATTTCCCAGGTGCCGGGAACCAGTTCGGGCGCCAGCACGACCTGATCCCTGATGGGGT
>JAUVII010000248.1 GCA_030592845.1 Candidatus Krumholzibacteriia bacterium | reverse complement strand
GCTCGCAGGCCTGGCCACTCCCCTGGTGCTCTCGGTTCACTCAGTGGTGTCCTTTGACTTTGCCACCGCCCAGTTGCCCGGTTGGCACACAACCATCTTCCCGCCCTACTTTGTGGCCGGTGCCGTGTTCTCCGGTTTCGCCATGGTGGGAACCTGCCTGATCCCGGCTCGCCAATGGTTCGGCCTGAAGGACATCATCACTGTTCATCACCTTGAGAACATGAACAAGATTATTCTGGCCACCGGCAGCATGGTCGGGTTCGCCTACGCCACGGAATTTTTCATCGCCTGGTACGGCGGCAACCCGAACGAGAGTTTCGCGTTCGTGAACCGCGCCTTCGGACCCTACGCCTGGGCCTACTGGATCATGGTCACCTGCAACGTGGTCACGCCCCAGCTGTTCTGGTTCAAGAAGGTGCGGACCAACGTCGGGATCATGTGGGTGATGTACATCTTCGTGAACATCGGCATGTGGTTCGAGCGTTTCGTGATCACGGTCACCTCGCTGAGCCGTGATTTCCTGCCTTCGAGTTGGGCCTACTACAATCCGACCATCATCGACATCCTGACTTTCCTGGGCAGTTTTGGCCTGTTCTTTACCCTGATTCTGCTGTTCATCCGCTTCCTGCCCATGGTCGCCATGGCCGAAGTCAAGACCGTGATGCCGATCGCGGACGCCCACAGCGGCGAGCGCCGTTCGGTGGGCGATTACCACGGCGACATTCCCCGACACATCCGCAAGGGTCCCGATGGAGGTGGCAAATAATGAGCACCAATGCCAAACAGGGCGCCTTGTACGGTCTGCTGACCGAATTCGAAAGCCCGAGCCTGCTGATGGAGGCCGTGGAAAAGGTGCGTGACGAGGGGTTCAAGAAGTGGGATGTCCACACGCCCTTCCCGGTGCACGGCATGGATGACGCCATGGGTATCCGGGGCACCAACCTGCCATTCCTGGTGCTGGGCGGCGGCCTGACGGGACTGGGCCTGGCCACCCTGATGCAGTGGTGGATGAACGCGGTGGACTACAAGTTCGTGATCTCGGGCAAGCCCCTGTTCGGATTGCCGGCCGCTTTCCCGGTCATGTTCGAACTGACGGTTCTGTTCAGCGCTTTTGCCGCGTTTTTCGGCATGTGGATCCTGAACGGGCTGCCCAAATGGTACCACCCGCTGTTCACCAACAAACGTTTCCGGCGGGCCACGCAGGACCGTTTTTATATCGTGGTCGAAGCCGCCGATCCCCGGTTCAAGCTGGAGGAGACGCGGAGTTTCCTGGCCTCACTGGGTGGGAATGTGGTCGAAGAAGTCAACGAAAGTCCGGAGGACTGACGCAATGCCACGCATCATCTTCTACATCCTGCTGGTCCTGGTGGCGCTGTCCCTGATTCCGCTGGGGCTGATTTATAAATCGAGCCACTCGCGCAAATCGACCACAAGGATCCAGGTGGTCTACGACATGGATCAGCAGTACAAGGCCAAGTCCCAGACGACCAACGAGTTTTTCGCCGACGGGGTGAGCATGCGCAAGGCTCCGCAGGGCGCGGTGGCCCGGGGGCACCTGTACGCCGACGATTCTTTCGCCCTGGGCTTCAACAAGGTCGATGGCGATACGGTTTTCGTGAATGAGTTTCCCGTTCAGGTGACCGCGGATCTGGTCTCCCGCGGCCGCGACCGCTTCGACATATTCTGCGCCACCTGCCACGGCCTGAGCGGCAACGGCAACGGACCGGTGCACGTGCGGGCCGCTTCGCTGGGCGAAGGAACCTGGACTCCGCCGACGGACCTGACCAGCCAGACGGTGGTCGAACGTCCGGCCGGGCACATCTACAACACGATCAAAAACGGGATCCGCAACATGCCGGCCTATGGCTCACAGATCGATGTCGAAGACCGCTGGGCCATTACGGCCTACGTGCGGGCGCTGCAGCTTTCGCGCAACGCGACCATTGAAGACATCCCGGAATCGGACCGGGCCGCATTGACGAAGCAGGACTAGAAGTTCGGAAATAGTTCAGAAAAACCTGATCATGCGCCGGCTGCGGGCCGGCTCAGCATGGGGAGTTTGATTTGTCAGATCACCAAGTACCCAGCCTGGAAGATACCGAGACAACCCTGGGCAGCCTCGGCCCGCGGGTGTTTGCCGTCAGCGCTTTGGTCGGTGTCATCGGCCTGGCCGCGACCATAGGTCTGGGCCTGGGCGAGGGGGACGGCTTCCGGCACTTCGGCTTTTCCTATCTGACCAACTTCGCGTTCTTCCTGAGCATCAGCCTGGGCGCCCTGTTTTTCATGCCCATCATGTACGTGACCCGGGCCAGTTGGAACGTGGTCATGCGCCGCCTGGCCGAAGTCACCGCGGCGGTCATGCCGCTGATGGCGGTCCTGGCCATCCCGGTGATCATTTTCGCCGGTCAGATCTACGGCTGGGCCGATCCCGAAGTGGCCGCCAGTCATGGCATGTCGCACAAGGCGGCCTATCTCAGCCAAAACATGTTCATCCTGCGCTGGGTCATCTACTTCGCCATCTGGACGGGGTATTCCTGGTTCTTCTGGAAGACCTCGGTCAAGCAGGATTCCACCAGGGACGTCGCCCTGACCCGTCGTCTGGAAAACTACAGCGGTTTTGCCTTGATGGTCTGCGCCCTGTCGCTGGCCGCCGCCAGTTTTGATCTGCTGATGAGCATCGATCCCCTGTGGTTCAGCACCATGTTCGGGGTCTACTACTGGGCGGGAGGTTTTGTCACCTTCTTCGCGGTCATGACCCTGTTTACCCTGGGGCTGCAGAATTCAGGTCGGATGCGGGGCATCGTTTCCCCGGAACATTTCCACGATTACGGCAAGGCCATGTTCGCCTTCACGTTCTTCTGGGGCTACATCGCCTTCAGCCAGTACATGCTCTACTGGTACGCGAACATTCCCGAGGAAACACACTGGTTCCTGGTCCGGTCGCAAAACGGTTGGGGAGAGGTTGGCCTGATCCTGATCTTCGCCACCTTCGCGCTGCCGTTCGCGGGTCTGATTTCACGCTACGCCAAGCGCAGCCGCAAGATGCTGGCCTTCTGGGCATTCTGGATCATCATCGCCCAGTGGATCAACCTGTACTGGGTGGTCATGCCCCAGTTCAGCGAGAGTTTCATTATTTCACCCATGGATGTGACGGCGTTTTTCGGTATCGGCGGTCTGTGGCTGGCCGGTATCACGAAGCTGGCCATGGGGAACTCCCTGGTTCCGTCCGGGGACCCGCGGCTGGAGGATTCGCTGCGGTTCGAGAACGCCTAATTACGGGAGAGTCAAATGGCCCTGGCCGACAAGGAAAACAATTCGGGATTCAACACGCCGGTCGTTGTGCTCAGCGTGATGGCGGCTGCCATCTTCCTTTTCGCCCTGTCCCTGTTTTTGCAGGGAGGGTTCCTGGCCGCCGAGGCGAAGGAATACGAATCCAAGGTATATAACGCTCCGGTCAACCAGGATGTCCTGGATGCCGAGGCTGAACAGCGGGCGATCCTGAACGAGAAGACCCGCTGGCTGGACGAGGAAAAGGGTACGCTCTGCATGCCCATCGGGGACGCCGAAACGGCCCTCGTGAAAAAGGTCGAAGAATCGCAGTAGCATCTGCCCGTATTGGTATCCGCCCGTCCAGGGGCGGCACGAAAGAGGTAACGGTTTGATCGGCAGCGCCATATTAGCCACCTGGTTTCCGGAGGCGGCCTCGACGCACGCAGCGGGGGTGGACGAGCCTTTCTACTGGATCTACATCGCCGCGGTGTTGGCCCTGTTCCTGTTCGTCGGTCTGGGCGGGATCTACCTGTGGATCTTCCGCCGGCAGGACCGCAACCAGCTGGGAGCCGTAACCGGCCGGCTCAATCCGGTCTTCCTGGGCCTGTGGGTCCTGGGTGCTCTCGGGTTGGCCGTCTTTGCCTTTGTGGCGGGTTTTCCGGGCTTCATTGATCAGACGACCGCGCCCTACGGAGCCTACGGCATCAACGTGACGGCCCGCCAATGGGGCTGGGACTTCACCTACCCCAACGGGCACGTGGCCGACACCCTGCACGTTGCGACCGGACATCCCGTCCACCTGACTCTCAACACCGAAGACGTGGAGCACGGCCTTTCCATCCCCGCGATGCGGGTCAACCAGGCCATCGTTCCGGGCCAGCAGAGCGGGATCTGGTTCGAGGCCACCGAGCCGGGCTCCTACCAGCTGCGCGGCAGCATTTTCGACGGCGACGGTTTTATCGACATGAACTCCGCCCTGATCGTTCACGAACCGGCGGACTTTGTCGCCTGGATGAACGAAGTGTCCGACATCTTCAAGGGGCGCACCATGG
>JAUVII010000193.1 GCA_030592845.1 Candidatus Krumholzibacteriia bacterium | reverse complement strand
CATCAGGCGCCGCACGCGTTTGGCCGTTTCCCAGGCTTCGAAGAGTTCCTTGCGGGGGAGGCATGCGGCTTCGCAGACCGCGCGGGCGATTTTGTCGAAGAGGGTGTCGCCGGGGAAATGCCCGGTGTTTCCCGGGAACAGGATGCTTCTTGATGACTTGTCCCAGTGGTTCATCGGATGCGCCTTTGAAATCATGTTTGGCTGATTTGACTGCCCGAAAAAAGAACAGGGTCTCCCGGCGACCTGTTTTATTTATATTACCCTGTTAACTGGATATTTAGGCCAATATATAGCTACGGCAGGGCCAGAAACAATTTCGAACCCACAAAATTCTGTTGACGCAGGGTACGAAAAAACGTAATTTGTCTAAAACGTACTAAATTAAGGGACACGCTGATGGACAATAACCACAAAATCCTGGCTTCAGCCCAGAAACTGTTTTCTGCCCATGGCTTGAAAAAAGTCACCACCGATGACATCGCGCGGGAAGCCCATGTATCAAAGGCCACCATTTACAAGCTCTACCGGAACAAGCAGGAAATCCTGAAGGATGTCGTTCGCCTGGAGATGGAGGAACTGTTGACAGAAATAAGGGAAGCGGTGGCGGCCCAAACCTCCGTGGAAGACCGGTTGGGGGCCCATTTGCAGACTAAGATCGCCAAGGTCCACCATCTGATCAACCTGCACCGGGTTACCAGGGCCACCATGGCCGAATACTGGGAAGAGGCCGAGGTCCTGCGGAAAAAGTTCATGTTGGAAGAATCCAATATTCTCCAGGGAATCCTGGACGAGGGGCGGAAATCAGGGGAATTCGAGGTCGAGAACGTGGCCGCCACGGCCCTCTTCATGGTGGTTTCCCTTCAATCCCTCGAATATCCCTGGTCGGTCAAGGGCTTGAACATGACGGTCCAGGATCAGGTCGATTGCATGCTGGACATTCTCCTCAGGGGCCTGAGAAAAAGAAACTGAAAGGACCGGTGGCATCCATGAAGGCACTCCTGGTTTATCCCGATTATCCCGATACCTTCTGGGGTTTCCGCAGCGCCCTGCAACTGGTTGACAAAAAGGCGAGCGAACCGCCCCTGGGGCTGCTGACGGTCGCGGCCCTGCTGCCGACGGAATGGGATCTGAAGCTCGTCGACATGAAGGTCAAGGACCTGAAGGACGCGGACCTGGCCGACGCCGACCTTGTTTTCATCAGCGCCATGTCCATCCAGAGGGATTCCGTGGTCATGGTCCTGGACCGGTGTCAGGAGATGGATGTGACCACGGTGGCAGGCGGACCCCTATTTACCACCTGCCCCGAAGATTTTCCCCAGGCCGATCACCTGGTCCTCGGCGAAGCCGAAGTCACCCTCGAGCCGTTCCTGCAGGATCTGGCCCGTGGTGAAGCCCGCCGGGTATACCTGGCCGACCGCCAACCGGTCATCAAGCATTCGCCCCCGCCCAGGTACGACCTGATCGACATCCACGACTACGCAACAATGGATCTCCAGTATTCCCGGGGCTGTCCCTTCGATTGCGAGTTCTGCGACATCACGTCACTGTTCGGCCACCGGGTCCGCACCAAGAGCGTCTCCCAGGTTTTGCACGAGCTTCAAAACATCTACCTGTTGGGCTGGCGCGGCACCGTGTTTTTTGTTGATGACAACTTCATCGGCGACATGGCCCGCCTCAAGCAGGACTTACTGCCGGCGCTCATCGAATTCATGAAGGCCCGGGATTATCCCTTCGGGCTCAGCACCCAGCTTTCGATCAACCTGGCCGACGACCCGGAACTCATGCTCCTCATGCGCGAAGCCGGGTTTGCAGGAGTCTTCGTGGGCATCGAAACGACAAACGAGGACAGCCTGATCGAATGCGGCAAGTCCCAGAACGAGGGGCGGGATCTCCTGGAGTCGGTGGCCCGCATCCAGGCGGCGGGTCTGGAGGTGAAGGCCGGATTCATCATCGGGTTCGACAACGATCCTTTGGACGTTTTCGAGCAGATCAGCCGTTTCATTCGCGATTCGGGCATCGTGACGGCCATGGTGGGTCTGCTGAACGCCCCGCGGGGCACTCGCCTGCACCAGCGGTTGGGCAAGGAGGGGCGGCTCCTGGACGAAGTCACCGGTGACAACACCGACTGCTCATTGAATTTCGAACCGAAAATGAACCGCTCCACACTAATCTCGGGCTACAAACAGGTGTTGAATAGCATCTATTCGGCCGGACCCTACTACGACCGGGTGGGCAGTTTCCTGAAACGGTTCGGCGAGTCGGGACCGCGCCTGCCTCTGGGCAGTATCCAGCGGAGCGACATTCTCGGGATGTTTCGTTCGATCAAGGTCCTCGGGTTGCAGGGCCGGGACCGCCGGCGCTACTGGCGGCTGTTCTTCGAGACCCTGTTTCTGCGGCCGCAACTGTTCTCGTTGGCGATGACCTATGCAGTCTATGGGCATCATTTCCGCAATGTCTACAAGGAGTATTTGTAGCCCGGAAGCGGTGGTTCAACCGGAACCGGGCAAAAAAACGAAGGGGAATCCGTGATGTCCGATGAACCCGAATGCAGGACCAGATTCTATTCCCTGGAAATCCAGGGAAAACTGGCCGCCATCAATTTTCATGGCGATGTCCACCAGTTGGGGGCGTGTCTCGAATCGAAAAAAACGCTTCTGTCGGCTCTCGATTTTCTCGACAAGGACCCCCGGATTCACGCCCTTCTGCTTTCGAATTCGGCTGGGGTCCTGGGAGCCGGGAATTTCCGGAGGTTCATGGAGACCACCCTGGAAACCCCGGACGGAAGCGGGGGGCCTCGTGGTCGGACTAATGCCGCCATGTGCCTTCCCCACTACCGGATGGACCGGTTCGGCAACGCCTTGAACCAGTTTCTCATGAAGATTACCGGTTTCAGCAAGGTTGTCGTTGTAGCCTACGAAGGCGAAGTGGCTTCACCGCTGTTCGGCCTGGGGTTGGCGGCGGATTTCCGTTTGGCTTCCACCGATATGACCCTGCTCCCATCGCACATCGAATGGGGGATAGCCCCCGGCGGCGGGTTGGGGTATTTCCTGCCGCGTCTGGTCGGCCCCCTCAAGGCCAGGGACCTGCTCTTTTCCAAAGAGCCGACATCAGCCGAAGAACTGCGGGAGATGGGCCTTCTGGACAGGGTGCTTCCAGTCCATGAATATCGGAGTGAGTGTGTTCAGGCGACCGCTGAATTGGCGGATATCCCGTTGCCGGGGATCGCGGGTATCAAGGCCGTTCTCAACAACTATTCCGGTAACCTGATAAATTTCCTGGTGCATGAGGAAGACGTTCGGGGAAGGACAACGGACCACCGGGGATTCAAGGTGCAAGGTGTGAAGTGAGGTTCAGTTCGAGGCCCAACCCGTAGACCACTTGCAATAATTTATCCAACCGGCCGTCGGCTTGCCGTTTTCCAGTTCTGATAGGAATCGTACTCCCACGTTGACCAGGCCCGCGGCCTCGACCATGGTCAGGCCATCGCGTTTCCGACAATCCCGATGGTTTTTCCCAGGTCGTTAGAGGTGGTGATGGTGGTTCTCTGGCTCGGATTGGTTATGATGGCCTCCCTTATATTTTCCTGATCGGGAAAGAAAATGAACATCTGCTTTGAAGCTGGGGAATGTGTATAATTGGAATATGGAAGGGAACTCCTTGAACCTGATCGACACCCACTGCCACCTGAACATGCCGCCGTTGTCCAACGACACCGAAGGTGTCCTGGCCCGCGCCGCCGCCCGCGGTGTGACCCGGGTCATCGTCCCGGCTTACGATGAAGCCGCCTGGCCTGAGGTGGAAGCGCTGGCCGGCCGGCCCGAAGTATTTTCAGCCTTCGGTCTGCATCCCTGGGTGGCTCATGAAGTACCCCCCGGGGGGTCTTTGGCTGATTTCGAAAAAAGGTTGGCTACCCAACTAAATGCCGGTTCGGCCGTTGCCGTGGGGGAGATAGGCCTCGATACCAAGGTCGAAGATTGCGGGCTCACCGAACAGCTTCCCGTTCTCGAAACCCAACTGGCTCTCGCGGCCGACCTCGACCTGCCGGTTATCCTGCATTGCCGCGGCGCCTTCGAAGAGTTGCTGACCGCGGTGAACAAACACGGCGGCCAACTGCGCGGCGTGCTGCACGCCTATTCCCGCGGCCCCGAACTGGCCGAACGTTTCATCGCAGCCGGCCTGCATGTCGCCTTCGGTGGAGCGGTCACGCGAGACCGGGCCAAGCGGGTCAGAAACGCGGCCGCGCGTCTTCCACTGGACAAAATCGTCCTGGAAACCGATGCTCCGTCCATCGGGCTCGATGGTGTCCTTCCCGTCGACACCGAACCCGGCCACGTGCACGATCTCGCCCAGGCCGTGGCAGATATTCGCGACGAGTCATTTGAAACCATCGCCGAGGTCACGACAGCCAATGCCTGCCGACTCTTCAACCTTACAACCTGACCCCGCGGCCTTTCCTCCGCGCCACTACCGCACCGTCCTGTTTTACGGGGAGGCGGGTTTTCGTCGTATAACCGAGGCATCCGTGACAGTGATCGGCCTGGGCGGAGTGGGGGCCCACGCGGCGGTGAATCTGGCGCGCAGCGGCCTCGGGTCATTGCACCTGGTGGATTTTGATACCGTGGCGGAATCGTCCCTGAATCGCAGCCCATTTGCCGAGCCGGGTGATATCGGCCGCCTTAAGACCGACGTTTTGCGTGATTACCTGGCCCGCGCCTGTCCGGATACCACCGTCACTTTGAGCGAGGCTTTTTGCGGCGAAGACACCCTGCCACAAGTAGTCCCCGTGGAACCCGTCCGCCGGCCCAGCCTGGTCATCGACGCCATCGACAGCCTCAACACCAAGGTGACGCTTCTGGCCTGGTGCGCCTCCAACAGCATTCCCGTGGTTGCCAGCATGGGGGCCGCCGGCAAATGGGATGTGGGGAAGGTGCGCACCGGGGATCTCGCCGAATCAACCATCTGCCCTTTGGCCCGCAAGGTGCGATCCCGTTTGAAGAGACGGGGGATCACAGGCCCGATTCCGGCCATCTGGTCGATCGAAAAAGCCTCCGCCCATCGGCCGGAAGCGCTCAGGGAAGTCCGTGAATTTGCGGACGCGGAAGAACCCGCTCCATCGTACACAACCACTCGCCAACGCCACACTCTCGCCAGCCAGATGACCTTGCCGGGGGTTTTCGGTTACGGTCTGGCCGCCATGGCCCTGGATCACCTGAGCCGGGAGGATGACGAATGAAGAAGATGATGTGGATCCCGCTGACGGTATTCATGGCCCTGATGTCCATGGTCGGATGCGACAACAAGACCCCGGCGCGGTCGGAGAGCGGGGAGATTCATGCCCTGGTCGATGGGATCATGGAGGCATACGGCGGCGAAGAGGCGATGGGCAGGGTAAATGGATACCAGGCCGAGGGCATTATTCACGCGACCCAGTGGATGGTGAACGCCACCACGCGCAGATGGTTCAAGCGATCCGATTGCCTGCTGCTGGAACTCGATTATCCCACCCGTCCGGAATGGAGGCTGACCCGGGGCAAACAAGGCTGGACCGGACCGACCAACGGCAACTGGAAAGTGGCGGGGATACCCAAGATATGGCCCATGCGGCTTCAAACAGTTCGTTTCGATCTGCCGCTCCGGTTGCGGGAACACGAGCCCGAATTGGAGTTGCTCCCGAACGATGAAAAAGACCGCCGCGTGCTGCGCCTGAAAATCGATGAAGGCCTGCACATGGAATACCACATGGATCCGGAGAGGTATCGCATCCTGACCATCATGATGGTCATGGACGGACCGCCGGCCATGGTATTCCAGGCCGATTACGCCGATTTCCGAATGGTGGAAGGCGTCCTGTTCCCGCATCACGAAGAGACCTGGGCCCGGGGGACGATGACTTCCCTCATCAGGATCAAGTCCATTGAAATCAATCCGGAAAACCTGGACCACAAGGTGGCGGCTCCGGAAAAAACAACCACGGATGGAATGCTATGAGAAAATTCCAGATGGTCATGCTGATGGTCCTGCTGGCTATGGGCGCGGGTTGCGCGGAAAAGGAAGCCCGGGTCGAAAATCAGCTGAAGGAAGAGGTCCTCAATGTGGTCCTCGAGAGCGAGGCCTGGTGGAATGACGGCAGCATCGAAGGATACATGGGAACCTACTGGAATTCCCCGAAACTACGTTTCGCGAGTGGGGGGACTGTCACTTTTGGTTGTCAAAAAACCCTGGACGGATATTTTAAACGATATCCCGATCGCGCCGCCATTGGCCTACTCATTT
>JAUVII010000046.1 GCA_030592845.1 Candidatus Krumholzibacteriia bacterium | reverse complement strand
GGGGCACTTTTTCGCAGTGATATTTATTATCCCTGCGTGCATTCCCGCCGGCAGATTTGAGGACAAAACTCCAGAGGCAAAATAAACACAAGAAGGCCCCCCGGGGGGCCTTCTTGCTTCAACCGGCGGTTATTCCGGCAATCAATCAGCCAATCAGCACTTCGCTGCGACGGCCTCCGCCATTTCGGTGGTCGTTGTGCTTCCGCCCATATCGTAGGTGCGGGCCTTGCCTTCGGCGATGACATCGGCCACGGCCTTTTCCAGCTTGTTGGCCATGTCGAACTCGCCCAGGTGGTCGAGCATCATCTTGGCCGACAGGATCATGGCGATGGGGTTGACCTTGTTCATGCCCACATACTTGGGGGCCGAACCGTGGGACGGTTCGAACACGGCCACCTTGTCGCCGATGTTGCCGCTGCAGGCGAACCCGAGGCCGCCCACGAGCTGGGCGCAAAGGTCGCTGACGATGTCACCGAACATATTGCTGGAAACCAGCACCCCGTAGTTCTCGGGGTTCTTGACCAGCCACATGCACATGGCGTCGATGTTGGTTTCCCACAGTTCGATGCCGGGGTACTCCTCGGCGATCTTGCGGGCCTCGCGCACCATCAGGCCGCTGGTCTCGCGCACCACGTTGGGCTTTTCGACGATGGTCACCGTCTTGTAGCCGAACTTCTTGGCGTACTCGAAGCCGGCGCGCACGATGTCCTGGCATCCCTTGCGCGTAAAGATCCGCGTCGAAATCGCGATGTCCTCGTTTGCCGTGCCTTCGAGTTTTCCCATCTGCGAAGGGTGGGTCTCGGTCAGCTTGTCGCGCACGTCCTGCGGCAGCGGATGATACTCCACGCCCATGTACAGACCCTCGGTGTTCTGGCGGAACACGACCAGGTCCAGGCCGTCCTTGAAGTTCAGCGGGTTGCCCGGGTAGCCCTTGCAGGGCCGCAGATTGGTGCTCAGGTTGAACTCCTGGCGCAGCCGCACGATGGGGCTGCGGTACACCTTGCCGGTTCCGCGCAGTTCGGGAACCAGGGCTTCTTCGGCCTCTTCCTTGGGCAGGCTGGTGATGGCGCCGAACAGGGCGGCGTCCACATTGTTGAGCATTTCGATTGTGCGGTCGGGCAGGGGGTTGGCTTCGGTCTTCCAAAGTTCCCAGCCGATGTCACCGTGCACGTATTCGGCGTCGAATCCCAATTTGTCCAGCACGATGCGGGTGGCGTCCATGACGTCAACTCCCACTCCGTCGCCGGGCATCCAGCCGATGGTGTACTTGGCCATTTTCTGACTCCTTGAACGGATCCATGTTTTTGGGTCCCCGGGGGACCCAGGATTTGAAGTTCCCCAAAGATATCTTCAGGAAATGGGAATGCAAAGCAACCGTTGCAGAAAGGCAACTGAAGATGCAAGGAAATCCCAGTCCAATCAGGTTGTGAGACTCGGCACCGAGGGCATTTTGCACATATTTGTATTCACCAAAAAACCTCTCTGGGCCCTTCGCGGGTGAACTTGCCCCATGTATAACGAATTTACCCACGTATACCTTCTTTTTGATATATTTGGGTAACGGTGCTATATATTAGCTATGGATCCAATACGAAACCCATTCGCACCCGGCGCGGGCTCGCCGCCTCCTGAATTGGCGGGTCGAGATGAAATCATCTCCGCTGCAGAGATAGCTCTTCAACGAGTGTTGATCGGTCGGCACAATAAGTCACAGATAATGCTGGGCTTGCGGGGCACGGGCAAGACGGTGCTACTGAACAAAATCGGACAGCTGGCCGAGTCACATGACCATCTCATTTCCTTTATTGAAGCGCCTGAAAACAGGTCCCTGACCGATCTGTTGTACCCAAAGATACATCAGGTTTTGCGCAAGCTCTCAATGGTGGAAAATGCCAAGGCCAAAGCCCATGAAGCCTCGCGCGCCTTGCGCAGCTTCGCAAGCGTATTCAAGATTTCCATGGGCGATGTATCCCTATCGGTCGATCCTGAACCAGGTGTTGCTGACAGCGGAATTCTTGAATTCGATCTCGGTGATTTATTTGTTCGGGTTGGAGAAACAGCCAAAATGGCGGGCAAGGCCTGGACGCTTTTGATTGATGAGGTGCAGTATCTTTCCACAGGTGACCTTTCCGCGCTGATCGTTTCAATCCATCGAATGAATCAGAAACAACTTCCAGTCATATTTTTTGGTGCCGGCTTTCCCCAAATCGCGGCGCTGGCAGGTGATGCAAAATCCTATGCTGAGCGACTATTCGACTATCCGCCCGTTGGGCCCCTTGATGACGCGGCTGCGTTTGCTGCAGTCCGTCAGCCGATTGAGGATGAAGGTGAAACTATATCGAATGAAGCGCTGGAGGAGATTGTGCTCCGAACGGAAGGCTATCCTTACTTCATTCAAGAATGGGGCTACCAAGCCTGGAATGTAGCGAACAATTCCCCCATCGATAAAGGGGATATCGAAGCGGCCTCCTCTTTGGCCCTCAAGAGACTGGATGAAGGGTTCTTTCGTGTACGGTTTGACCGTCTTTCACCAAAAGAACGAGAATATGTCATTGCAATGGCGAATGTGGGCAGCAGGGGGCCGTACAGATCATCAGATGTAGCCGATAGGCTTGGCGAAAGCACTCAAAAGCTTGGACCGCGCCGCGCAAAGATCATTCGTAAGGGAATGATTTATAGTCAAGCTCATGGTGATATCGATTTTACCGTGCCCATGTTTGCTGATTATCTTAAACGCACCTCAATAAAACCCTGAAATTGCCTGCTAGAACGACCCCGCCCCAACCTCAATCGCGTACCCGATACTCTCCCAGTTAAAGAACCCCTTGTTCTTGACCCCGAACCGGACCCCCCAGAAATCCGTACCAAGTGATTTGAGGAATCCCAGGGGCGTTTTGCCCAGATTGAAGCGCAGCTTGATGCCGGTTTCGGTCATCTGGTCGGTGTGGACATGACCGTCGTCGTCCTCGTCCCATTCCCAGCCCATGGCGAAATAGCCGTCGAGCCAGCGGGAGGCGCTGGTGGTGTAGAGAAGGTTCCAGGAGATATCCCGAAATTTTTCGTCCTTGAAGTAGACCCGGTTCACGAACCAGCCACCGCCGACGGGATCGGACACGTTCTTGATGACCAGTAAGGGGAAAATGACGGAAATGCCGAAGGTCTTGTCGCGGCTGCCGTAATTCAAGCCGTCGAACCGGGCCGATACCGAGATCGAGTTGATGAAACTGTCATCGTCCAGCCAGCGGGTGAAGCTGGTCATGTCGGTGTCTTCGACGATCTGGGGCCAGTCCTCGTCGCCCTTGTCGGCGATGAAGGGAACCAGGTGGGGGTCATCGGCTGCCAGGGCCGACCGGGGGAAGGGTCTCAGTTCATAGATGGCGTTGTCTTTGGCGTAGACGCCATCGACGGTGAATTTTTCCCGCAGGGGACTCTTTTCGGGAAGGGGTGGAAACACCCGGTGTTCCGGAAGCCTTCTTTTGGCCATCCAGGCCTGGAAACCGCCCGAATAAAGACCGCCCGAGCGCATGATGTCCCGCACGCCCCAGGCGTCGTTGACGCGCATGTTCACATCGTAGGTGGGCGTGTAGACGCCGTCCTGGTTCTTGTCGGTGCAACTGGCGTGTTTGCCTTCCTCGACCAGGATGGTCATGGGAAATTTGGTGTACTTGTCCGAAATCAGGTTGTTGTCGTACCACAGCACGCCGTGGGCCTTGGCGATGGTGCGTTCGATGCGAAGCGCGTAGTGGGTTTCCTCGCACACGTCACAGCGCTGGATGAAGGTCTTCATATAGACCGCTTCGACATCATGGGTATGGGCGCCAAACCCTTCTTCATAGGGGTAGTAGAAGAAAAAATCGAGATCGACGCCGGCGACCTGGCGGAAATCGACCAGGGTGTTCACGCGATCGGCGTCTTCGGTGATGATCAGGTCGTCATCCTGGTCGGCGCGCACCAGAACCGTGCGAATTCGGTAATAGACCACCGGGGTTTGGGCCTCGCCCTGGAAAGGGAAAGCCATGGGCATCATGATGTCCTTGCCCTCGGTGTCCCCGAGCAGCGGTTCATCGGGTGAGAACCACAGGATGGGCGCGCACAGGGCGGCGTACTGCTGGAAGGTGATTTTGGGATTTTCCCCGGCGGCGATGGTCCCGATGGCGTCTTTCAGTTTGCAGACGGCGCCTTCGGCCGGCTCCTCTGACGGGTCCTCGGCAATGGCGGGGCAGGCCAGGGCCACCATCAAAACCATCAAGAAAGTCAGGGTAAGAACGTTCTTCGGCATGGCCCATCTCCCGGTTGGCACACAGTTGATTCTTAGAGGACTGGATCATGGCAAAGAAGAAGGGAGTGGTCAACCATTGCTAAGGACCGTCAAGGCGGAAAGCCCATTTGAGGTTGCCTGAATCAGGTCCTGACGTTAAGTATGGAGGGCTCAAAAAACCGTTGAATCGGTCCTTATCGTTCTGAAAAACAGGGGTTCCCAATGTTCAGACTTCCCGGCTCCAGGGTGGCGTTGATTTTTCTGTTGATTCTGGCGGCCATGGTGCCCTGCCAATCCTTTGCTTCGGAGGTCCCGGTACACGGCGCCGGCCCCTGGAACCTGACCCTGTTCCACACCAACGACACCCACAGTTATTTCCTGCCCCGGCCCGCGGTCTGGCGTGACGACGGCAAGATGGTCGGCGGGGTGATCCCCCTGGCCTGGCATCTGGAAGACCAGCGGAAGACGTCCACGGCCGACCTGTTTCTGGACGCAGGCGACTTTATGACCGGGAACCCGGTGTGCAATCTGGAAGAAGACGGGGTACCTGGTGTGGCGGTAGCCCGGATGATGACCGCGCTGGACTACGATGCCGGCGTCATCGGCAACCATGAGTTCGATGTCGGCCGCGAAAACATCGCGGCTCTTGTTCCCTATTTTGGTTTTCCCCTGTTTGCCGGCGACATCGTCGATGAAGAAGGGAAGCCGGTTTTCCGCCGTGAACCGTTGATAGTCGAAAAGGGCGGCCTGAAAATCGGCATCATGGGTTTTTCCTGCAACGGAATGGAAGAAGTGGTGGCTCCCAGCCGGTTTTCCGGGTTGGTCATGACCGATCAGGCCGAACTGGCGCGCAAACTGGTCGAGGAAATCGATCACAAGACCGACCTGCTGATTCTCATCACCCACAACGGTGTCGACGGTGACAAAGAACTGGCGCGGCAGCTGGAGGGGTCGGGCATCGACATCATCGTCGGTGGCCACAGTCATTCGCGGCTGAAGCAACCGGTGCTTGAGGGCGGCATCCTCATTTTGCAGGCCGGTTCGAAAATGACCAACCTGGGCCGGCTGGATCTTAAAGTGGAAGACGACCGGGTTGTCGAGTACAGCGGACGCCTGATCAACCTGTGGTCCGACGGCACGCACGCCGATCCGCAACTGACGGAAATGGTGCAGGGCTACGAGCATCAGGTCATGGCGGAGTTTGGCCAGACCATCGGGACCACCGCCCAATTACTTAAAAAAGGCCGCGGCGAGAGCAATCTGGGCAACTGGCTGGCCGACGTGATGCGCGAAACCGGGAACGCGGACGTGGGCGTCCTCAATTCCGGGGGGATCCGAAAAGCCATCACCGCCGGGCCGGTCACGGCTCTGGATATTCATGAGGTGCTGCCCTTCGCCAACGCCGTGGTCACCGCCGAACTGACCGACCGGCAACTGGCCGCCGTCGTGCAGCAGAACGCCGATGCGGCCGTGGGCGGCAAACACGGCATACTTCAGGTGTCGGGAATCAGTTATACTTACCGCGCGGCGCCCGGTGGAGAAACGGCCGAGGTTCTGGAAATCCTGGTGGGCGGCAAGCCCCTGGCCCCGGGCGGCGTCTATAAGGTGGCCATGCCCGACTACGTGGCGATGATGGCCCATGTCTACCTGAACATCGAGATGCCCCCGGTGGAAGACCTTGGTGTCACCATGGCCGCCGCGGCCATCGCATCAGTGGAAAAATCAGGCACGATCACGGCCGAAATCGAGGGCCGGATCAGGGAAATGAAATAGGACGGCGATACCGTTGGCCGAAAACTACGACAGCGCCTATGAAAACGACGAAGCGGTGTTCGGCTCGCATGAGTCGCACCTGCTGAAGAAGTGCGCTGAGGTCATTCCCGAAGGAGCCAGGGTGCTGGACCTGGGCATCGGTCAGGGGCGCAATGCCCTGCCTTTGGCCCGGTTGGGTTGCCAGGTGACGGGAATCGACACCTCACAGGTTGCGGTGGACACGGTGAACCGCCTGGCCGCCGCGGAAGACCTGCCGGCCGAAGCCATCCTCAAGGATTTTATCCATTTCGAGCCGGACCGCAGCTTCGACGTGGTGCTTTGTTTCGGCCTGATGCAGATGCTCGATCTGCGGGGCTGCGCTTCGCTGATTGAACGTCTCCACCACTGGATCCGCCCCGGCGGAACGCTTTTTCTGACTGCCTGGCACATGGAGGACCCATCCTTCGGCACCCTCTGCAGGGATTGGGAACGGCGAAGCGCGCGCACCTTCCGCTCTGTGGATGGAGAAATGAACCGTCTTTTCCTGGAAAACAGGGAAATCCTCCAGCTGTTTTTCCGGTGGGAGGTTGTTCACCACTGGGAGGGAATGGGCAAATTTCACAAGCACGGCACGGGCCAGCGGGAACAGCACGGCGAGGTCGAAGCGGTGCTCATCAGGCCGAAGAAATAACACCCTGACAAACATTTAACAGAATACTTGGTGCCCCATTCGGAGTGTGGTATAATGGATCCACCTGTACATTGTGTACATGGTGAAAACTTTTTTCCGGCGTTCCCGTAGTCTGAGGTACCCCGGCTTTGATCCAATCGGCCGATTTCAGTAACTCAGGCTGGCGGGATGCATTTGAACGGAACCGCACCCCACGTGGTTTCGGACGGCACGGCTGTATGCCGCAAAGCAAGGAAGGTGCCGCCATGACGGCGAATATCTATTCCGTGGATTATTACTACACCACGGTTGAGGACCAACCCGGCCAAGGATGCCGGTTCCTCGAAACCCTGGCCAAGGAAGAAGTCAACCTGGTCGCGTTCAACGCGTTCCCGGTGGGCAGGGATCGAACCCAACTTGTCATCTACCCCCTGAACGCAACCTGGCTGGGCGACCTGGCCCGGCACGAAGGTCTGCGGCTGGTGGGGCCCCATCACGCTTTCATCATCCATGGTGACGACGAACTGGGCGCCCTGGTCAGGATCCATCAGAAACTCTGTGACGCGAGCATCAACGTGTCGAGCTCCAACGGAATTACCGACGGCCGCGGCGGCTACCGTTACATCATGCACGTGCACCCCGATGATTACGAACGGGCCCTGGAGCTTCTGGACGTGGATCAGAACATGAAATCCCTGGCGGATTTCCACCTGGACCTGCACCGCAGGTTTGAACACAAGGGCTGATTGGCAAGGCCGCAAACCGCGCTTACGGTGACCTGGACGCGGTTTGTGGTCACGCCTTCATGTCGCCGGTTTTTTCCCGCCGCAAATCCCCTTGAATATTTTCAGGTTCTGGCCGTCAATGATTGACATCCGGGAAGACGAAATGCACGGCTCCAAAATTCGGGAATATTCATGACCGCAAGACAAAACCGAATCCTGATGGCGCTGATCATCCTGGCCTTTTTTGCCGGGACCCTGGCCCTGAGCCGGCAGCGGACCATCGACGGCGACGAGGGGTACTACGCCACCGCCGCTCGGCTGGTCAGCGAGGGCCAAACCCCCTATAGGGATTTTTTCTATCCCCAGATGCCGCTTTTGCCCTTCGTCTACGCGCCGGTCTACAAGCTGGTGGGATCTTCCCTGATGAACATGCGCCTGATGTCCGTGGCCGCGGGGGTTCTTTCCCTGTGGTTGTGGGGTCTGATATTGAGGCGGCGTCGGCCGGACCAGGTCGGCATCATCCTGGCGGGACTGGCCCTGGTGGCCATGAACCCGTATTTCCTGTCCTGGAACGTCACGGTCAAGACCTACGCCCTGACCAACCTGGCGGTTTTTACCACCCTCTGGGCGCTGGACCGGGGGCTGTATTCGCGCCGTGTATTGTGGTTTCTGGCCGCGGGTTTGGCGGCGGGACTGTGTGTCGGGGTGCGTCTTTTGTATCTGCCCTGGGCCGGGGCGCTGGCCCTGGGGTTGGGCTGGCTCGGGTGGCAGGGTGAGGGGAAGGAATTCCCCCTGAAAAACATGATGGTTTATCTGGGTGGGATGCTGGTCGGCCTGGCGCCGGCGGCGGTTCTGTTCGCTCGGGACCCGGAACTTTTCATGTTCAACAACCTCGATTACCACCAGCTCAGGTACAGTGCTCTCGCTCAAACAGGAGCAGGTTTCGGAGTCCGTTTGCAGGCGGCGCTGATGGCTTTGGGAAAGACCCTGTTTTTGAATCCCTTCATGGTGTTCCAGCTGGTTCTGGTCGGCTTCGGTGTTGACTGGATCCGGCGCAATCCCACCAGTGCGTTACGACCCCTGGTGGTTCTTTCCGGATTTGGCGCCATTGCCCACACGGTTGCCTGCCTGTTCCCCGACCCGGTTTACGAGCAGTACTTCACTGGACCTTTGACCCCTCTGCTGGCGCCACTGGTGGTGGCCGGACTGGTCCGAATCAGCCAGTTGGTAAAAAAACCTGGGACCGCCCTGGCGGGTGTTCTCGTTCTGGCGGCTGTTTTATCTGCGGTGGATCTGCAGGTCCGCAAAACGGGAATGGTGTGGAAGGAAGTGTGGACCTTCGAACATCTGGCCAAGTCGTGCGCGGCCATTGAAGCCCGCACCGAGCCCGGGGACATGGTCATGGCTTTCTGGCCGGGTTACGTATTCGAGACGGGAAGGCAATATCTGCCCGGCCTGGAAAACCAGTTTGCCCTGGGGGTGTCGGAAAAGCTGACCCTCGAGCAGAAGGTCCGCTATCACGTGGCGGGCAAGGAGCTGGTCCTCAAGGCGTTCGATCTGCAGTATCCCGATGTGGTGGTCCTCGGCGCCTGGATGTACGAGTTGAACACCACCATCGACCAGCGTCACCTGCCGATCATTCTCGAAGAGCTGGATACGAAGTACGAACTTCAGGAATATTTCGGGAAGACGAGGATTTTGACGCGGCGAACCAATCCCCGTAGCGAATCGGATTCTCCCTGACGGCTTTGGCCCTTAAGACATGGGTGTACCTTTGAAATTGTGTTTGGCAGGCTACCAAATTATTAACTCATTGGTTATCAAGAGGTTATATTTCAAAAGTACCCCCGGGGGCACTTTTTTGGGCTAAATTGTTTGTTTTCAGTGTGTTAAAATTATAAAATTGGACTTTTTGATATATTGACAATATATTTATTGTCAAATACCGGTAAAAGTAAACAAATATGTTGTCAACGTGGTCGAAGTTGACAACATAAATATTGTCCCAAATCGCCCCCCGGGGGGCGATTTTCGCCGTGATATTTTTTATCCATGCGAACAAACCCGCCGGCGGGTTTTCCTGCATTGATATCCAATATCCCAGCGGGTCTGGAACCATCGCACAAGACGTCGATCTTGCCGGACACAATTTCAGAGGCACACCCCAAAACTTGGCCTTTCTTGCCGGGTGTGACCCGCTCTGCTAAGTTTTGGGGACTTTGGCGCACGATCCCTGACAAATTCCACCAAGGAAGCCCCATGGCCCAATCGAATGCCGCCGGTATCCCCACGCGGGACCTGCAATCCTTCATCCGCTTTCTCGAAGAAAAGGGTGAGCTGATCCGGATCAGCGAACCGGTGGACCCCCATCTGGAAGTCACCGAAATCGCTGACCGTTTCGTCAAGGCCGGCGAAAATCCCGCCCTGTTGTTCGAGAACCCGGTGCCGGGGAAACTGAGCGCGGCGGCCGGCCGTACCCAGGCGGCCGTGAACACCGAGGGCAAACCCGTGCCTCTGCTGATCAATCTGTTCGCCAGCCGTCAGCGCATGGCCTGGGCGCTGGGCTGTGAAAGCATCGAAGAGGCGGTGGGTAAAATCGAAGAGCCCTTGAAGATGGGGCCGCCCGAAGGGCTGTGGGACAAGGTGCGCATGCTGGGCAAGCTCAAGGGTTGGGGCGAGGTCATGCCCAAAAGCGTGGGCAATGGCGCCTGCCAGGAAATCGTGATCCAGGGCGAAGAACTGGAAAAACGCGGCCTGCTGGATGTGATGCCCGTGCTGACCACCTGGCCTGGTGACGGCGGGCCCTACATCACGCTTCCTTTGGTGATTACCCGCAATCCCGAAAACGACCGGCGCAATATCGGCATGTACCGTATGCAGGTGTTCGATGGTCTTACGACCGGCATGCACTGGCAGATTCACAAGACCGGCGCCGCCCATTACGCCGAGTATGAAAAGCGTGGCGAACGGATGCCGGTCTGCGTGGCCATCGGCGGACCACCCGTTTTGACCTACGCGGCCACCGCGCCGCTGCCGCCGGACATCGACGAAGCCCTGTTCGCCGGTTTTCTGAGCGGGGAGGCGGTTCAGATGACCAAGGCGGTGACCTGCGACCTGGAGGTGCCTGCCGAGGCGGATTTTGTCATCGAAGGCTATGTCGAGCCGGGTGAGCGGCGGGTTGAAGGCGACTTTGGTGACCACACCGGTTTTTACAGCCTGGCCGAGGAGTTTCCGGTCTTCCACGTGACGGCGATCACCAGCCGGCGCGATCCCATCTACCTGACCACCATCGTCGGCGTGCCGCCCATGGAGGACGGCTGGCTCGGCATGGCCACCGAACGGTTGTTCCTGCCCTTGTTGCGGGTGCCTTTGCCCGAGGTGGTGGACTACCATCTGCCGGTGGCGGCCTGCTTCCACAATCTGGTCATCATCAGCATCAAAAAACGCTATCCCGGCCACGCGCGGAAGGTTTGCCAGGCGTTGTGGGGCACGGGACAGATCATGTTCACCAAAGTCGTGATTGTGGTCGACGAAGACGTGGACGTGCACAACATGACCGAAGTTTTGTGGCGGGTGAGCAACGCGGTGGATCCGGCGCGGGACACGTTTTTCTCTGAAGGTCCGGTGGACCAGCTCGACCACACCACCAATCTGCCATGCTACGGGGGCAAGATGGGTGTCGACGCCACGCGGAAACTTCACGGTGAGCAGGGTTACGAAAGGGAGTGGCCGCCGGTGGTTGAGATGGACCCGGTGGTGAAGGAAGCGGTCGGCCTGAAATGGGCGGATCTGTTGAAGGGTCTGGGAGGCGCGTGAACGACTTCCAGGATATCCACGGCCGCAAGACCGGCACCTGGGCGGTGAACGACGAACAGGCCCACGGGCGCGAAGTGCGCTCGATGTTCGCTCGTATCAGCGGCGTGTACGATTTCATGAACCACTTCCTGAGTCTGAACCGCGACAAGGCCTGGCGGAAAAACGTGGCGGCGCGGCTGGATTCCGATGTTTGGGAAATTCTGGACCTCTGCTCCGGTACGGGTGACCTGGCCTTGACCTGCCGTCGCGCCGGTAAAGGGCGCGCCTGGATCGCCGCGGATTTTTGTCCCGAAATGCTGGAAGGTTCTCGGAGCAAAGAGGGGGCCGACGCGCTGTTTCTTTCGGCGGCCGACGCCATGCAGCTGCCGTTTGGTGACCGCAGCGTCGATGCGGTAACCGTGGGCTTCGGCGTGCGCAACTTCGCCGATGTGCGCCGCGGTCTGGCCGAGATAGCGCGCGTGTTGCGTCCCGGCGGGCAGTTCATGGTCCTGGAGTTCTACCGTGACGACCGTGAGGCCGCCGGGGAAGCGCGGGGTGTCCCCGGTCTGATCCGTTTCGGGTTGAACACGGTCATCCCGTTGATCGGCAAGATCGTCGGCCGTGACAGCGCCGCGTACAGTTATCTGCCCAGCAGCATGGGCGAGTTTTTGACGCCCACGGAATTCGCGGACCTGTTGGGGGAATACGGGTTTGGCGAGACTTTTATCGAACGCCAGACATTCGGGATCGCGCACATCGTCGGGGGAAGGTTGGCCGAATGAGCAAGGACAAGGGAAAACCCGCCATCGGCGTAGCCTGGACCGGGGCCAGCGGCCTGGTCTACGGCGTGCGCCTGGTCGATGTGTTGTTGAACGCCGGGCGGGATGTGAACCTGGTGGTCAGTTCGGCGGTTGCGCAGACCGCACCGGTGGAAATGAACCATCCCGTTGAAGGGCTCGTGGAACGGTTGCGAACCCTGGGGCCGGGTGAGCTGCGGGTGTTTGGCCGCACGGAATTCACTTCGCCCATGGCGAGTGGATCGGCCACCGGCGGTCCTTTGGTGATTATCCCGTGTTCGATGGGAACCGTGGGCCGCATGGTGGCGGGGACCAGCGAAACTTTGCTGTTGCGGGCGGCGGATGTTTGTCTGAAGGAGCGGCGCCAGTTGATCATCGTGCCGCGCGAAACGCCTTTGGCCACCCATCACCTGGAAAATCTTACCAAGCTGAGTTCCTGGGGTGTGCTTGTCATGCCCGCGGCGCCCGGGTTTTACCATCAACCCACTTCACCGGGGGATCTGGTGGATTTCATGGTGCAAAGGGTGTGTGATCATCTTGGGGTCGAAGTGGATCTGTCGCCTCGGTGGGGTGAGGAATGACCCTGATCTCCCGCTACATGTCGCTGATCAAGTTCGAACACACGATCTTCGCTCTGCCGTTCACACTGATCTCTTTACTGGTCGCTTCGGGTGGCCGGCCCTCTTTGCGGGTTTTGCTGTGGGTCCTGGTGGCGATGGTGGGCGCCCGCAGCGCCGCCATGGCTTTCAACCGGGTGGCCGACTGGAAAATCGACGCCGCCAATCCCCGCACCGCCGACCGCCACATTCCCGCCGGAGCGATTTCGGTGGCCGGGGCCTGGTTGTTCGTAATTCTTTCCGCCGCAGTGCTGGTTTTGGCCGCCTGGATGTTGAACCCGCTGTGTTTTCGCCTGAGCCCCGTGGCCCTGGCCGTGGTGCTGGGCTATTCCTACATGAAGCGATTTTCGCCGCTTGCCCACGTCGTGTTGGGCCTGGGCCTGGCCATCGCGCCGGTGGGCGCTTGGCTGGCGGTCACGGGAGCCTTTGCGCCCTTCCCTTTGTGGCTGGCGGCGGGCGTTATGTTCTGGGTGGCCGGTTTCGACACCATCTACGGCTGCCAGGACGTGGAATTTGATCGTCAGGCAGGGTTGCACTCGTTGGCGTCGCGGCTGGGGGTCGATAAGGCACTGGTTCTGTCCCGCGTGTTCCACGTTTTGTCCGTGGCCTTCATGGCCGGCGCCATGCGGCGCGGACCCGGGCTCGGTTTGGTCTCTCTGGGGGGTGTGCTGATCATGACGGGGCTGCTGGCCTGGGAACAGGCCATCGTCCGTGGGGGCGACATGCGGCGCATCGACAAGGCGTTTTTTGAGATCAATTCCTGGGTGGGGATGGCATTGTTGGGTGTAGTTGTTGTGGATCTCTATCTGGTGTGATGATGGCCCCCCGGGGGGCCATTTCTGCAGTGATATTGGAAAGAGGCTGCGAAATCAATCCGGGTGTCTGGATTATCGGGGGAACGATGAATAAGACCTTTGCAGTTCTACTTTTTTTGTTTGGGTTGGCTGGTTCATGGGGCGGCTCCGCGTGGGCATCTGAAGTCAAAACCATGGCCGAATGTCCCGCCGACAGTGTTCTCAATCGTCTGTTTGTTTTGCTTCAAAACGGGCAACCGGATGAAGCCCGGGAACTGTTCCTGATTCAAAATCCGGATCAGCAAAGTGCCGTTAACGAATTTGTAGGCATGGGAGTGGATTTCATCGCTGACGGGCGGATCAGGAACCGGGTGGTTGAGCTTTTTGCCGATGGCGGGTTGGCCATTTGCGCCATTGAGCAGACGTCCCTCGATATCCCGGACAAGTATGAATTGGAGAAAGCCTTTCTGATGATCGACGGGGAAAACTGGCGGCTTCTGCCTCAGCCGATGGATCATCGCTCCCCGTTGAATGGACTTTCACCCGGCGATATGGCCGCATTCGATGAATTGCAGAAGAAGTTTTCCATCTTCAAACGCGAGTACAAAGCGAATCGCGATCAAACGAAAAAGAAGTGATTTCAGAAGAGAAAGTTGATTATTTCATGCGCATATTTCGTCATATCACACTGATCCTGGCTTTGATGCTCCCCCTGGCGGCCCTGGCCGACGAGGTTGCACCGACACCCCAGCGCCTCTTCCACATCGAGCGCAACAAGAACACCAACATCGTGGTCTACGATGCCCAGGCTCTGCCCGACTCGAACCTGGCCGAAGATGATCCCGTCACCGTCTACTGGCTGAAGCTGGCCGAAGGCGGCCACCGCAAGGAATTGAAGGGGATCGAAAAAAAGATGGCGTACGGATTCAGTGTCGAGTCCCGCGAAGGTAACCGGCTCGTCATTGAAATGAAGGCGGACGTGGGCCGGAACCTGGTGGTGGACATGCACGAGGGGGCATACCGGGCGTTTATGGAGATCAACGGCCGCCAAGCGCTTCTGGAGAAGATCTATATCTTCGCCAAGGAAACTCTAATGTTACCCAGCGTGAAATACCTGGAACTGTTCGGCATTGATGTGGAGACCGGGGAAGAAGTCTACGAAAAGCTTATTCCGTGAGGGGCTTCTCCCGCGGCCACATCTAAGGCATCCTGTAATAAACCACCTCGAGCGGCTCGGCGTCCCCAAGGTCGTCCTCTTCCTCTTCATCGCCCCCGAATCCCGCCATCATGGCCTGCTGGGCCTGGTCGAAGTTGCGGATCACCATGAAGTTCACACCGTCCATGAAGACCAACTGGTCCCGCTTGCCGTCGAAACCGGGCACGGTCAGGGTCAGTTGCTCCACGAATTCACCGCTGGAAGAAATGATGTCGTACCGGCCCGCGGTTCCAACATCCAAAAGATCTTCATCATCGTAACAGGTCCGGACAAACAAACGTCCGTCGTCGGCTACGCTCAATCCCTCGATTGCGGGGTCGTTGTCCAGGGCCTTGCTTTCGATTTCCAGCCGCTCCCCGTTCATGATGATGACCATGCCATCGGTCAGTTCCTTCTTGTCTTCCGCGTCGCGATGGCGGGGCTTGAACTCGCGGGACATGATCCGGATTATTTCGCCGTCCAGGCCGCGGGCGTTGATGACATATTCATCGCGCAACGGAGAGGTGTACAAGATTCCCTCCGGGCCCCCGGCGCCCCACGTCTTCAACTCGGAGAACTCGGCCTTTTCGTCGAAGACCCTCTTCATCATGTCGCTTTCCTGCGTATGTTCCACGATGACGACTTCATCGGTCCCTTCGAGGTCCATGATGGCCAGGGTGCCGGTCGCCACGCTCTTGCCCGATTCCATGTCGAAGGTGGCTCGGCCCCGGCGGCCCACCAGATGGTCGCCGCACCTGGTCAGTTCGCGCACGAAGTTGAAGCCGCCGTCTTCGGGCTTGCCGCCGATGTGGATTTCACCGCCGGGCGTGTCGTCGGGGTTGATCACTATGACCTTGCCGGGAAATCCCTGGATAACGCCGACCTTGTCGTCATCGAGCATGAGCAGGCCCTGGGGTTGGCTCATTTCGCCGGGGCCCTCGCCCTCGCGGCCGAGGGTGGTCACCAGTTCCCCCTCAGGCGAGATGACCAGAACCTGGGATAGTTGGTTGTCCAGGAGGTACACGTCGCCGCTCGATCCGAGCTTGGCGTCGGTGATGACGCCGAGAAGGATGTCTTCGTCGTCTTCGCCGCCGAGGCGCCACTGTTCGGCCAGTTCGACCGAACGCGTGGCCGGGGGATCGGCGGGAAGGGTGACAGCCGCGGGTTCGGCCAGGGCGACGGTGGCGGCCATGATTAAAAGGAATATCAAGGCAAGGCGGCCGGCGTAAACGTGATTCATGGATTTCTCTCCGGAAGGGGATTGTGGCCGCATTTCAGGGGAAAACGGCGGCGCGGATTTCTACGCTGAAAATGGGGGATTGTTCCGGATTGGGGAAGGACCATTAAATTTTTATCCAAATAAGAAAACCCCCGCGAAACAGGTTCGCGGGGGTGATTATCCTGACTGTCGAAAAACTAGAAACTGAAGCTGGCTGCCAGTCCCCAGATCACGTTTTCCTTTTTGCCCGAATAAATCATATGTTCGTTGTCGAGGGCCTTCTCGGCGTCACCCAGTAGCGAGGTGTAGGTCGCGCTGGGAGTGATGGAAAGAAAGGGAATCGGGTGGAAGGGCACCTCGGCGCGCACGTAGAAATTGGTCATGGAGGCCCCGAGGTCGGTATCCGGTAACGTCACCTCCGCCGCGAAGTAGCCGGAAATGTAACTCTTGGAACCCAGACCCAGTCCGCCGGTCAGGTCGAGTTCCATCGTTTCACCCAGGCCAAACCCATGACCCACGCTGGCTTCCCAGAAGGCGCCCTTGAACTTGTCGATGTCCTGATAGACCGCCAGGCTGGGCGACAGGAGCACGTTGACCTTGCCCGAGAGGTAGAATTCCGTGGTGTCGTCGAAATGGTGCTTGGGATAGGAGTAGTGAATGAAACCGGCGCCAAATTCAACGATGGCCAGACCCAGGGTGTACCCCAGGGTGTAGTCGAACTCGCCGAACTGGCCGGATTCGCCGACGATGTCCGTCAGGTACATGTTACCCCAGGCGGCTGCATGAAAACCGAACACATTGATCCCGAGGCTGGGCTGCAGAACGGTATCGTCCACCAGGTTCATGCCCCGCCAGACGTACTTGGTGTAGACGGGCAGCTCGGCCTCGATATCCAGCGGTCCGAGCGCAAGCGCGGGGGCCGTGGCGCCAATGGTCAAAAGGCCTGTCAGGGCGATCAACAGAAGCTTCTTCATTTCATCTCCTTGGGGCCGCGGCCGGCGGCCTGAGTTTTCCGGCGGGAAGTCCATATCCCACCATGGGGGCGATTGCTGGAGTAGTTTTCGGCCGCAAAACCGATAGGTCAAGTGATTTTGAAAAGATTTGTCAAGGTTATGACCCAATGGCCGAATTAGGGGGTTGGAGATCATAAATCGCCAAATCGAGAGGAACCGCCGTGAGCAAGGAACTGGACCTTCCCGGATCGGAAATGCCCGTCATCGACGAATCGCGCCTGATGGCCGAATTCGGTGGAGACGAGGAGATCCTGCGCGAGTTGCGTGATCTGTTCCTGGAGCACGCGCCGCCTCTCTACATGGCCATCAAGGAAGCCATCGCCAATGGGGATTGCGAACGGGTGGCCCGGGAAGCCCACAGCTTCAAGGGGGCCTGCGCGACCTACGGCGCCCCGCGGCTTGCCATGGTCTGCAGGGAATTCGAGCTTCTTGCCAAGGAAGAAGATCTGCCGACGGTCAGGGAAAACATCGCGCACCTGGAGATGGAATACCACGCGGTCTTCGAGGCGATCGGCACCATCGGCGTCGCCTGATAATAAATCGATTCGCCCAGGGGATTGGGCTGAGACCCGGATCATTAAAACGGTCCGGGTCTTTCTTTTTCTATATGTCTTCGTCCTTTGATTCGACCGGAACCCCTGGAAATTTAGGCGCGTCCAGCTTTCTCAAAACCCGGCGACAGAACATGTGATAGATGTGCGTCTCCCAGTTGACGATCCCCGCCCGCATATGCATTTGCCGCAGATAGGTCATGAATTTGATAGTCTCGGCCTCGGTGTAATCCACCGCGCCCATGGTGTGGGCCAGATGGGCGTACATGTTGTCCAGTTCGGTCTGGGTCGGCACCCTGGTGGTGCGGTGGGGATGGCGCACGCGCATTTCCGGCCGTCGCACACCCGGGGCGAAGTAATTACGCGGCTGGCTCGAACTGCCCGGAGCATTCGCCCGCTGCATGGCCTGCCGGATTTCCCAACTGTAGAGCATCACGGCCTGCGCCAGGTTGAGCGATGGCTGTTCGGGATCGGTGTCGACCGTGGAGAGGTAGCGGCAGATGTCCGCCTCGTCGTTGGTCAGCCCCGTGCGCTCGGTCCCGTACATGATGACCACCTTGCCGCTGCGGCTGTGGTCGGCGATGTGGTCGGCCAGGTTCGCAGGGGTCAGCAGGGCGCGCTTGCGCAGCTGCCGCATGCGTGCGGTGGTGCCGGTGACCAGAATGGCGTCGCCGATGGCCTCGTTCAGGGTGTCCACTACTTCCGCGTTATCAAGGATGTCCTCGGCGCCGTGGGCCAGCGCGCGGGCGCTGCGTCCCTTGGGGTTCAACGGGTCGATCAGCCTGAGGTGCTTCAGACCCATGGTTTTCATGGCCCTGCAGGCGGCGCCGATGTTCATCGGTTCGGTGGTGCGGCTCAGGACCACGATGACGTTGTCGAGGCTGGGGTGCGCCTGGTCGTCGGCGATGGAGGCGGGATCTTTTTCGGTCACGATTGATGACATTCCACGGGTTGGGGATTTGGTTCGGGGCCATCATGTGACCCGCCGGCGGAAAACTCAAAGACAATGATAAGAACGCCACCGGGTGAAAGCCAAAATCAGATGAGGAATAATACCGTCCAGCCCTGATGTCAGGGCTGCACGGTATGGTTGATCAAACTTTGGCAAGGTGATCGTTGGGACAGTCGCGGACTATTTTAGCAAGGTCAGCTTGCCTACCCGTTTCCGATCTCCCGCGGTGAACCGATAGAAATACACACCCGACGAAGTGGCCCGGCCGCTTGCATCCCGCCCGTCCCACACCTGTTTGTGGCTGCCGGTCACATAGGGGCTCTCATCCAAAAGTCTGCGCACCAACCGCCCCTGCAGGTCATAGATGTCGAGCGAGACCTCCATGGCCCGTGGAAGATCAAAAGTGATCGTGGTCGAGGGATTGAACGGATTGGGATGGGCGGTGACAGCCACCTGCCCCAACCCGGGAAGGTCACCCACCGAACTGACATATTCGGAGTCGAACCAGGCCAGAAAATAGCTGAGCAGGTTGGCCCGGGGGGAATACACACTGCCGGCCTTGGCGGATCCAAGGGTCATCCCGCTGACCCGCTCCAGATCGAAGGGCATCACCGCGGTGCGGTTGCCCAAGGTCTGGTTATCAACGGTCACAACCGAGGCGTAGGCCCCGCCGGAAGATCCTACCGGATCCAGGGTGGCGCTTGTTTGGCCGTTCCCCGCCGCGGTGATGGCGTCGAATTTCCTGACTTCAGGACAACCGGCACCCACCTGCCAGGAAATATTATCCGGCAGAACACCGTTGCCGGGCGTGGGCGAGACCTGGAGATCCCACATGCCTCCATTGAGATCGGAAATGTCCCTGGAGTAATAGGAAATACCCAATTGGCTATACAGAAGGAATCCATCGTTACCGGCTTGCGAGCCTATCAGGCCCCCACTCAGGTTATCGCCCGCAAGCAGAACATGTTTCCCCCCCGTGGCGAGCCAATCCAGGATGAGCTTGGCGTCATTGGAGGCTGCGTTCTGGTCGTCGGTCCAATTGCCTCGGGTCCCGGAGGAGAGGACCACGGTCTGATAATCGGCAAGAAGGTTGACCGTGGCGGAAGCCGCCAGACCTACGCCAAAGTTGGCGCGGAAAACAGTCACGGCGTCGAAGTCGACCCCTTGCACCAAACCCAGTTCCCGCAAGGCGCTGGTCCAAACGGCGGCCGCATCATGGTCGCGCGCGCTGTCGCAATAAAGAATGGGCGGCTGGGTAAACTGGCCGGCCACAGGTTGAGTGAGCGTTGGCAGGGCGCGGATCTCGGCATCCTTCGGAAACAGGGACCCGAGTGAGAAGTTCAGAACCGCGGTGGTGTCCGGAGGCCAGACCGAAGTGCGAACGTCGCCGCCCAGGTCATCACTGGCGGTGATGTAGTAACG
>JAUVII010000139.1 GCA_030592845.1 Candidatus Krumholzibacteriia bacterium | reverse complement strand
GTGGCCCAACGTGGACGCCGGCAGCGGCGCCCTGCTGTACCACTACGGCATGAGTGAGTTCTCATACTACACCGTACTGTTCTCGGTCTCCCGCGCCATGGGCATGCTCAGCCAGATGATCATCAACCGGGCCATGGGCTCGCCGATCGAACGGCCGAAGAGCGTGACCACCAAGTGGCTGAAAAAGCAGGTCAAGAAGTAAGCTCTGCAGCCTGATTTGAAAAAGCAGGATCCGGGCAATTCCCGACCCTCGGTCGACGAATTGCCCGGATCATTTTTTTCAGGATGTTGTCCGCCCTCAGACGACCTTCTCCCTCCACGCCAGGATGATCGCCGGCATGATGTGGGCCAGGTAGAGCAACCCCGAGGGCAGCACAACGTCGAAAATGTGGATATCGAAATCGGCCGCCATGGCGGCGGCGAACATCACCAAAAGGGTGAAGGGAACAAAAATCCCATAGGAATAACGCAAGGCTTCATGGATTACCATGGCCTGGCGTTCGTCGAGGTTTTCCACGCTGGCATGGGTCAACCGCCACAGACCTGTCCGCCAGATGACGCGCAGGAAACTCAGGACAAGGGTGATCAGGCAAACCACGATCAAACCGATGGCGACGGGATTGTGAACTCCGCCCGCGACGTATCCGTAATACAGACCTTCCAGAATGATCAGGCTTGCCAGGTTCAGAGCGACATATCGTCGGCGCAGGGTTCGGGACTGGGAACCTGCCATGTTAATCCCCCTCTTTTTCCAGATGATCCCTGAGAACCTCACTCAAGGGTTTCATCGGCTTGGTTGAAAACACCATCTCCACCGGAAGTCCAAATACTTCCGCGATCCGGAAGGCCAGATCCAGGCTCGGGTTGTATTCCTCGCGCTCCAGGTACCCGATCGTCTGGTAATTGACTCCCACCAGATCGGCGAGGTCCTGCCGCGAAAGATCCCGCTCATTTCTGAAAACAGGGATTCGGTTGTAGATTTTTCTTTGTTTCATACATGAAAACTACATCAATTTATTATAAAAAGCAATGTTTTTGTTGTATCTTTACAACATTCCCTCACCAGTCAATGGCCCCCATCCGAAAGTAAATTAAGTTGTACTGGAACCCGTACCGAGGAGGGAAATCATGCCTACGTACGTGCTGATGACCAAACTCGCCCCCGACTGCATCGGGGACGCCGCCGACCGCAAGAGCAAGGGCAAGGACTGGCTGGACCGGATCAACACCGCCTGCCCCGAGGTAAAATGGATCGCCCATTACGCACTCTTGGGCAGGTACGATTTCATGGATCTCTACGAAGCGCCGGACGACGCATCCGCCCACAAGGTCAGCCTGATTTCACGGGAGCAGGGCGCCGTCAGTGCCGAAAGCTGGCCCGCCCTGTCGTACGACAAGCACCTGAAGCTGATGGAGGAAGTGACCCGCGGCAAGAACGTCGGTAATCCCGCGGGCAAACCGACGACCTGACCAAGTGGCGCGCTTCTCAGGACCGTTTACTGTGGTCGACGGCCTTGAGGATCTTCAGGTTCAGAACGATGAAACGGAAGAACTGGAAGATCTTGTTGTTCATCCAGAACTTGTCTCTTTCGGTGATTTCCATGTCGGCCCTCCCTATTCCGGAATGATTTTCCAGCCGATGCGGCCCTGTAGCTTGTGCATGAAGGTCGTGTGGATCATGCGTTTCATCCAGGCGCCCGCCAGACCCATTTCCATGTGTGTGACAAACGGATCGCGCCCCTCGTCGTTGGGGTAACGCCGATTGTCCGGCACCACCGGATAGACCATGATCACGGCGGCCGAGCCATCCCACAGGCTGTCCCCCATCGAAGCGATGCAGGCCGCGGCCATCTCGGTCATGCGTTCGCTGTGGGTCATGCGGCCGTCTTTCACCAGGTCGATGATGTTCAGGGCCACGATCCGGCCGATGACGCCCGACACCATGCCGGTTCGCGGCGGCGCGGGGCTCATCGGAACCCCGTTGGGATTAATGTGGGGTCTGGAAATCGGACCGGGCGGCGCGAAAGCGATGCCTGCGGCGAAAATGTTGCGGTAGTTGGGGTTCTGGTAAACGGCCGGCCAGGCGTCGGGATTGCCCGCCAGGGTTTCATAATCCAGACCATAGATGCCGTCCACCGAAACGAATCCCCCAGGGTTGACGATCTTGTCGGACACGTCCTGGCCTTCGGCACCGAGAAACTTCAGGGGTTGGCCGAGGAAACGCGGAATGAGCATGGCATAATCGAATTTCGTTTCGCCGGAATTCCCCTCCATGTCCTCCCAGGCGGCAACTCCGGTGTCGACCCCGGTCACACCCCGGCCGACCAGGGGTTCGATCTCGTAGTCCTTGAATACGGCGCTGATGAAATCCTCGGCGGTGGTGCGTTTGCCCCTGTGCTTGACGGACAGGCCGCGGATGCCGAAATCCCCCAACGCCGGTTCGTTGGACAGGTAGGCCAGATCACACTTGGTGCGGACGTTTCGCCGCACAAGATCCTTGTGGATATTGGAAATGTATTCCAGGGCCGCCCCCTGGCAGGTGGCGGCGCCGTGACCCGTGCCGATGACGATGCGCTGCCGCTCACCTTTTTCCATCCTGGCGACGGCTTCCAGATAATGGTCCTTCGCTTCGAGCGCGTGGGGCGGCGAGCAGATGGACCAGGTGTTACCGGAGGCCGGCCCCAGGCCCGGGGTCGCCTCGAAGTCCAGTTTGGGTCCCGTCGCGATCAGAAGGTAATCATATTCAACCTTGACTGGCTGGCTGCCTTCGGCGGACGGCTCCACCACTACGTGCTGACTGTCGGGATGCACTTCGGTCGCCTTGCCGGCAATAAAAGCCACGTTCAGCTTTCGGTATACTTTTTCCAGGTCGAAGAGGGTTTTACCGATATCCATCCGGTCGATGCCGACCCAGACCAGCGAGGGGATGTAGACAAAATCAGGTGACCGGTTAATCACCGTCACCTGATGTTCGCGGCCCAGTTTGTCCCCCAGGTACAACGCCGCGGTATGCCCGGCAAACCCGGCTCCGACAACACAGATTTTCGCCATGATTTCCTCCCCCGATTATTCACTTACCCTTCCGGAAAATCAACTGCATCAATGGATCAGCATGATACTGGTTTTTTCCTCGCGGCCGAGGGCTTCCAGTATAAAAACATAAGCCCCCGCGGCCATCCTCGCCCCGCCCGGCCCGGTGCCGTCCCAGATGAAGCGATTCTCCCCGGCAACTCCGGCCATACTTCCCAGATCCTTCACCATACCCCCGCGGATATTGTGAATCCTGGCTCTGACGGTGGCCACCCCCCCGAGAGTGTAGCGAATCTCGGTTATCGTGTAGGCCCCGGACCCGAAGGGATTCGGCACGACTCCGGTTATGCTGGGAATGTTGGCAAAAACATTGAGGGTGACCGGTCGGGCAGTGGTGCCCGCACCAAGTTCCGTGTTGACGATATTCAGGCCGCCCTGGTGGCGTCCCACGCTGATATTTTCCACGGAGGGTGAAAACCCAACCGTCACTTCGGCGGTCCCCCCGATGGGCACCGACCCCGAACCCGGAGCGACCGAAACCCAGGAGTCGGTAACCGAAGCCGTGAAACCGACAACGGTGTCACCCGTGTTCGTGAGCGTGTAGACCATCTCCGCTGGTTCAAAAGGTCCACCCTGGACTCCGGAGGATTCGAAACCCTCAGATGGGGTGACCCTAAAACCCGAAATTAACGGATCAATGGTTTCCAGTGTCTCGGCGCCGGTCCCCAGAGGGTCAAGCCAGTCGCTCAACCGGGAGTCGCTGGTTCCGCCCCCGGCCCAGGAAATATGGAAACGGCCATACCAATCGGGTAAATTATTGCCACAGGCGGCCCCGCCCCCATGAAGCTGTCCGACCACATGATGGTTCTGGTCAAAAAGCGGAGATCCGGACGACCCCCCCTCGGTCGTCCCGAGGTCCCAGTCCAGGACCTGCAAATGAGTGCCGTCGCCGGGGCTGGCTGATTCCCGATACGTTGTCACCGACAGGGGATCATTCTCGAAGCTGATACTCTTTTCATCGGTGCTGGGGTGGTGAATGCAAACCGCATTGGCCGGCACCCTGGTGGATCGGTCCCAACCGGCGTACTTGACGTTGAAGGCGGGATCGGGCAGATCGTCCAGTTCCAGGAGCGTCACATCCGAAGTCGCGTATTCCGCCACCAGGGTCGACCCGGTCTGGTTGTCATCCAGGGAACCACCGCCCTGCTGTCCGCAGGAAGGGCTCTCGTAGTTCCAGTAGACAATCACCGAAGGAGGTATGCTCCCCCTGACGTTGCAATGGTAGGCGGTCATGAAGTAGGGAGTCCCGTCCTCGGCGGTATTGTTGATCATGAAACCGGTGCAAATGAACCTGCCTCCAAAATAATAGACGGCCACGGTACCGATTTCGTCACGCCAATCATCGCCATCGGAGCAGATGACATCGATGTTGCAGGAGCCCGATTTATCCGCCGGGTCCTCGCCGAAAAAACGATACCCCCGTCCGATGGAGGTAAGTTCGAGCTCCACCTGCCAGCGGAGAGCGGCATCCACTTCCAACTCGACCACAACTTCTTCGGTAATCAGGACGGGTGTCCACAGTTCGCCATGATCGGCATTGTCGGATTCGTCGTAGGCCTGTACGGAGCCCTCACCAGAGGCGGCATAGACCAGCAGGCGGGCACCATGGGGCATCCAGAATCTGGTGAAACCGAGGTTCAGCGACAGGACATCCGGGCTATGGATCCGCAGACGCCACAGACTCCGTCCCGAAGGAAGTTCTTCCCAGTTGCCCGCGGCGTCAGGTGTCAGGGAAACCTCCTGGGTCTCGGCAAACCTGTAGGGCAAGCCCTGCTGGAGGCGGTCCAGATCTTCACGGGCCAATGCGGCCAGGTCCAGTCCCGGCGCCCGATAACTCTCCACCTGGGCCAAAGGTATGACCGGCAACCGCGAGGCGGCGGGCAGGGCATCCGCCCCCAGTAACACATGGGGTGTCACGGCGGCCAAAAGGAGAACGGCGAGGCCAAGAGTCGAGGACCGGAAATTCATGATTACCCTTCCATATTGTCGTCGGTTGTCATGGGTTGTTTATCCCCATGAACGGCGTCCACCGCGTTCCAGGCTATGGTCCAACCCAGGATGACCTGGGAGAGATAATGCTTTCGATCATTGACCCGTGACCACCCCGTCAGGACGGACCCGAAGCGGGCGGCCCATTTCGGATAGGTCCCTTTCAACCGCCGGGCCAGGTTCAGCCAGGGTATCGCAGCGATAAAGGCGTGCCCGGAAGCCGAGTTGTCGTCGCTCAGGGGTCGCCACCGTGGATTGGGATCCTCGTCCGAAGGCCGGTTGGCTCCCAGGCCGCGCTGCAAGGTCCACAGGACGGGCAGACCGACGACCATCGCCTCGAAGTTTTGCCGCCCCCAACTGCTGAAGGGGCCCGAACGAACCCAGGTGTCGACCGCGGCCACCAGAAACCAGTTCAGGAACCAGAACCGCTCACCGAACGGATTGACGATATGCGACGCCGTGTCCGTTCCCGGGGAACGAAGCGTCCCCGAATGAAACGAATCGACTGCTTCATCGGCCCCGCTGTAGGCCAATACCCCCGCTGCGGCGACGGCTCCCCCAAGTCGCAGAAAACTTCGGCGACCGTAATTGCGGCGCCAGTGACTCCCCGTCCCCTCCAACACGATGGACTTCCGGTTTCCCCGGCGCGAGCGACCGGGCATCACCAGGAGGGCACAGACGAGGGACAGGCCGATCGCAATCCACATGGGTCAACCCGCTTTTCCGGTGAATGCGATCATCCCTGGTCCATTTCCCGGACCAGGGCCCCAACGGCCACGGCGATGGCCGGCGCGGCGGTCAACCCCGGCGATTCGATGCCGACCAGATTGATCAGCCCGGCGAAATCGTCTTCTTCCCTGTTGATCACAAAATCTCCGAATCCGGTGACGGCCAGTTTGGGGCGCAGCCCGCACATGGCCGGGGCTAAATCGTCCGGTTCCAACCATGGCAGGAACCGCTTTGCATCTTCATAAAACGATGTCTGACGTCCCGGATCAACCCGGTAGTCCAAATTAATATCCCCGGCAGTGGCGCAGGCATCACGGGGATCGTTCGACATCCTCTCCAGATCGGGACCCAGTTTCATCTGCCCGGCCAGGTCCAGACAGACATGAACCCCCAGACTCGAACCCGAGGCCGGCGGAACCGGATAGATCAAACGGTTGACCCGCCCGTCATGCCTGTTGCCGAGGGCGAAATAATTGCCTTTGGTCAAATGTTGTCTCCAGCCACGCGCGTCAATGTCGATGCCCGCCAACGCGGCGACCCGATCCGCCCACAGGCCCGCCGCGTTGATCACGATCCGGCTGGTATGGTGCCACCCCTCGCGACGTTTGTCGCCGATGGGACTGATCGACACCTCCCACCCCCCTCGGGAACGGCCCAGTCCCGTGACGCGGCATCCGGTCATGACCTGGGCGCCCCTCTCAGTGGCCAGATGAGCATAGGCCCTGGTAGCACCTTCGGCGTCCAGCACCGCGGTCCGGGGGGAATACAACCCCGCCACCGCCGCGACGTCGGGTTCCATGGCTTTCATTTCGGCGGTGTCGATGAGCCGCAAATCTTCGACTCCGTTGGCTTGACCCAGGGCCAGCAAACGTTCCAATTCGGGGATTTCCCTGTCCACGACGGCCACGATCACCTTGCCGTACTCCCGGTACCCGACTTTGGCGGTGGTACAGAATTCCTTCAACAGCCTGCGTCCGGCCACACAGTAGCTGGCTTTCAGGGATCCGGTCGGGTAGTACATTCCGCCATGGGAAACTTCGCTGTTGCGACTGGTCGTTGCCCGCGCCAGGCCGGAATCCATTTCCAACAGGACCGTGCTCAATCCCATCCCGGAAATTTCCGCGGCCACGGCACAGCCCACGATGCCACCGCCGATTACCGTGACGTCCAGATCGAACATGGAACCCCTCAACGGGCCGAGTGCTTGCGCACCCAGGTATTGTAATCAACTTCCTCGTAGGCTTTGGTACTGATGTATTCCAACACTCGCAACAACTTCTCCGGCCCCACGAATCCTTCGATGCTCGTCAGGCCCTTGCCACTGGAATCGAGAAACCAAAGAGTGGGCAGGCTTTCGACCTGAAATTTGCGGGCCAGGGAAGGCAGCTTTTCCGTATCGACCATGACCGCGTAAAAATTTTCGTCCATGAACCGGATCACCTTGGGGTCGGTATAGGTTTCCCTCTGCATTTTCTTGCACCATTTGCACCAGGGCGCGGTGAAATGTACGAACACGGGCTTGTCGAAGCCCTTTGCCTGGGCCTGAGCTTCATTGAAGCCCAGCCAGGTGATGGATCTGAGCTCCTCCTTTTTTTCCGCGGTCTCGTCGGTCTCGGCAACCGCGGCGGAAAAGGAAACCCCCAACAGGAGAATTGCCGGCAGAATCAATCTTACCAACCGGATTTCAATCATGGCCATTATGCTCTCTCTTTCTCCTCGGTAACCGGCCACTGCCAGTCTCCCGGGATCGATGCGGTCAAGGCCAACGGCTCCCCGCCAACCGGGTGGGCGACTTCCAGGCTCACCGCGTGCAGGGCGATGCGATGGTCGGGCAGGCGACGGCCGGATCCATATTTGACGTCACCCAACAATGGGTGACCAGCCAAGGAGAACTGGACGCGAATCTGATGGCGACGGCCCGTCACAGGCAGAACCTCCACCTGGGACCAACCGCCGCGGGTCTCCAGAACATGGTAACGCAGCAGGCTTTCCCTTGCTCCGGTAAAAGGTTCATTCGCGGCCCGGGTCACGCCCCGGGCATCACCTTTGGCCGCCAACCAGGACCGCAGTTCGCCCTCCTGGTTCACCGGACGGCCCGCCACGACTGCCTGATACACCTTTTTCACCATACCGTCCCGGAACTGCCGGGACAACCTGCCGGCCGCCTTGCTGGTCCGGGCCAGCAAAACAACACCTGAGACATTGCGGTCCAGACGATGAACCAGACCCAGGTACACCCGGCCGGGCTTATCGTATTTCTGCTTCAGGTAGTCTCCCGCCACATCCAGCAGGGTGTCATCACCGCTGCGATCGCCCTGAACCAGCAAACCGGCCGGTTTCAGCACCGCCAAAAGGTGATTGTCCTCGTAAAGGACCTCCAGTTTCATCCAACAACTCCCGGCAGGGGTTAATTCCCCACTATTCTACTCCGATGATTGAACAACTGACAAGAAAGGCCTGATGTCATATTGTCCCCGGGTTCCGGCCCCCAGTTTTCCTACCGAGGAGATCCCATGTCTCGATCAGTTAAATCGGCCCCCATCTTCATGGTCTTCGTATTGGCCGGCCTGCTGGCCGCCACCGGATGTAACGATTCGAAAAACCAGGCTGCCACGGACCATGCAAAACCCGCGCCTCGCCTCAAGCGCGCAGCGGTGGAAATGGCGACGCTGGAATATCCCGCTTCCAAAACCGTCGATCAGGTCGACGACTACCACGGAACCGAGGTCGCCGACCCCTACCGCTGGCTCGAGGACGTTGATTCCGACGACACCCACGACTGGGTCACGCGCCAGAACGAACTCACCTTCGGATTCCTGGAATCCATCCCCGCCCGGCAAAAATACGCCGACCGGCTGACCGAGATCTGGGATTTCGCAAAATACGGGATCCCGTTCAAGGAGGGCGGCCGGACCTTCTTCTACAAAAACGACGGCCTGCAGAACCAGTATGTCCTCTACGTTCAGGACACCTCCGACGCCGAACCCCGCGTGCTGATCGACCCCAACAAACTGAGTGATGACGGTACGGTTTCCCTGGGTGACATGAGCATCAGCCGTGACGGAAAAT
Organism: Candidatus Krumholzibacteriia bacterium; assembly: GCA_030592845.1. GTDB lineage: Bacteria > Krumholzibacteriota > Krumholzibacteriia > LZORAL124-64-63 > LZORAL124-64-63 > JAGLCY01. Next base: position 80 of record JAUVII010000139.1, on the reverse strand, counting down.
ACATGGCCTGGTCCACCAGTGTCAGCGGTTCGGACTGGCGCACCTGGTACGTGCGTGACGTGGCTACCGGCGAAGATTTC
>JAUVII010000322.1 GCA_030592845.1 Candidatus Krumholzibacteriia bacterium | reverse complement strand
CCACAACGGCGGCACCGGTTATAGGCCCGAACCTTGAATTTGGGCTTCCTGGCACACTTGGCTATCAAAGCTTTCCTGGCCACAGATCAATCCTCCTTAGCGCCTGAACGGCATTCCCAAGAGGCGCAATAGTTCGCGTCCTTCTTCGTCATTCTTAGCCGAGGTCACGATGGTCACATTCATGCCCCTGGTCTCGTCAATCTTGTCGTACTCGATCTCCGGGAAGATGAGCTGGTCCTTCAGACCCACGGTGTAATCGCCTCTTCCGCTCAACCTGGTGGAAACACCGCGGAAATCCCGGATGCGGGGCAGCGCCACGTTGATGAAGCGGTCCAGGAACTCCCACATCCTCAGGTCGCGCAGGGTGACCCTCGCGCCGATGCTCATGCCTTCCCGAAGCTTGAAGTTCGAGATGGATTTGCGCGCCTTGGTCTTGACGGCCTTCTGACCGGTAATGGTCTCGAGTTCCGCCACCGCGCTTTCCAGGATCTTGGGATTCGTCGGGGCCTTCCCCAGTCCCATGTTGATCACGACCTTCACCGGTTTCGGTATCTCCATGGAGCTCGAATAGGCGAACTTCTCCCGCAGGGCCGCAGACACTTCCTGATCTAATTTTTCCCTCATGCGGGGATTAACAACAGCAGCCATTGTTAATTCCTTCCGGCAGCGCGGCATCTGTCCGTGCCTCGCAGCTTGCCAGCATTTAGTCGTTCAACATCTCGCCGCTCCGCTTGCTTACGCGCGCGCGGCTGCCATCTGACAGGATATCCTTGCCGATGCGGGTCGGTTTGCCCGTGTTGGGGCAGATCAGCATGACGTTGGAGGCATTGATCGGACCCTCCTTCTCGATGATCCCGCCCTGGGGAACATCCTTGCTGGCCTTCGTGTGACGCTTGATCATGTGAACCTTCTCGACAATGATCCGGTTCAAGGCGGGAAAGACCTTCAGGATCTTGCCCTCCTTGCCCTTGTCGTTGCCCGAGATCACCCTGACCATGTCGTTCTTGCGGATTCGCATTACAGGACCTCCGGCGCGAGAGATACGATCTTCATGAACTTTTTCTCGCGCAGCTCACGGGCCACCGGACCGAAGATGCGGGTGCCGACGGGCTCCATGGTGTCTTCGGTGAGGATGACCGCGGCGTTGTCGCCGAACCGGATGTAGGAACCGTCCCGGCGGCCGATTTCCTTCCTGGTCCGGACGACCACACACTTGACGACCTGGCCCTTCTTGATGTTTCCGTTCGGAATGGCCGATTTAACGGCGGCGACGATGATGTCGCCCACCCGGGCGTAACGCCTGCGCGATCCGCCCAGGATGCGGAAACATTCGACGACTTTGGCCCCCGAATTGTCCGCAACGGTCAATCTTGTTGATTCCTGAATCATTGCTTCATTCCTTCGGGCTTTACTTGGCTTTTTCCAGGATCTCGGAGACCCGCCAACGCTTGGTCTTGGAGAGGGGACGGCAGGCCATGACCTTCACCACGTCGCCTTCCCTGCACTCGTTATCCGCATCGTGAGCCACGAGCTTGGCGGTCCGCGTGATGATCCTCTTGTACAGAGGATGCGGGAACCGGCGGCTGACCTTCACGATCACGGTCTGGTCCATCTTCGAGGACACGACCTGGCCGATCCGGACGGCTCTCATGTTTCGTTCGGTATTGCCCATCATTCCTTCTCCCTGGCGCCGGGGACCTACCCTCCGGGCCGTCGACCGCCGCCCTAGCGCGCGGCTTTCTTCTCGGTGATTACGGTCTTGATAACCGCGATTTCCCGCCGCGCCGTGCGCACCTGCAGGGGGTTGTCCACAGCTCGCATGTTGAGCTGAATCTTCAGGTTCATCAGATCTTCGGATTTTTCCCGCTCAAGGGTTTCGAGCTCCTCGAGGGGAAGATCCCGCAATTCGTGGGCTTTTTTCATCACTACTCTCCCGTCCGGCTGATAATGCGCGTCCTGAACGGCAGTTTGGCGGCGCCGAGGGTCAAGGCCTTCTTGGCCAGGTCATTATCGACCCCGTTGATCTCGAACAGGATCCGCCCCGGCCTGACCACGGCCACCCAGTACTCTGGAGCGCCCTTGCCCTTGCCCATCCGTGTCTCGGCGGGCTTCATGGTGATGGGCTTGTCCGGAAAGACCCGGATCCAGACCTGACCCACACGCTTCATGGTGCGGGTGATGGCGATACGCGTGGCCTCGATATGGCGGCTGGAAATCCAGCCGGCGCTGGTAGCCATCAGGCCGTAGTCGCCAAAGGAGATGGTGGAGCCGCGGCGGGCGATACCCCTGTTGCGGCCCTTATGCATCTTCCTGAACTTGGTGCGCTTCGGCATCAACATGTTACGTCGTCCTCTTCGTTTGGGGCGCTATGAGCGCTGCTCGACCACCTGCTTGCGCAGCTGCTCTTTGAACTCATGGGGAAAGATCTCGCCCTTGCAGATCCAGACCTTGACGCCGATGGCGCCGTACTGGGTCCGTGCGGTCGCGGTTCCGTAATCAATGTCCGCACGCAGCGTGTGCAGAGGCACACTGCCGTCGTGATAGGACTCGATGCGGGCCATTTCAGCTCCGCCCAGGCGGCCGGCGCAACGGATCTTGATCCCCTTGGCGCCCATCCGCATGGCCGTCGCGATGGATTTCTTCATGGCCCGACGGAAGGCGACCCTGCCTTCGAGCTGGGCGGCGATGT
>JAUVII010000127.1 GCA_030592845.1 Candidatus Krumholzibacteriia bacterium | reverse complement strand
CCGAAGGCCAGCCCACTGACCGTCTCGACGTGGTCAAGGCCGGCCAGGTGGCCCGCCTGACCAAGGAAAGTTTCGACGTCGAACGCGAGCGCTTCGTGACCATCTGCAAGGATTGCCACACGCCGAATTTCGTGGCCGAGAACTTCAAGAACGCCGACCTCATGGTCAAGGAGATCGACAAGATCTTCGCCGAGGCCATCGAGATCGTGGCCGCTCTCTACCAGGACGGCGTCATCGTCTATGAGGATCGCCCGGACGCGCAGTATCCGGACCTGCTGACCTTCTACGACGTGGACACGAAGATCGAACAGATCCTCTACGAAATGTTCATGGACCACCGCATGAAGGCTTTCCAGGCCACGTTCCACATGAACCCCGATTACGCCACCTGGTACGGGTATGCCAAGCTCAAGAAGGATCTGGTGGAGATCCGCGAGCTGGCCGGCCACATGAGGCATGACGCGGGCAAATAATGTTGGGATGATGATTCTTGTTGGCAGGGGCGCTCCTTTTGGGGCGCCCTTTTTTATTTTCATCTAAACAATATCCCCGGCAACCCGGTCGGTTGACAACAGGATTTCATTTATGCTAGACTGCGTCCCCTTCAGCCGGAGGAATCCGTCCATTATCAGGGGGCAGGGCGGGTAACCCGCGGTTGTTTTTCCAATCCTTCCAATCCATACCCAGGGAAAGGCGTGATAACACCAGGACAATAAACTTTAGGGGGGAGACCATGAAACGAATACTGATCCTCATCGGGGTCCTGCTGCTCTGGAGCACCGCGGCCTCACCATCGACCTTCCTGCCGGAACAACAAAAAGCACTTTCACCCGACCTGACCGAATTCCTGAACACCCTGCCACCGGACCAGACGGACTACTTCATCGACGACATGAAATTCCGGGTGTCCGACCTGAAAAGGAGCGGGTTTACGGGGACACGTTGGACCGACGGCATCGTGTATTACGAATTCGACGCCAACGTTACCGCTGGCCAAAGGGATACCTGGCTGGAGGCGGCCCACCATTGGTTCTGTGCTGCCGACATCACCTTCATCGAAGGCCAGGGTGACGGCAACTTCATTCACGTCTTCACGGGAACGGGCAACTGGTCCTATGTGGGCATGATCACCGGCCAGCAGGACATGAGCCTCGTCAGCTGGCACAGACTCTTCACCGTTGCCCATGAAATCGGACATGCCCTGGGCCTGATACACGAACATTCACGCAGCGACCGTGATGGTTTCGTAGCCGTGCATCTGGATCGGGTCTGCCAGGATTGTTGCAGTGGGGGAACCTGCAATCACAATTTCGACATCGAAGGGGGCTCGGATAACTACGGCAACTACGATTTCGACTCCGTGATGCACTACAGCCAATGCGCCTTCAACATCTGTGATGATTGCGGGGCCGACCTGGACAACTGCCGGACGATCACCGTTCTGGAACCATGGACCGCGGCCTGGCAGAACGGTATCGGCCAACGCAATCACCTGAGTACGGATGATGTCGCGGGCATGGCGGTCCGTTACGGGGCCACCCTGAACGATCCGCCGGTGGCCATGTGTCAGCCATTCACCGATTACGCCGACATGGATTGTTGTATTGTTGTTTCGGTGGCGGACATCGACGACGGGTCCTACGACCCCAACGGCGACGTGGATTCCGTTTGTATTACCGCGGTTGACGGTGCACCGGTGGACTGCGAACAGACGGTTTCGGTGTGCGAAGTGGGGGATCACGCCGTGACACTGACCATCACCGACAGCTGCGGGGAGACATCGTCCTGCGATGCGACGGTCACCGTCGTGGACATCACCCCGCCCACCATGACCATCGACCTGAACAGGGATGTCCTCTGGCCACCCAACCACAAGATGGTCGATATCCTCGTCACGGTGACCGCCGAGGACAACTGTGACGCGGATCCCGCAATCGCTTTGGTCAGCGTGACCAGTAACGAGCCGGAGGATGGACTCGGCGATGGGCACACTTACCCTGACATCATTATCGTCGATGACATGACCATCCAACTCCGGTCCGAGAGACTGGGGGGCGGTGACGGCCGCTACTACACCCTGACCTACACGGTGACCGATTTTTCGGGCAACGAGACGGTCGGTGACGCGGTGGTCCGGGTGCCCCATGACCAGGACGGGACCGCGCTGGCCTTCTCGGGTTTCCTTCCCGATGGAACGGATGTGGACACATCAGCCAGAACCTTTGCCCTGGTTGTCCCGTCGGTATCCATTGATGCGACGACCATCGATCCCCATCACGTTTACGTCGGCAACACGGAAGTATGCCTGCGGCCCCTTTACAGTCGGTTGGTCGACATGGACCGCAACGGGGTGCAGGATCTGGTAGTTCATTATTCAATGAAAGCCGTGGCGAGGTTCATCGATTCCCCGACTCCGATGAATGACGGGGCCGAGAGCATCGAGGTCGGATTGGTGACCGGCGGCACCCTGGGTCTGCATTACCGGGCCGGGGAGGTCGATTACCTCGTTCCGGACATTCGGGCTCTTGGCAAAACCCTTATTGTCCCGGTGGGCTTGAGCCCGGGCCTTGACGACGGGAAGAACCCCGATCTACCAGGGGATGTGGGGTCCGCGCTCCGGACGGAGATCACTTCCGTCCACCCGAACCCCTTCAATCCGATGACCAGGATCCGGTTCAACGTGGGTGCGACCTCGCTGGTTACCCTGCGGATCTATGATTTCCGGGGAAATCTGGTCCGGGAACTGCGCAACGAGACCATGGCCCCGGGTCCCTACGAAGTCGTCTGGGACGGACGGGACCAGAAGGGCATGACCGTGGCCGCCGGAGTTTACCTGAGCCTGTTGGCCAACGGGAACTCCCGCTCCACGCATAAGTTGGTTCTTCTCAAATGATTTGAGGGGCGATTTACCCTTCGTCGGCGGCTCCGGGTATGGCTCGGGGCCGCTTTTTCAGACCCCGGCCATGAGGGCCATGGCCTCCGGTTTCTCGTGCCCCAACCGATGGCACGCGTTGCACAGGGTGATCAGGTTCTCCGGATTGTTACTACCTCCATCTGTTCTCGACTTGATGTGATGCACTTCCAGAAACTTCGTATGCTCGCACCCTGGAGCCCGGCAACAGTGCCGGTCGCGGGCCAGGACCTTCCTGCGCACGGCCGGCGGGATGGTGGCGGTGTTGCGTTTTCCTGGTTCGTCAACTTGGCTGTCACATAACGCTCTATTTATAACATTCTGTCCGACAAGCAGTTCTCCTTTACTTGTCGCAACCGTGGCCCTGCCGCAATCCGGACATTGGTGGATGTGGATCTGGAATGGGGGACCGGGAGTGAGGGCCCCCCGGGGGGCCTTTTGACCGCCTGAATCCGTCCGGGCGGCAACCAATTCCCCCATTGCTTCAAGAACCATTTCAGCTCGGTTTTCAACCGGTCCCTGCTTGTGCAACCTTTCCAGCAACACCTCATAAAGGGCGAACTGTTCTGAAGTCATCTCAACGGTGAGACGAACGGGTGGTGCGGCGGCCGGAACATTAATTTCCCTGGAAGGCGGCAACAGCTCGGCCTGGGCCGGGTTGGATCTGGCCCGTTTCTTCGCGACAGCCACCTTCCGCTCCAGTTCCCGCCGCGAACTGTCCTGCGCTACGCTGACCCAGCCCTCTTCGGTTTCGGGGGTTGCGACCTTGACGATCTCCCGGGCCTTGGTATAGCCCAACTTCCCCTTCAACACCAACTCCCGAACCGCGGGGAGTTGCTCCAGCTTTCGGGCCAGTTGGACAAAATCTCCCGTTCGAGTCTTGGAAAACTTCAGTTCCATCCGGGCGTATTGGTTGATCGACGAATAGCCCAGCTTGCGGTACAGCCGGCGCTGCATGATTTCGCCGAACCACAGGACAGCGCACTGCTGGGCCTGCTCCATTGCGCCCACGGCTTTCTTCAAGGCATCGTCGGCGAATCTGGCGGATTTTTCGGGTTCAAAGGGAATGGATTGCATGAAAAAGCCTCCCGAACAAGGGATTGGAAACGGGTCTTTGGGAGGAGATATAAATATAGTCAAACCGTGGGCGAACAGCAAGCGAAAAGTACTTATAACGCATTAATAATTTAGATGTTACAAGATACTCTGATTTGGCCTCACAAGCCACGAAAGGGCCCCCCGGGGGGCCTTGCACCGGCCCAATCGAACCTTAAATGACCGCCGCTGATATTCCTCAGCCCGGAGGCCCTCAAAAGGCCCCAACAGCTCTTGATTATGTTATCATTATCAATGCGGGAACTCAGACGCCTGTAATCGGGTTGCCCAGGTTCGTTCACTTGATTACGTTCAGACCGGTTCTGAGCCGCCGTTGTCCCCAAAAAAACCTGACCGACCAGAAAGCCGCGTCCCCACGCCATGCTGCCCGCCCTTCTCATCGCGCCCGCTCTAGTCTCCGTTCCGGCCTATATCGGCCCGGGCGCGGGCTTTGCCCTGGGCGGATCCTTCCTGTTCGCGTTGGCGGGTATCCTGTTGGCATTTCTGGCGGTGCTGGCGTGGCCTGTCCGAGTGGTCATCCGTTCGCTGCGTGGCCGCGGCAGGTTGAAAAACGCCAAAGCGCGAAGAGTGGTGGTCCTGGGCCTGGACGGGCTCGATCCGATCATTACCAAAAAGATGATGGACGAGGGGCAACTGCCGAACCTGATCCGCCTGAAGGACGATGGCGGATTCCGGCCCCTGGGCACCACCTGGCCGGCCATGTCGCCGGTGGGCTGGTCGACTTTCGCGACCGGGGTCGATCCCAGCGGGCACAACATTTTCGACTTTCTGAGCCGCGACAAGGCGACCCATATGCCGGTGCTGTCCTCGACCCGGCTGAGCGCGAAACCCGCCAGGAAGATCGGCCCCATCACCTTGCCCGGCGGGGGCCACAAATTCGAACTTCTCAAACGCAGCAAACCCTTCTGGAAAACGTGTGCGGAAGCCGGGGTTGAAAGTTCGATCCTGCGTATTCCCATCACTTTCCCGCCCGACAAGTTCGGCGGCAAGATGCTGTCGGCCATGTGCGTGCCAGACCTGCGCGGCACCCAGGGGACTTTTTCCCATTACACGCAGCCGGGCCTGAAGATTGAAGAGGGGCGCACCACCGGCGGAGTGAGGATGGACCTCGAGCCCAATGGCGACAACAGATGGACCGCGCGTCTGCTGGGACCGGACAAACCCGATGGCACCGGCAGCATGGAAGCTGTCATCACTGTCACGGTTGATACCGCCGCGCGGAAGGCGACCTTCACGTTGGCGGGTGAGACCTTTACGCTGGGGCCAAACGAATATTCCGGGTGGATCCCCGTCGGTTTCGGCGGCGGTACGCAGAAGGCGCACGGCATCTGCAAGATCCGCATCACTGATTTCGAGCCCGGGTTCTCTTTCTACGTCAGTCCGTTGCATATCGATCCGCGGCAGCCGGCGATGCCCATCAGCAATCCGCCCCATTACGCGATGGCCCTCTCAAGACTGCAGGGCCGCTTCGCCACCCTGGGACTGGCCGAAGATACCTGGGCGCTCAATGAGAGGGTCCTCGACGAACAGGCGTTCCTTGACCAGGCCTATTCCATCCACGAGGAACGAAAAGCACAGTTTTTCCACGCGCTGGACCGCCAGCCCGAAGGCGTGGTATCGGTGGTCTTTGACGCAACCGATCGTATCCAACACATGTTCTTCCGGTATCTCGATGCCGACCATCCCGCCAACCGGGGCAAGGATACCGAGACGCACAAGGACGCCATCTTCGACCTCTATCGGAAAGCGGACGAACTGGTGGGCGAGACCCATGCCAAAATGGGTAAAAACGATGCCCTGCTGGTCATCTCGGACCACGGATTCAAGCAGTTCAAAAGAGGCGTGAACCTGAACTCCTGGTTCCGCCAGAATGGTTACCTGTTTCTCAAAACCGACCCGGCCGAGGGCCCGCTGCCGGAAATTCCCGCGGGGGAACGCCGTGAGGTGGAGGACATCGACTGGCCGCGCACCCGCGCCTACACCAACGGCCTGGCCGGGTATTACGTGAACATCAAGGGGCGTGAGAAGGATGGTTGCGTGGCACCCGAACACGCGTTGGCCCTCAAGAACGAAATCAACGACAAGTTGCGCGGGCTGCCCGATCCCGACAAGGACAGCGAAGCCATTACCGAACTGTGGGCGAGCGAGGAAATCTATCGCGGGCCCTATCGTGAGAACGGTCCCGACGCGATCGTCGGCTACAAACCCGGTTACCGCACCGATTGGGACGCGGCCGTGGGCGCGGTGACCAGTACGGTCATCAGCGACAATACGCGCAGCTGGTCGGGCGACCACTGCATGGATCCCCGGCAGGTTCCCGGGGTGCTTTTCTCCAACCTGCCTTTCGCCGCGACGCGGCCCAACCTGACGGATATGGCGCCCTCGGTTCTGGACCTTCTGGGCCTGGAGGCGCCGGGCCACATGACCGGGCGCAGCATTTTCCGGGACGATGACGCGGCAGCCGCGTCGGAGGTGACGCCATGAAAAGAATGATGGGCATCCTGCTGGTTGTCTTGATGTCAGGCACCATCGCCGCGGCCGCAACAGGACCCAAGGTTCTGATCCTTGGTTTCGACGGCATGGATCCCAAAATGCTCGAGGCTTTTCTCGCCCAGGGCGTGATGCCCAATTTCGAGAAATTTCTGGAAGACGGCGGCCACCTGACTCCCTTCGGTACTTCGACCCCGCCCCAGTCGCCCGTGGCCTGGTCCAACTTCACGACCGGCATGGACGCGGGCGGACACGGAATTTTCGATTTCATTCACCGCGACCCCGAAACCATGCTGCCGTTTTTCAGCGCCAGTGAGGCCAAGGGGCCCATGCGTTTCTGGAAAATCGGTACCTGGAAGATTCCCCGCGGCGGTAGCGAAGTCCTGAACCTGCGCAAGGGAGTAGCGTTCTGGGAACTTTTGTCCGATGCCGGAGTGGACGCGACAATTTTCAAGGTGCCCGCCAATTTTCCACCGGTCGAATGCGAGGCGCGCAGTTTATCCGGGATGGGCACCCCCGACATCACCGGCAATTACGGTATCTCGACCCTGATCACGGACGACCCGCCGGTGGACCGCGATCTTGGCGGGGGCCGGGTGGTTTCGGTCTATCTGGACGATGGGAACTGCACCGCGGATCTTTCCGGGCCGACAAACACCTGGCGGGATGGCGATCCCGAAGCCAGGGCTCTGGTCCAAATCACCGTCGACCAGGGCAGCGGCTCGGCCTGGATCAAGGCCGGGGACAGCGAAATCGTGCTGGCCGACGGCGAGTGGAGCGATTGGATCAACATCGACTTCCAGATGATTCCCCTGCTCAAGACCGTGCATGGGATCTGCCGGTTCTACCTGATGGAAACCAGCCCGCATCTGCGGCTCTACGTTACACCGGTGCAGATCGATCCCGTGAAACCGGAAATGCCCATCAGCACGCCACCGGGATACAGTAAGGAAATTGCCGAGGCCACGGGCCTGTTCTATACCCAGGGCCTGCCCGACGATACGAGCGCCCTGGAAAACAACTTCATTTCGGATGAAGGCTACGTCCAGCAGAGCGACTTTGTGCTGCAGGAAAGGCTCGAACAACTGGAAGCCGAACTCGACCGCTTCGCCGGTCTGGACGAGGGACTTCTCTTTTTCTACTTCAACTCGCCGGACCAGGTGTGCCACATGATGTGGCGCAACATGGATCATGATTCTCCCACCTACGCCGCCAGCGATCACACGCACGAATTCAGGATCCGGGATGTCTACGCCGAACTCGACGCGGCCCTGGGCCTGGCGGTGGAAAGGGCGGGGGACGACGCGGTGGTCATGGTCATGAGCGATCACGGTTTCGCGCCCTGGAATCGCGCCTTCCACGTGAATACCTGGCTTTACGACAACGGGTACCTTGTTATCAAGGATGGTTCCAGTCCCGCGGACGTGGAAATGCTGTTCGGTGTGGACTGGAAGCGCACGCGCGCCTATGCCATCGGTATCAACGGGTTGTATATCAACCTGGCCGGGCGCGAAAAGCGGGGAATCGTTCAGCCCGGAGCCGAGCAGGAACAGTTGTTGGCCGAGCTCAAAAGCGGGCTGGAAAAAGTGATCGATCCGCTTGACGGGCGGCGCGCGATCAAGACGGCCGACCGCTCCGATCAGGTATATCATGGGGACATGATCAGGATCGGCCCGGATATCATTGTGGGGTACTACGCGGGCTGGCGCGGCAGCAACGAATCGGCGCTGGGAAGCATTCCCGACGTGCAGTTCGAGGACAACATGCTCAAGTGGAGCGGCGACCACTGCATCGCCGCGTCGGAAGTGCCGGGGATCCTGATGGTCAACCGGCCGATATTGCGTCAAAATCCCGCCCTGGTGGATCTGGCTCCCACTATCCTGGGTCTGTTCGGGCTCGAACCCCCGGCGGAAATGGTGGGGGGCGACCTGTTCAGCGGGGAAACGAAATAGATACGCTAAGGAGACGACCATGTTCGGTGGCGGAGACAAGATCAAGATCGACAAGGATCTTCTGGAAAAAGTGAAGAAGTTCAGCAGCATCGCCGGCTATTCCTCACCCGAGGAGTTCGTGCACCACGTGCTCGAACGCGAAATCACCAAGTTCGAGAAGGACGGCGAAAGCGAAGAGGAAATCCGCAAGCGGATGCAGGGCCTGGGCTACATCTCTTAGGACAAACGCAAGGATTTATGGGGCATGACCTGGCTTACCGACATCATCAGCAAATTGTTCGACCTGCTGGTCGGCCTTTTGGGAGGATCGCCCCTGCTGGTGATGCTGGTCGTGTCGGTGGTCACAGCGGTCTGGGCGCTGCTGCTGTTCAAGGCCGTCACTCCCCAGGCGCGTTTGACCATCATTCGCGACCGCCTGTTCGGGCACATCTACGAAATGGGTTTGTACCAGGACCACCTGCGGGTTGTCGGGCGTATTCAGGGAGATCTCGCCCGGGCCAATTTGAAGTATCTCAGCCTGACCCTGCCCGCCCTGGTCGTCCTGACCGTACCGATGGTCTTCACCCTGGCCCAACTCGACAGCCGGTTCGCCCATCGGCCCTTTCAGCCCGGGGAATCCACGGTCCTGTCGGTAAAACTGTCCGAAGATACGGGCATCACCCTGGATAACATGACCCTTGAAACGCCTCCGAGCCTAACGGTCGAAGCGGGCCCGGTGCGGGACATGGTTTCCGGAGCGGTGGCCTGGCGTCTGCGCGTCGAGGACCGGGGAATCCACGTGGTGCGGATTCTGGACGGTACAAATGAACTGGCCACCCGCGAAATCGTGGTCGGGGATGAATTGACGCCCCTGGGCGCCAGCAGTAATAAAAACTGGCTTCATGGAGTGCTGTATCCCGGCGCACCGCCCCTTCCCGGTGACAGTTCACTGGACGAAGTGACTCTGCGCCTGCCGGCACGGCACACACGGTATCTGGGTATTGAAATGCACTGGTTGTTGGCCTTCATGGTCTTTTCCCTGCTGGGGGGACTGGTCCTGAAGGATGCTCTGCGAGTCTCGATCTGACGGGAGTTTCCGAATGCGTATGACAAGAACGATCCCCTGCGGCCGCTTCCTTTTCCTGCTGATTTTCCTGTCGGTATTTTTGTCCGGATGCGGCGGTCAGGAGAAGGCTCCCGACCCGGAGGCCCGTAAGCTGGTGGTCATCGGCATCGATTCAGCCGACTGGCGCCT
>JAUVII010000156.1 GCA_030592845.1 Candidatus Krumholzibacteriia bacterium | reverse complement strand
TACATGGCCGGACCGATGAACGGATAGACCTTGACGGTCACGTTGTCGAAGTAGGGAGCGGGATAACCATCGTTACCATTCCAGCCCCAAATGTAACCCAGCTCCTGGACCGTTAATCTCACCTGGACTTCATCGCGGCCGGGGTTCATCAGGCCGGAAATATCCTGCTCGGGTCGCCCGTATCCGGGGCCTCCTGCGTAGTAGTGGATCGTCCGGTTCCTCCAGGGCTGTTCGGCAATATCCTGAACGCCGTTGCCCGCGGACCCATCGGTATCGGCGGAACGGACATCCCAACCGTAGAAGATGCCCGGCGCATCGGCGGAGAGGTCTTCGTGTTCGTATACATCAAAGGCCAGGGAAATGCCGTCATCATCGAGACCCGTTCCACTTTGGGTGGCAGGCCAGACCATTACGGGAGATTCGGCGGAATTGAAAATGTGTTCCTGCGGCCCGGCCAGGCCGCCGGTCGTGGTCACGATGTAACCGCCAGGACCGTAGCACCAGGTGATGCAAAAACTGCCGCCGGTGCCCACCACCACGTTTCCGTCGTCGATAAAGGCCAATTGCGGGGAGTAGTTGGAGGCGCAGGGGTCCATGTCCTCCAGGCCCATCCAGATATGGGCAAAGTCCCCGACGCCGGGAGGGAAAGCAACGTTCCAGATTCCAAAATCATCGCCAACGCCACCGTGTTCGAAGTCCTCGAAATAATCCTCCGTGAAAGCGCCGTTGACGAGGTGGACGTTGATGTCGTCAACCTGGCAACCGCCGGCGGATGAGAAAAAACAGTCCTCGTCGGAATAGCCGGCGTCGGACCTGAAGCGGAAGTACACCACGATATCCGTGCCTGCCATGTACTCCTGGGGTTGGTAATTGACCGAGTTGGATACGGCCACCGTGCCGGCGCCGGTCCAACTCTCCATGTCGCCATAGGGCTGACTCTGGTATCCGTAACTCAGGTGGGTGTAATCATAGCCGGGCTCACTGTCGTGGATCAGGGTGGCCGTGACGGTCACGGTTGATTCGATCCCTGGATTGGGCACCGTCTGGCGGAACTCGATGATATCGTGCCAGCTGTTGCCGTAACCACCTGCGGGGTCCGTGCCCCCGCAGGACGGGATGTTGATGTCACCGCACCACGCCGCATGATTGGATGGGTCGGCTTGGTTGTAATTGCTGACGTTCCAATGGGTCCAAAAGGGCTCGGTGATGTCGTAGTGGGTCCAGCCATTCCAGTCAGAGTAGCCCGACGGGTCTTCAAAGTCGCCGAAATAAGCAGGCTCGCCGGACCCGTTGGTGGGGTCGTGGCGTGAGGCCATCAGATTGATGGTGTCCCCCCCGGCCTTGGCGAGATCCGCGCTGCCGCCGTAGGTGGCATCATCACCAATAGTGTACCGTGGTATATCACCGGCCTGGGCGTAGGCAGCGAGGGACATAACCAATAGAAGAAGAAAAAGCGAGCGAGCGAATGTGCGGAGTTGCATGATCTGCCCCCTGGACGATCAATAAATTCGAAAATGGCGAAAAGGCGCTTTTGAATTTACGAATTTCTTTGTCTCGTGGCAAATATAGTCTTTCACCGCATAAGGTTACCATACTTTGGACATCAAATATCTAAAATTCGGACGGGGTGGGTTCCATCTGCCTAAGTAACGTCTCCCGTGCTACTTCAGGAGGGTCATCTTGCCGATCTTGACTTCACTTCCCACCCGCGCCTCGTAGAAATAAACGCCCGATGAGACGGTGGAGCCCTGGTTGTCGCTGCCGTCCCAAACAATGGTCTGGTCCTCGCCGGCTGGGCGGACACCGTCGATCAGGGTTTTAATGAGTTGGCCGCGCACGTTGTAGACCTTCAGGGATAGATGGCCAGCCTTCGGCATCGAGTACTTGATCGTCGTGTTCGGGTTGAAAGGGTTCGGGTAGTGGCTGGTCCGGAAAGTTATGCCGGGCACATCTTCGGTTCCTGAAGGATCGCCCCCCGCGGGGATTCCGAAGTATTCCAAAACGTCACCCAACAGTTGGACACGACCCGGGAGGGCGTTGCCGGGAGCGTCGGGATCCGTGTAAACGAACATCAGATCCACGGGCATCGAAATGATCCTGCTGGTACCTACCTGGTTCAGGGTGGCGGCGGTGAAGGTGTAGACCCCCGACTGGCCCTGGGGATCGGTGAATTCGGCCAGGCGCATGGCGGTACCAATGGTCTCCATGCCGTCGAAGCGGTTCATACCCGGACACCCTCCGTAAGCGATCCAGGTTTCCAGAAGGCCGGAGAACACCGGGTTGCCCGGCACGACCTTGATCAAGGGTGTGGACTGGTTATCTATCAACGGGCAGACGTCCTGGTTATAGCCGGCGACACCCATGTAGTTTTCCTGGAAGGCTCGTAAATTAATACCGTTCTGAGCCAGATCGCCGGCCAGACCATCACCGGTCAGGAAGATGTCCTTGCCGCCCAGGTCGAGCCAGTTGGTCAGGGTCCCAACGTCGTCCCCGGCGTCACCGTTGAAGTCGCCGTTGGCGATGGTGTTCCTGCTCAGATCACCACTGGTGTATAGGATATCATCGTATCCCTGCAGCAAAAAATGGTTGGCCCGCCCCCCGATACCGTTACCGACACCTGAACTGGGTCCGTTCGTATAATACACATCGTAGTCCTCACCAACCATCAGCCCTAGTTGGCTCAGAGCGGTGTACCATTCATTTTCCCCACCACGGTTGGCAAAGTCATTGAGGAACAGGATGCGAGGTTGCTCGAAACCGCCGATCCCATCTTCGCGAATGCTGGGCAGGGCACGGATCACGAAGGTCGAGTTGTAACCCATGGGGTCGCCGAATCCGGTGCTGAAACCGGTGGTGTCAGCGGGCATGAGCGAGGTCTTGGGGTCGGATCCGCCCACGCCGCCGAGGGCGTCCGTCGCGGAGATGTAATAGTGCAGCACATCGCCCGGGAACAGGAAGCCTGTATCGGGCAGATCGAAGGCCCACTTGCCCGGGGTAGACGTACCACTGATACCGACGGCCGGAAATCCGACGACCGAACCCTTGTCAGGCATTCCAGCGGTGCGGTAGGCATCAAAGATGGGGTTGCGGTCAAGGATATAGTTCAGCGTCGGGGGACCATCAAAGTCGGCCCCGGCTCGGGTCGGCGAAATGTCGACGACCATGGAGTCACCCGGATCGTTGCGCAGATGCGCGGCCAGCGAAATGTTGTTCGCCATGTCGAAACGGACACTGTGGGAACCGGGGTCCCCCATATCGATGGTTCCGCGTTCTGGAAAGTTGTCGTTGGCCAGGTCCAATTCACGCGCCCTCATTCCCGGACCCAGGTGGGGGAAAACCTTGACGATCACGTTATCGTAATAGGGGGCCGGGGTGCCGTCGTTACCGTCCCAGTACCATACCCAACCCATCTGGTTGACATCCAACTTAATCTGGACTTCGTCCCGTCCGGGATTCATCAGGTCGGTCATGTCGTCACTGACGCGCACATAATCCGGACCGCCAGCGTAGGCACCGGAGCTGCGATCCTGCCAACCCTGCTCCAAAATGTCCTGGACACCGTTTCCCGCAGAGTTGTCGGTGTCCGCTGACCGGACACTCCAGTTGTAGAAGAGACCAGGGGAATCAGCGGACAAATCCTCGTGGCGATAGACAAGGAAGCTCAGGAGGAAGCCATCGTCATCGGGTCCGGTTCCGCCCTTGGGAGCTGGCCAGACCATCACGGGGGAATGGATGACGTTATAAAGGTGGGTAGTCGGCCCCGCCAGGCCTCCTGTCGTGTTGACGATATAACCGCCTGGCCCGTAGCACCAGTTGATGCATTGGGTCCCCCCGGTGCCGGGCACAACGACGCCGTCGTCAATGAAGGCCACCTGCGGAGTGGAATTGCTGCGGCAGGGATCGATGTCTCGGAGGCCCGTCCAGATTTTGGCGTAGTCGCCGACACCCGGAGGGTAGGCAATGTTCCAAATTCCGAAATCGGCAGGATCACCGCCGTGTTCGAAGTCCTCGAAAAAATCCCCCGTAAAGGGGCCGTTAACCAGGTGGACGTTGATGTCGTCAACCTGGCAGCCGCCCGCCGACTCGAAGGCACAGTCTTCGTCCGACCAGCCGCCGTCGGATTTGAACCGGAAGTACACCAGGATGTCCGTGCCGTCAAAGTACTCTCCAGGCAGGTAACCGACGGAATTTGACACTGCCACGGTACCCGCGCCATCCCAGGTCTGCATATCGGCAACGGGCTGGCCCTGGTAAAGGTAACTCAGGTGGGTGTAGTCGTACCCCGGCTCCGAGTCATGGATCAGGGTGGCCGTGATGGTTACCGTGGAGCTGGCACCCGGGTAGGGCACGGTATGGCGGAACTCGATTAGTTCGTTCCAGCTGTTGCCGTAACCGCCCTCGACGTCGGTGGTGCCGCAAGAGGCAATGTTGATGTCACCGCACCACGCAGCATGATTGGCGGGATCGGGTTGGTTGTAGGTGCTGACATTCCAATGGGTCTCGGTGGTCTGGGTGATATCGTAATGGGTCCATCCATTCCAGTCGGGGTTGCCGTTCGCGTTTTCGAAGTCACCGTAGTAAAAAGGTTCCCCGGGATCGTTGGTGGGGTCATCGTGGGTGGACATCAGGTTGATGGTGTCCGCTCCGGCCTTGGCGTGATTCACGCTCCCGCCGTAGATAATGTCGCCCCCGAAAATAAGCCGGGTCCGATCGCCGGCCTGGGCCGGGGAAACAAAGGTTACCATGAGGAGTGTTGAAAACAGCAGATAAGCGAGAGGATGGGATTTCATGATGTGCCCCCTTAGACAATCAAAGAAACCCTGAATCTGCGGAAACGAACGTGGCCGGATGCTACAGAACCCCATTTCCGCGCCGGATAATCCATACCAATTTCTGATCATACCATGTTTTGAATATTTCCGGTCAATAATCAGGTGCGGGAGTCATCCACTCAAATATTCACTGCGAGAATCAATAAAACGATGGAGCCGGTCGACGGCCTGCCTAATTCCGATACGAGGCGTTGCTACAGGGCCCCCCGGGGGGCCTTCCCCCGGGAATATCCGGATTTTCCCAATGGCCGAAGGGATCGATTCGCCCAACCCTGGCACCAGCGGCAATCCGTTCCAACTGCGGTCGATGCCAAGTGCCCGGCACAGCCGCCCCGGCCCCGAGCACAGATCCTTTTCCCGGGCTATATCAGAATCGAGGCCGCGCCGAACAGCCATCAACTCATGGCCGGAAACCGGCTCGACCGCCCGAATCAAAACCGCCCCAGCCGTTCCTTCGGCTTCGGTAACAAAATTCAAACAGTGATGCATTCCATAGATAAGATAAACGTAGGCAAATCCGGGCGGTCCAAACATGATCTCGCTGCGGGGCGTCCTCCCGTTGGCCGCATGCGAGGCCGGATCTCCCTCCCCCTCATAGGCCTCGACCTCAATAATCCTCCCGACAACCTTTCCCTCATCAGCCTCAACTTCAAGCAGGCACCCGACCAGTTCCCGGGCCACCGTGATGGTATTCCTCGCGAAGAATGCTTGCCGCAATGGCTGCATGGTTACTCCCCCTTGGTTTCGAGGAATAGGCTTCCTGAATCCCTGAACGGGGTGCGGCCGGTTTTTCGTAATCCGCAGGGCGAAGCCTGAGGACATCGTAAAATCGGCCGCACCCCGTTCAGGGATTCATGAAACCTATTTCTCGATCTCCTTATGGCGCAGCAGCCAAATGCCGACCACCGTGGCAATCAACATCACCGCGAGTAATACCACAACGGACTGGATCTTGGGGACCGGCTCGCGGTTGAAAGCGGTGCTGAGTAAGGCACCCAGTATTCCCGGTAAGTCATTGGGGGCTGCTGGTGGCCGATCGATCAGGTTTTGCAAGTGGAAGCGCAGGCTTAGTTCCTGAACACGGGCAGGGATGTTTGTTACCAGGTTTTCCCAGCCGAAGGCCAACAAGATTGCGGGGAGGACTGGTTTTTTGAAGAACGTGCCCATGGCGGCGAACAAGGCGGAATAGGTGAAAGCGCCCAGGCCGATGATCATGAAAGTCACAAGGTAGAGCTTCAGGAAATCGAAAGTGATGATGGAAGTGCCCTCGCTCACCATGATCATGAAGCAGAGTACCAGGGACCCCGACATCAAAACCGTGGAAACGATCTGGGCGGCAAACAAACGGCCCAGATAGATCGCGCGGCGCTTGATGGGCCGGGTCCACATGAAGACGATGGTTCCGTCTTCGACCTGCTCACCGATGGCCGGAATTCCCACGGCCATGGCCGCGATGGGAATCAAAAAGGGAATAAACGTGTCGTAGGTGAGGCTGGCCAGTTGCATCTGAGCCGTGATGCCCTCGCCGGGAAACCAGATCCGGATGGCACCGACAACCAATACGGGCAGCAGGTTGATCAGGGCCAGGGAGATCAGTCGCTTGCGGCGGGCCATTTCACGCACCGAGAACCAGGCGATCCACAGGATGGCGCCCACACTGGGCTGTGCGGCAGGCTGGCCGGCGGAAACTGAACTGGGATTGATGGCTTTGGTTTGGTTCATATCCCTTATCGTTCCGTCAGGTACTGAAAAACGGCCTCGAGGCTGTCGTCCAGGGTGAGGATTTCGTCCACGGTCAGATTGTTTTCCAGGATCCAGCCCGGCAGGGCGCGGTAGAAGCCCAGGGCATGGTCGGTGCGCACGATGACCCGGTCACCGTCCGGCATATTCTCCACTTCCACTCCCACCACGTGCTCGCGCCCGATCAGGAAACCGGCCAGACCGCGGCAATCGGCCGAGACCAGGGCCACGGTCGTGGGATGTTCGGGAATCTTGTCGCGGATCTCGGCCACGCTGCCTTCGGCCAGCACCTTGCCCCGGTCGATCAGGATGATCTGATGGGTCATGCTCTCCACTTCGGGCAAGATGTGGCTCGATACCAAGATCGTGCGGCCCGCCTCCCCCAGTTCGCGCACCAGGTCGATGGACTGCTTGCGCGAGACGGGATCCATGCCGTTCAGGGGCTCGTCCAGGAAGATGACGTCCGGATCGTGCGCCAGGGCCTGGGCCAGTTTGATCTTCTGCCGCATGCCCTTGGAATAGCCGCCCAACCGGCGGCCGGCGGCGTCGGTCAGATCAAAACGGTCCAGCCAGTGATCGGTTCTGCGTTTGACTTCGGTTTTGTCGTAGCCCATCAAACGGAGCATCAGCGACAGGAATTCGCGGCCGGTCATCCAGTCCGGCAAGGCATCGCTCTCAGGACAGAATCCGACCCGGCGAAACCAGCCCACATCTTCACGCAGTTTGCTGCCGAACACCCTGACGGTGCCGTGGCTGGGTTCGATCAGACCCGCCAACATCTTGAATAGAGTGGACTTGCCCGCTCCGTTGGCGCCCAGAAGTCCCACCACGCCGGTGCCGACGCTCAGGGTGCAGTTGTTCACCGCGATGACTTCGCCGAACCACTTGCCGACGCGGTCGGCGCTGATCCTGGCCTCCGTGCGGCCCACGCCGGCGCCCATCATGAGACGACCTCCACGGGACGAATCCGGTTGCGCAGGACCAGAATGGCCGCGGCGGTCCAGGCGACGACGATCGCCAGGCTGACCCAGGGATTCACCTCAAGGCGGGGGCCACTGGAAAAAATCAGCGAACCCGCGTTGTGGTAGTTGCCCAGAAAGTTCACGGCCTGCATCGATCCCTTGCCCAGTCCCTCGGCGATGGCGGCGATCGTTTCGGTGCCCGACACCATGATCGTCCACCAGACCATGACGAAAATAGAACGCTTGCCCATCGAGGAAAAAGCCAGCAGCACAAGGCTGATGCTCGCTCCGGTCAACAGGCAGTAGACCGTGGCCCGCAGGGGCGTCAGCAATAGAAGGTCCAGACCCGCCGCTTCGGGAGCGATCAGGTACGAAAAAATACAAAGCGCGTAAACGGGAAACAGCGTGACCAGGCAGTAGTAGAAGATCACGATCAGGGCCTTGCCCCCGATATACGAAGTCAAACCCAGGGGTCGCGAGAAATACAGGGACAGCCCGTTGTCCCGCCGGTCGTTGGCCACCAGGCCCGCACCGACGATGGCCAGGAACACGAACACGAAGAAGCGCTGCCCCTCGATGAAGGTCAG
>JAUVII010000198.1 GCA_030592845.1 Candidatus Krumholzibacteriia bacterium | reverse complement strand
CCTGGCCGGCAAAAGGGTGACGACCCTGGTCAACGGAGAGGTCGGCGCCGGCAGGCATGAAGAGGTCTGGTACGGCAAGGACGACGCGGGGCGTCCGGTGCCCTCGGGCGTGTATTTCTATAAGCTGCAGACCAGGGATTTCAGCGACAGTAAACGAATGGTCCTGCTGAAGTAGATCAACAGGACCATCGGGTTTACCACCGGATTGGAGCAGGGCTTCAATCCGGGTTGCGGTTCGGCATTGTCACCCACACCTTGCTGGACGAGTTGCAGTTCCACCCATCCAGGTTTCTGATGACCAACCCTTCATTGTCCTTGAAAACCACCGACAGCGCATCGATGGAGTTACAGGTCTCTTCGTCTTCGACCTTCGCCTCCAGGGATACGATGTTGGCGTAAACGTGTTCTATGGCACCTCCGGAAGCCTGGAAGATCTTGCTCCAGCCATCGGCGTGATCCGAACCGTTCTCCGCGGACCAGTTCATCACCTGCAGGGTCTCCGGATTCAGGGCCACGTTGACATGCCCGAAATAATGCACACCGTGGGAATTGGTGGAGTCCCAACTGGCGCTGAAGGACGAGCCCGTGAAAGTCCCCGGAACAAACACGAACGTCATGTCCTGGGCATAGGTATTGTCCGGACTTGTCGACCAGTCGGCTTCGTAGGTTATCGAGATCCCGACGTGGTCATAAATGGCGTATGTCGGGTTTTCCCTCAGACGGCTCTGGACCGTGATTCCGGTGGTGCCGGTATAGTCGGACTCCAGGTGATGATTGCTCACCAGAAGCATGAGCGATTGGTAGTCAATCCTCTTGCCCGGCAGGTCTCCCACAATGACCGGGCCGTAGGCGTGTCCGAGGAGATCGATGGTATCGGGCTCCCTGATGCCATAGACACTCAGCCCGTATTCCGCGGCGTCATCGCACCAGAAATCCATCCTTTGGTGATTGTTGAAGAAGAAGCTCTCGCCCCATTTTACAAACAGGGTCTGACCACTGAGGTCAGGGTATTCCAATCCGTAGGTGCCTACCGAATCCGCGAGACTGTTCATGGTGTGCATGTAGTAGACCCCGTAATTCATAAGTACCGGGAAGGTCACATCGGAATAGATGTTACCGGTAATCAGTTCCTCCAGGAGATCCTGCCAGACATCCTGCAGATCGGTCTCGGTCTGATTCTGCAAGGCGGTCACCGCATGGGTGCCCGTGGAGATGTCGGCGTAGGTCTTGAGGATGAAGTCGTCGCCCTCGGTCTCGGCCAGGTAGCGGATGATCGAGGACTGCCCGTACCCGTGTTCGGCCAGTGAACGCCCGTTCGGAGTGATGAGGCCGTCCAGCGCGGTCAACTCGCGTCCCCCGCGGGCAGCGGAAGTGTATTCATCGTTGGGGGCGAAATAATCCTCGATGTAGACCGCCGTGGCTTCGTCCAGCCAGTTGGTCGGGTTGGCCACGGTACCGCGGATTCGAATCGAACGGGGATCGTAGAAATACTGGCAAAAGTGCAGCAGTTCGTGCCCGGCGGTCAGGCGAATTTCCACGTCGTCATCAATGTAACCGGTACTGAAGGCGAGGTGCCCCCCCAGCTTGCGGGGATTGGGCGCCCAATGCCCGAACCAGTCCAACGGCTTGACCAGGACCTTGACGGGCCAATCGTCAAAACCGGTCTGTTGAAAGCCCATATGATCATACTGATTCATGGCCTCGTCGATATAGCCGCGAAGGCTGGTAACCTGGGCGGTGGTTGCCATGAGCGGCGACCAGTAGATGCGGAAGTGACCGTCGCTTGTCTCCAGGCTGGAAACTCCTCTTACCGTGGTCACCAGAACGGGCGTGGAGGAATCAATCTTGACCCGGGAATTGGTTACGGGTTGGAGTTCGAAGATGGCCCAGTCGAGGGAATCCCGCACGTCCTCCATCATCCAGGTGACGGGGCTTGCCTGCCGGCTGGGAACCCACGACTCGCCACCGACCATGGCGTAAAGAGAATCGGGATCGGCCGGATCATGGGCGAGTTTAAAGGTCAGCGGTTCGGCAAAATGATCGGGCATGCCTTCGATACGCAGCACGCGGGAAGCGGTGGCCTTCCCAAACGGATCCTCTTCGGTATCGAGGTAGACCTTCACCTCGACGTCGCCGGGGAAGGCGCCGGCGGGAATTTCGAGGATCAATTCATCGGTTACGAGGGAACCTCCCCCGTTGCCGATAGTGCCGGTGGCCAGGGGATCATCTGATATAACGGGATCCGTGGGTGATTCCGAATCGCTCGAGCAACCCGAAAGGGCGATGACAGCCAACAGAAACAGATAGATCAGCTTTTTCATGACATATCTCCATGGTGAAGCAGGTTGTTAAGAATTGTTTCTATTTTAACATTTTCAAATTGGGACTCCAACCCCTAAAGGCCCTAACTCCCTGCGGGGCAGTATGTTTTAATGTTTTTGACAGAGAGGAAGCAAATTGAACAGCCGGAAACGGAGCCGGCCAAGGGGCCGGGACGGTTAAGGCGGTTGCGGAGGGCTCAAAATTTGGGTAACTGTGTGCTCCAATGAGGCCCCCTGATCTGTTTCGAGGTCTCTCTCCATCGTCAAAAAAGAAGAGGTACAATCCATGGCACTGATTGCAGCCGGGGCCATAGCCCCCGACTTCACGTTGCCCAGCCACCTGGACACGACAGTTTCCCTGTCGGATTTCAAGGGCTCGAAAAACGTGTTGCTCGTATCGTATCCCCTCGATTTCACGCCTACTTGAAGCATCGAAATTCCGGGTCTGAACTCTCTGCTGGAGCAGTTCGACGCGGTTGATACCCAGGTCCTGGGTATGAGCATCGATTCCAAGTTTTGTCACAAGGGATGGGCCGAAGGTTTCGGGGGCATCACGTATCCCCTGTTGGCCGATTTTCACCCCAAGGGTGAAGTGGGCAAGGCCTACGGTCTTTGGCTGGATGAGCCGGGGATTAATGACCGCGCGACCGTGCTGATCAGCAAGGACGGGGTGGTGCTTTGGTCCGAGAGTGTGGGACCGGGCGGAGCGCGGCAGCCGATGGAGATGCTGGAGAAGACCAAGTCTCTGGTTTGATTTTTTTGCTGAGATGAGACGGCCGCCTTTCCGATGGAGAGGCGGCCTGCTTGACCCTACCGGTACACGCTCTTTACCTGGCCCCAGGAAACTTCTTCAACAGCGACTACACCCGTGCCGTTGATGTAGGCGTTGACCAGAGGATCCCCAACAAAAGAGGAAGTGCCGATGCTCGTGATGACATCGCCAGCCAACAACACGGCCGGAAGATTGGATCCCGGTATGGAACTGGGGACCGCACCGAAAAGCGTGAAGGCAACCGGGTTCGTGTCCAACAGTAAAACCTGCAGGATGCAAAGGATGGTAGCCGGTGTGGTCGGCATCGGAGCGCCCAGCCCCACGATGTGGTTGCCAAGACTGCCACCAACGTCGATGGGGCCGACTCCCATCAGAGTCGTGCCGGAGAGCATGTAGTTACCAACAATGTTGTACCCGAACTCGTAGCCATTGAGGACGCCGAAATCGGGGTTCGTCAAAATGACGTTAACCTGGACAGTTATGTATGGACCTGACGCCAATTCGAAAATGTCAGCATTGGCATCGAAGTAGAATCCCATGCTGTTGGTATCGGGATCCACGACGGCAAACGCAACATTGGCGAGCAGAAGGCAAGCCAGAACCAGGATTACCAATTTTTTCATTACAATCCCCCTTGTTATGCCACCATTAAATTGGGATTTGGTGGCAACTTTGCAGTGTAACATATTTGAAATCTAATTGTCAAATCAGGGGTCTGATATAGGGGCCTGGAACCGAATCCGTTTTGAGAGTATGCCTTTAAAGAGGTTTAAACTAAATTGAGTGCGGCAGCTGCTGGGGAGGCTGCTGTAATTTTTAATCCGGACCGAATAATGCTTTCCTTTTGAAAACGCGGTTCTTATTGGGGCGTCATGGTTTACCATCGTTACCCAGAATACCCGGCAGGCCTTGATAAGGCCGCCAGGGGACTCGATTTCCGGAGGAAAGTTGCATGAATAACATCAGAAACCAGGTCGGCATTATTGCAAAGTACCCCATATTTCAAATCTATTGGCGCGACCTGCGGACCAACCCCCGATATGCCCGGTTCGGAATCCTGTCGGCCCTGATGACGGTCTGCATCATGGTCATCTACCGGAGTCCCCTGCCCGAATTACCCGTCGATACGTTGGTGTGGCTCTACACTCATCCCGTCATGGACGCGCTCCATACGGTGGCATTCGTGGGTGGGTTCTCGCTGACGATTGCCATGGGAATCATCGCGGCCATTCGATCCGGTCGTCAACAGCGGGTGATGGGAATCGTCAGTGTCCTGATATCGGCCAACTATCTGTGTGAGTTCAGGACCGGGCTTCCGTTGTGGGAAGCCCTCTTGTGGGATGTCCAGTTCGGAGTGGAACTGGCGGTCGGGATCCCGGTCAGCCTGGCCTACGATCTGGCGGGACAGAATCCCGTATTGGCCCTGCTGATGCTGCTTCTGGTTCCGGTTCTGTTTTGGATTCCTCTGCGAGGTCGAGTCCTGAGATCCGTGGAGGATTCGCGGGCAGGGCAAATCCTGATCAAATAATTGCGATCCTATATCAAGAGATGAATATACGAGGTTCAGGCATAGGATTTATCTTCTTTTAAAGCTCTGTCTTGCAGCCACTTTCCGCTTTGGAGGTCCATCCGTGATTCGTCGCATCCTTGTCACCCTGTTCGCCGCCGCCCTGACCGGCGTTGCGCCCATTGTTATTGCCTCGCCCGGTGACGATTGGAATACCTTTGATCCGCCGGAAATTGTGCTGGTGGCGGAATTCGCGACGGCGCCCGGTCTGGAGGCCGTCTATTGGGACATGATATCGGCACCGAGTAATCCGACCCTTATGGGGTCAGTTTCCCTGGCCGATTTCACGACCATGGGTTCAGTGGGAACTTTCGTGCCACAATACACGACCATCGCTGCTCTGGAACTGGATGATGATTCTTCAGCGGGACTGGCGGAACTCGTGATCATGGAATCCTTCCCCGGTGGTCCGAATACACTGACGGCCTTAGCCTACAATGGGACAAGCTGGATTTCGAATTGGGTTGCGGGCGGCCTTGATGCCGCGATTACCGACCTGGAAATGGTGGACCTTTCCTCGCGCAATGGGAGGGGGTCTACCTGGTGGGCACCGGGAAGCAACTCCAGCTCTTTGATCCGCAAACTGGGCAGGTTCTGTGGTCCAGTATCGACGTACTTACACAACCGAATTCGGCAGAGCTGATGGCCTGGACCCTGGCCGATTTCGATGGGGACGGCGATGACGAGATTTTGGCCGAATTCGACAACAACCAAACTGGAATCTCCGAATGGTGGATGATCGGCGAAAGCTCGTCCACGTCGGCCGCCACGCCTCTGAATTCGACCCGCATTTCCCTCGGGCGCAGCAGCCCCAATCCCATGTTCAACGGCTCCACGATCCATTTCGAATTGCCCTCGGCCACGAGCGTTCGTCTTACCGTGTTTGATGTGCGCGGCCACCGGGTCAAGACTCTCGCCAACGGTTCCATGGTGGCGGGGCCCCACACCCTTTATTGGGACGGCACGAACGACCGCGGTAATCGTGTGAGTCAAGGCACGTATTTCTACGAACTGAAGGCGAATGGGGAACGTCTGACGCGGAAGATGCTGGTTATCAGATGACAGGGAGAGGCGAGCCAAATGCGGCGCGCTAAATTCGCTGGGGGCTGGTTTGTAGAACTGCAGCGGATTGCCAAATTCCAGATAATGAAAAAGAGAGCAGGTTTCGGAATTCCGTAACCTGCTCTCTTGTTTAATTCTATTTGGTACGCCACCAGGGAATCGAACCCCGAACCTACTGATTAAGAGTCAGTTGCTCTGCCAATTGAGCTAGTGGCGCACCATAATCCTTATTTTTCCAAATCTGTGGTGACCGCCCCCATCCGAT
>JAUVII010000277.1 GCA_030592845.1 Candidatus Krumholzibacteriia bacterium | reverse complement strand
TGCACGGCATGGACTGGGACCACATGTACCAGCGTTACGGCGAGTTGGTCCCCTTCGTCGCCCATGGCGCGGACTTCAGTTACATCCTGGGTGAAATGATCGGCGAGCTGAACAGCTCCCACTCCTACGTGCGGCCGGGCGACATGCCCCACGCCAAAAACGTCGGAACGGGCCTGCTCGGATGCACCTTCGCACTGGATAGCGAGACCGACCGTTACCGGTTCGGCCAGATCTACAGCGAACGTGACTGGAATTCCGAGACCCCCACGCCCCTGAACCAGCCGGGACAGGAAGTCGGCAACGACGACTACCTCCTGACTGTGGACGGCGTGGCGTTGGCCGCGGGCACCAACCCCTACAGCCTTTTCGAGAACAAAGTCGGCAATCAGGTCGTACTCGAGGTCGGTCCCAATGCCGACGGCACCGACAGCCGCGAAATCACCGTGGTCCCCATCGCGCGCGACGACGCCTTGCGCTACGAAGCCTGGGTCCAGGCCAACCGGCGCCGGGTGGACGAACTCTCGGACGGCAAGATCGGGTATCTGCACATGCCCAACACCGCCGTCGGCGGCCAGGTCGGCTTCGCCAAGGGTTATTACCCCAACCTGCGCAAGGATGGGCTGATCATCGACGAACGCTTCAACGGCGGCGGGTTCATTCCCGATTTCTTCATGAACATTTTGCGCCAGAAGCTGGTCAACCTGTGGAAACCCCGTTACGGCCAGGACTGGCGCACGCCGGGCACGGCATTTTTGGGCCACATGGCCATGATCACCAACGGGTACGCCGGCAGCGGCGGCGATGCCCTGCCCTACTACTTCAAGTACTACGAGTTGGGTGACGTGATCGGCACCCGGACCTGGGGCGGACTGGTCGGCATCAGCCGCGGCATCGGCCTGATGGACGGCGGCCAGGTGACCTTCCCCGAGTTCGGGCTGTTCAACGTGAACGGCGACTGGGACGTCGAAAACTACGGCGTGGAACCCACCATCGAACTCGACAACCTGCCCCACGAGGAAATCGCCGGCCGGGATCCCCAGCTGGAGAAGGCCGTCGAAGTATTGTTGCAGCAGATCAAGGATGAACCGGTGCAGGTGCCGCAGCACGGCAGCTTCCCCCGGGACAAAAAGTAAGTTTCAGTTGTTTAAATGAGATGGGCGCCGCTTCGATGGGAGCGGCGCCTTTTTTTGAGACCCTGGATTATTAAATTGTTTGTTTGTAGCAGGTTGTTGTCCTAAAAGTGCCCCCGGGGGCACTATTATAAGTTAATGTGTTTGATTCCAGTGTGTTAAGATCCCCCATGGACCTTGAATGTTTATTTGACAATATGTTTGTTGTCAACTCCCCTCCATTAACAACATATATATTGTCTCAGTTCACCCCCTGGGGGGCATTATTGCAGTGATATTTAATATCCATGCATTTCTAAAAGCTCTTGATCATCGCCAGACCGTTCCCAAATGGCACCACCTGCCAGGCCGTCTTGTCGGCAGGGTCGTCCCGGGCCACCGTGCGACCGATGATCCACCCTATCGTAGCCCCGGCCACCACGTCCGAAGCGTAATGCTTCATGTCCTCCATCCGGCCCATGGCCGTCAGGACACCCAGCCCGAGGGACACTCCGCCAAGCCAGCCGCCGTAACGCTGGGTAACCACCCCGGCGGTCGTAAAAGCCGCGGCCGTATGCCCCGAGGGAAAAGAGTAATCCTCGCCGTTGGGTCGGGTGCGGTTGACCGAGGCCTTGATGATGCTGGTGGTCGCGTAGGTCAGCAGCAGTCCCCGGGAAAGATCGAAACCGAATCCCGCTACTTCATCGTTGCCGGCCCAGCTCCCGATCCCCCAAGTGCCGAGGGCGAGGGGCGCCTGGACCCGCAAATCCCCCCAGATATTGCCGAAATCCGAAAGTGCGTCCCAGGCGCCCTTGTTCAGGGCTTCGGAAGCACTCTCCGCATCCTCGAATTGATGGATGCCAATGGTCAGGGCGGTACCGCCAAGCAGCCACCAGGTGTTTTCCCAGGTCGGCAAGGCGGTTATGTCGTCCCACACCGCGCCCGGAAAATGACCCAGGCTGACGTCTTCTTCGGTGCCGGATTCCGCAAAGGCGGACCCGGAAACTCCACCCAACAGAACAATTATCAAAAGCAGGCCGAGGGGAGGAAATATAATTTTCAAAACAGCAGGTTCCTCCGGTTCAAAAGTTTGTGATTCCACAGTATACTATCATTCATGCCATCCAACATCGAAATCAAAGCGCGGGTATCCGATCCCGAGGCCATTCTGACCAGAGCCAGGAAACTAACCGGCGCCGAACCGGAAATCATCCTGCAGACTGACACTTTTTTCCACGCTGAAACAGGGCGCCTCAAGATCCGCGAGTTCGCCGATGGAACAGGTGAGCTGATCTCCTACCACCGGCCCGACGCCGAGGGCCCCAAGACCTCCAGCTACGGCATATCGCCGACACCAAATGCCCGCGTCCTCAAAGGCGTCCTGGGCGCCGCTCTGCCGGTGCGGGGCGTGGTAATAAAGAAAAGGCTGCTGTTTCTGGCCGGCCGGACCCGCATCCACCTCGACCAGGTGGAAGGTCTGGGCTCGTTCATGGAACTGGAAGTGGTTCTCGCCGAGGGCGACGACACCAAAGGCGGCGAACAGGAAGCCGCCGACCTCATGGAAAAACTCGGGATCAAACCTGAGGATCTGGTAAGCGGAGCCTACATCGATCTGCTGGAAAAATAATCCCAGCTACAGGAATTTCCGCAGCACCTTCTTGACCGTCATCCCCTGGACCAGGATGGAAAACAAAACCACCATGTAGGTGCTGGTCAGGATGATGTTCTTTTCGGGACTCGGCGGCAGCGACAGGGCCAGGGCCACCGAAATCCCCCCGCGCAATCCCGCCCAGGTCAAAATGCGCACCACTCCTGGGGGAAACTGGGAACGCAGCTTGATGATCGAAATCGGCACCAGCACACTCACGAACCGGGCCAGCAAAACGATGAAGATGACGATCAACCCGGCCAGAATCCCCCGCCCGCTGAACGACACCACCAACACTTCGATACCGATAAGCATGAAGAGAAGGGCGTTGAGGATCTCGTCGAGCAGTTCCCAGAATTTTTCCAGATAGTCCGCCACTTCTTCGCTCATGGCGAAAGTGCGGCCGCGGTTGCCGATCAGGATACCCGCCACCACCACCGCGATGGGGCCGGAAACGTGCACGGCCCAGGCCAGGCTGTAGCTGCCCATGACCAAAGCCAAAGTCAGCATGACTTCGACCTTGTAGTCGTCGATGCTCAGCATCAGTCGATAAGCCAGGTAACCGCAGATAAGGCCCAGGACCGCTCCACCTCCGGCATCCCGCAGGAAAAAGATCGCCATCCGGGACGCGCTGAACTCCCCGCCATGGCCCCCGTGCCCCCCATCGTGCCCCATTTGGGCTGCCATTAAAGCCACCAGCCCGGTGAACAGGACCACTGCCACTCCGTCGTTGAACAGGGATTCCCCGGCGATGTTGGCTTCCAGATCCTTGGGCGCGTTCAGGGTTTTCAACGTGCCCATGACGGCGTTGGGATCAGTTGGGGAAATCAACGAACCGAAAACGAGGCAGGCCAAAAACGAGATTT
>JAUVII010000089.1 GCA_030592845.1 Candidatus Krumholzibacteriia bacterium | reverse complement strand
GCGATGATCAGCGCCATGGCCATGAACGGTATCGATTTTCTCATCATGAAACCCCCAACGGTGTTTACTGCCCCACAACATGAGGAAATTATTCCTCACAGCCTCCCTGACAAAGTGGGCGAACCCAGAGAGAACCATTACTGATAGTTGGTAATGCAGGAACGAAAATCTGCACGGCACGACGGTGTTGATGCAGGAGCGTTCGATGCACTATATCTGACCGGACTGTACCATATAATTTCCTGAAAATCCATACTTCCTGAGGTTTTTTTACAGTAAATTGGATAATGTTGGGGTAGAACCACTTAACTGGACCAAAAAAATCGATAATTTGCCTTTTGGCCCACTGAAAACACTCCCGGGCCGTGACAAATATCCCTCAGAAGTCACAATTGAGGAATTTTTCCTAGATTTTGATGAAGATTTTCCGCCGATACAGCACCCAAAGAACCCCCAGCCAGAACAGGACCACGGCCAGGGCAAACAAAAAAGAACCGTTCAAAGGCCCGGCTGCCTTGGCAAAAACCTCTTGGTACAACCAGCGATTCACGCTTACGGATTGACCATCCACACCTGTTACCCGCATGAGACCCAGGGTGCGCGCCAAAAGTCCCGACCCCACAAAAACAACCAGTGGATTGCTGCCGAAGACAACCATGGGCAAAGTGCCAGTCCGCCATTTCCGGACATCCATCACCCACGAAGACGCCGCCAACGTCATCATGGCCAGGCCACCGGTGAGAAGGACATAGCTTACGGTCCACAGCTGTTTGTTCACCGGTTCCAACCGGCACAATACCAGGCCGCCAATCGCCACGCCCGCTCCCCAGGTTCCCAGCCAACGCAGTTTTTCCACCAAAGGCCGGGAGCCTCGAATGAATTCCCCCGCGAAAAATCCGAGCATGGTGGTAGCCGCCGCCGGCAGGGTGGACACCAGTCCCTCGGGATCGAAGGCGACTTCCCCGATTTTGTAGAGATGGTTCTCACCCAGAAGGCCCAGGTCCGCCCAGCGCGCGAAATTGTCCGTCAAGGCGAAGCTGCCGCTTCCCCATCCGTCCACCAGGGGCAATCGCATCAGCAGTTCGTACAGGACCAGGAAACCAACGGCAATCAGGGCCCTGTCCCGGGTTCTCCGGGTGAACACCACCGTCAGTCCGGCCAGCAGGTAACACAGGGCAATTCGTTGCAATACCCCCGGCACGCGCAAGTCCTCGAAGACGGCCGAAATGCTGGACAGGGAAAAGTCGGCCGCCATGGAGGAGTTCAAGGGGATGCCAAAGGGATAACCGTTCAGAAAAAGACCCAGGAAAAAAATGATGACCGATCGTGAAACGATTTTCCGGACCAGGTCGGCGCGCCCGGCCCCCGCGTCCATACGGCGGGAAAAACTGAGGGAAACAGCCACTCCGACGATGAACAGGAAAAACGGGAAAACCAGGTCGGCGGGCGTCAGGCCATGCCAGACGGCATGGCGCAAAGGCGGATGGATGTGGGCCCACGACCCTGGGTTGTTGACGAGAATCATCAAAGCGACCGTCAGACCCCGGAACACATCCAGGGAAACAAGTCTCTCATGCCTTGCCGGCGCTATTCGGACTCCAAGTTGGCGTGAGAACCATCACAGTAGGGCCCGTCCGCGTTTTGCTTGCAGGTGCACAGGGCCACTGTTTTTTCTTCGGACAGAGTGAACATCTCAGGTGTAAAGGAGGTCGTCCGGTGGGCTCCGTCGCAGAACGGCTGGTTTTTGGACACGCCACAAGTACAGTAGGCATATTGGCCGGGAGAAAGTTCCAGAACGATGGGCTTGTTTCCAGCGATCTTTGGTTTTTCCATGGCAACTATCCTTTCCTGAATGTCTCGGGACTATACACCCCAAGGGGTTAATCATTCAAGTAAAGGTCATTTAAAAATTCCTGCCATATT
The DNA here is from genome assembly GCA_030592845.1 of Candidatus Krumholzibacteriia bacterium. Taxonomy (GTDB): domain Bacteria; phylum Krumholzibacteriota; class Krumholzibacteriia; order LZORAL124-64-63; family LZORAL124-64-63; genus JAGLCY01. The sequence continues at coordinate 10,273 of JAUVII010000089.1, read as the reverse complement.
CCCGGCCACTTGCCCGCGGAGCCGGGACCTTATTTCACCAGGGTCATACGTTTGGTCCGGGAATACCCCTCAACCTCCAGGCTGTAGAAATAGACCCCTGCCGCGGCCGCCCGACCGGACTGGTCCAAACCGCTCCACACAACCTGGTGATCCCCCGCGGAGAGTTCGCTGTCGTCGATCAGGGTCCGGATCAGGCGCCCGGATACGTCGTAGATTCTCAACAGGGCCGCACCGGGGGCCGCCAGCGTGAAACTGATGGTGGTCGACGGGTTGAAAGGATTGGGGAAGTTCTGGCCCAGAACCGCCGCGGCGCGGGGCAGGACGCCGTCTCCCGGAACCGGGCTGGCCGGATTGTAGGGCTCATCCAGATAGTTCTCCAGGATGTACTCCACGTTTTGCCGCAGGGCATCGTGATTCATGCGGTAGGGTCGCCCGGCCAGATGGACAAACTGGCCGCCGGTCGTCCGGAAGGTGCCGCCCCCGGCCGGTGACGCCCAGACTCCGGTCCCACGATCACCGCTGAATCCGGCAGTGTCGAGAAACAGGAGGGTGCTTTCCGGCCCCACGCTGTTCAGGTAGACATCGTTCCAGCTCTGGGGTCCGATAAAGGGAATGTTGACCAGACCCGTTGCCACCGAAACGCAGTTGCCGAGGGAGGACGATGTTTCAGCCCAGGTCACGCCCAGGTAGGTCGTCAGATCGCCGTCCAGGAAGACCTTGCTGCCGCGTGTCATCAAAAGAAGGTTTCCGCCGACCTCCAGGTAGGACTGGATGGGAGTTTCCGCCCACTTGGCCAGGTCGCCGTTGTAATTGTTCCCGACCCAGATCACTGTGGAATACCCGCCCAGGATGGAGGCCGGAACCGCGTCATGACCGATGGGCGCCGGCAGATTGGCGGGATATCCGCCCCCGGGCTCGGCAAAACAGTCCCAGAAGGTGATCGGATTGTCGCCCCAGAAGGAACTGTCGGCGTAGGCGCTCTGGATTTCCGGGTCGTAGGAATCCCAGTGAACCCCGTTGACCAGGAGAATGCCCTTGTCGAAAGTGGGATTGGTCACCTCGGTGCGCACCTGGCGCAGGATCCAGCGGTCGGGATCCAGAAGGACACCCTCGGGAGTTCCGGTCACGGTCAGCACGTAGTCCTCGGACGCCAGGCTATTGGCGACGGTGAAATCGGTCGTGCCTGTATCCGTGGTCACCTGCAATTGGATGGGCATGGTGAAAAGGCCGGTGTTGTCCTGTTCCTGGACGATCGTGACGGTGATTTCATCGACCCCGGGACCGGGGACCCAGGAATAACTATAGACTGGGAAATATTCCCCATAGATCCACTGCTGGAAAAAGGCGGTCAGGTCCTGGCCGCTGACCGTTTCCAGGGCCGCCTGCAGTTGCTCTGTGGTGGCGCTGCCGTAAAGATGGTTGGCCCGGTACAAAGCCAATCCCGCGAAAAAATCCGTGTCGCCCAACACGCCGCGCAGCATATGCACCACCCAGCTGCCCTTGTTGTAGCTGAGATTACCGTCGAAGATGTTTTCCGACAGGGGATCCTCCACGAATATCGTCCCGCCCCCGTAATATGAGGCGTATTCCATGTACTGCCGGTAGGTGGCGAAATCGTAGTACTGCTCGGCCCAGTAGGCCTCGCTCCAGGTGGCGAAACCCTCGTTCAGCCAGATGTGCCCGAAGTCCTCGCAGGTGACCATGTCGCCCCACCACTGGTGAGCCAGTTCGTGGGAAATCAAATCTTCCGACCATCCGCCCATGCTGGTCAGGGTCTGGTGCTCCATTCCTCCGCCCCAGGTGAATTCGGCGTGGCCGTATTTTTCGTCGACGAAGGGATACTCGCCGTAAGCCTGGGCGAAAACGCCGATCATCGGCACGGTCAGCGCATAATTCGGTTCCACCACTCCCACATGACCTGGATAGATGTAGAACTGCACCTCCATGGGATCGCCGCCGCCAAGTGGGGTGTACCAGTCGCTGTATGTCGCGTAGGGGTGGATGGCCAGGGAAACCAGATAGGTCGCGATGGGATAATTCGATTTCCAATGCGTCGTGCGCGTGGACCCGTTGTCCACGTCCGATACCACCAGGCCGTTGCTGGCGACGACCAGATGGTCGGGCACCGTGATTTTAATGTCCACCGAATCGGCCTTGTCGCTGTTGAGATCCTTGCAGGGCCACCATTCGCGCGCGCCGAAGGGTTCGCTCAGCGTCCAGATCATATCCTGGCCGCCATAGCTGTCCCAGCCGAAGGCGCCGCCCGCGGGATTGCCCGTGTATGTCACCGCTACAACCACCGTCTCCCCGGTGGTGTAGGTCCGGTCCAGGTTTACGGTCAACACGGCGCCGCTGCGGCTGCTGGTCGTGCCGGACCCTCCAACCGTGGTCGCGGTCACCGTCATGTTGAGGGTCAGGTTCAGATCCATCGTGGCGATCGAAGGTCCGGTCACTCCCGCGGTCACGATTACGGTACCGGTCAGGGTGGAGGCGCCGGGATCGAGGTTCAGGTCCAGGTCGTAATGATGGACGTCGTACTGGGTCTGGTTGAAGGTCTTGGCTTGTTCGGCGGCCAGCAGACCCTTGACCAGGAGGTTTTTACTGGTGGCTTCCTCGAATCGGTGTTCGAGGATTTTTTCACGGGTGGCTTCCGGGTCGTCGTCAATGCCGGCCAAAGCGCCCGCGGCAGAGGTCAGGATCACAAAAATCAGGGCGGCTATCAGAAAATGGGCATAACGATGGCGCGCGGCGGCTCTTGGGCGAGAAGACATGGATCGTTTCCTGTGTTGAAGAGCGAAAATCTGGAGGTGCGTCCTGTTCAAATTATACGACAAATTGGAGGTCGGCGGGGAATTATCCTGATTGCCAGAGGGCTCTTACTGTTTTCGAAACACAAACTGATTACACCCGAGCCTGTTTGTCGTCGTTAAATTTTCCAGAATACATCCATGGTTCCTGTACAGATTGATAATCACCTCAGGCTTGGCCACTTCAAAGGGATAGCCTCCGAGCCAGTCAATCCAGTCATGGTAAATGGACATACCACGTTTATTCTTGTAATTGGAAAACTGCCGGACGGGATTTTTATATTTAATGATTCCTGTCGCGATGCTCTGCAACGCCAGCATTGGAATAAACATGCCGCCAATCAGCATTTTTCCCGCCCAACCCGAACAATACGTTTTCTTTATTTTCTTCCAGGCCCTCGATGAAATATCCTGATCGTTATAGATTGCGATAAAAAGTATTCCCTGCTCGGTCACGGGCAGCATGGCATTATTCAATGCTTTCATCATGTTTCCGGTATGATGAAGAACACCCCACGAATATACGACATCGAATTTTCCCAGCGAAACCAGGTAGTCCTCATCCAGAGCAGATCCTTCCTCCACCACCCAGTCATCATCATTGGCGAAATAGCGTTTCTTTAATTCTCCCGTGCATCCAACCGATTTCGGATCGTAGTCGAACGAATGGACTTTTGCCCCCAATCGTCTGGCAGCAAGGCTGAACAGGCCACTGCCGGATCCAATATCCAAAAAACGTTTCCCTGAAAGATCATCCACACCCAACATGACCTTCAACGAGTGCTCGGCTTCCCCGATACGCTCTTCATTCAGCGTATCGAGAAAAGCCTCCCAATTTGCCCCGAATTGGAATCGCTCTCCTTGTTGTACATCATCCGAATGGGTTCTTGTCATGTTCATTCAAACCTTTGTTTTCTGTAATCCGAGGCCGGCATCGCAGGCAAGGCGGGTCACGAAGTTTACCCAAAAGACAGGTGTTGGCAAGCGCGTCTTGCTGTCCAATGGCGAAAATCCCCGAGCTGCCCCTTCCCATACGGACCTGATTGCATATTTAATGATATGATTCCGTCCACGAAATACAGCCCCCTCACCCAGGAAAGGCCGGCCATGCGCACTCTCTCCTTCCTTTTTGTCCTGATGATCCTGGCCCCTTCCGCCCTCGTGGCCGAACCCATCCCCCGTGTGTCGCCGATCCGGCCGGTGTCGACCTACTCCATCGTCGCCCGTGATGCTGAAACCGGCGAACTGGGTGTGGCTGTGCAGTCGCACTGGTTCAGCGTGGGCGCCCTGGTGCCCTGGGCCCGGGCCGGAGTGGGCGCGGTGGCGACCCAGTCCATGGTCGAAGCCAGCTATGGACCCAATGGCCTCGAACTGATGGCCGAAGGCCACGACGCGGTCTCCGTTTTGTCCACTCTTCTCGGACAGGACGAGCACGCGAATATCCGTCAGGTGGCGATGGTCGACGCGAGGGGCAGCGTCGCCGTTCACACGGGCGGGCGCTGCATCCCGGAAGCGGGACATTATCTGGGTCAGGGGTATTCGGTGCAGGCAAACCTCATGGGACCGGCCACCGTTCCGGAAGCCATGGCCAAAGCATTTGAAAAAACTTCCGGTCCCCTTGCCGAGCGGATGGTGGCGGCCCTGGCCGCGGCCCAGGCGGAGGGCGGCGACATCCGCGGCCGGCAGTCGGCCGCGATCCTGGTGGTTCGAGCCGAATCCACCGGCCAATCCTGGAATGACCGGTTGGTGGATCTGCGTGTGGAGGATCACCCCGAACCCGTCAGGGAATTGCAACGGTTGCTGAAGATGCATCGCGGCTACGAACAGATGAACGCCGGGGATCTGGCCGTGGAAAAAGGCGATCTCGACGGGGCGGAAAAAGCCTACGCCCAGGCCGAATATATCCTGGGTGACAATCTCGAAGCGCGTTACTGGCACGCCGTGGCCATGGTCAACGCGGGGGCCGTCGAGCGGGCGCTGCCGATCTTTGCGGATATCTTCGCGCGTGGAGACAACTGGCGCGAGCTTACGCCACGGTTGGTGGTGTCGGGGTTTTTGGAGGCGGATGAGGCCACGCTGGCCAGGATCATGGCGGCGGGTGGGAACTGATTTTCTCTGCAGCCTATCACCAATAGCATTGCAGAAAGTACCCCCCGGGGGTATCGCTCGCAGCCTAACGCCTATATCACTGCAATCATGCCCCCCGGGGGGCAGTATTATGTTAAGTAAATTCAGGTGTGAGGGTTCTGCTCAAGGAAATGGGCGGGGTCAATTGACCCCGCCCATTCCAGTTACACCGGATTATCCGGTCATCAGACGTTCGGCTTTCAGTACTTCGAGCGTGAACTTCCCGCCATCCACATCCAGAACCACCGTCAGCTCGGGCAACGCTTCACCGGCGAGGATCAGGTCCGCAAGGCGATCCTGAACCTCCTGCTGGATGACACGCCGCACCGGCCGGGCGCCGAAACGCGGGTCGAAACCCTGTTCGGCAAGTTGAGCCACGGCCGCGTCGGTGACCTCCAGGGTGATGTCCTGTTCAGACAGGTTGCGGCCGACCTTGGCCAGCTCCAACCTGACGATTTCCAGGATCATGTCCTCACCCAGGCTGGCAAAGCGAACGATGCCGTCGAGCCGGTTCAGGAACTCGGGCCGGAAATGGCCGACCAGACTTTGCAGAACCCGGCTTTCGCGATCGCGACGCGCCTCTTCGTCCTCATCCGCGCGCGGTTCGAATTCGCCGTCCTGGCACAGGTTGCTGGTCATCAGCACCATGGTGTTGCTGAAGTCGACCACGCGTCCCTGGCCATCGGTCAGGCGACCGTCGTCCAGCAGTTGCAGCAGCACGTTCATCACTTCGGGATGGGCTTTTTCGACCTCGTCCAAAAGGATCACGCTGTAGGGATGGCGCCGGACCGCCTCGGTCAGCTGGCCGCCGGACTCGTGGCCGACGTAACCCGGAGGCGAACCGATCATCCGGCTGACCGCGTGCCTCTCCATGTACTCGGACATGTCCAGGCGGATCAACGCGGATTCGTCGCCGAACATCTGGGCCGTGAGGGCTTTCGCAAGCTCCGTCTTACCCACACCCGTGGGGCCCAGGAACAGGAACGAACCCAGCGGACGATGCCCTTCGGTCAGGCCGGCTCGCGAGCGCCGAATGGTCTTCGCCACCTTTGCCACCGCATCGTCCTGACCTACAACCCGATCGGAAATCCGGTTTTCCAGATCCCGCAGCCGAGCCATCTCGTCTTCGACCAGACGCTGGGCCGGGATGCCCGTCCACTGGGCGACCAGGTGCGCGATGTCGTCCTCCTCGACTTCCTCGCGCAGCAGCGCGTGTTCACCTTGAATGGCCTTGAGCTCCTGGTAGGCAGCGGCAATCTCCGCCTCGAGGGCGGCCTGCCCGCCGTACTTCAGCTCCGACGCGTGGGCCAGGTCGCCCTCGCGTTCGGCGCGTTCCATCTCCAGAACCAGGTTCTCCTGCTCCTTCTGCAGCGCGCGGATAGCGTCGATAGCTTCCTTTTCCTGCTCCCAGTGGGCCTTCAACCGGTCCCACTCGTCGCGAAGTTCGGCGATCTGGCGGTCGATAAGCTCGCGCCGGGCCACCGCCGATTTGTCGGTTTCCTTTTCCAGGGCCAGACGTTCCATCTCGAACTGGTTGAGACGCCGCTGCAGATCGTCCACCTCCGCGGGCACCGAATCGATTTCCATGCGCAGGCGGCTGGCGGCCTCGTCCATCAGGTCGATGGCCTTGTCCGGCAGCATGCGGTCGGCGATGTAACGCTGGCTCAGCTTAACCGCCGCGACCAGCGCCCCATCGGTGATGCGGATGCCGTGATGCACTTCGTATTTTTCCTTCAGACCGCGCATGATGGCCACGGCCTGTTCCCAGGTGGGTTCTTCGACCAGCACGGGCTGGAAGCGTCGCTCCAAAGCGGGATCCTTTTCGATGTGCCGGCGGTATTCGTCGATGGTCGTCGCGCCCACGCAATGCAGCTCACCACGAGCCAGGGCGGGCTTGAGGATGTTCGAAGCATCCATCGCTCCACTGGTGGCGCCGGCGCCGACCAGGGTGTGCATCTCGTCGATGAACAAAAGCACCTGGCCCTCCTGCTCGGTGACCTCTTTGATGACCTTTTTCAAACGGTCCTCGAATTCACCACGGTACTTGGTGCCGGCGATCAGCGCGCCCAGGTCCAGGGCGAGCAGACGTTTGCCCTTCAGGCCCTCGGGCACGTCGCCTTCAACGAGGCGGCGGGCCAGGCCTTCGGCCACGGCAGTCTTACCCACACCGGGGGAACCGATGAGCACCGGGTTGTTTTTGGTGCGGCGGCTGAGGATCTGGATCACCCGGCGGATCTCCTCGTCTCGCCCGATGATGGGATCGATCTTTCCCGCGCGCGCGGCTGCGCACAGGTCGCGGGAGTATTTGTCCAACGCGGAGTCGCCGCCGTCGCCCAGGCCGGATTCGTCATCACCGTTGTAGGCAGCATTGGCGCCACTGTTCTCGAGGGCCTTTTCGACCTTTACGGTGGTCACGTCAAAAGTTTTCAACACACTGCCCGCGCGACCGGTGTCGTCAGCCAAAGCCAGCAGCAGTTCGCGCGTACCGACCATGCCGCCACCGCTTTTTTGTCCCGACTCCAGGAACAGTTTCTGCAACTCGGCGCTGGCGGCCGGTAATTCCTTCTGCTGGATCGTCGGCAGGCTCGCCAGTTCGCGTTCGACGGTCTGCGCGATCAGGGCGGGATCCAGTTCCAGGCTCCTGAGGGTATTGGTGGCCAGACCGGTCTCGCTCAGCAGCGCCCACAAGAGGTGCAGCGGTTCGAGCTCGGCGTGTCCCATTTCATAAGCCTTGGCCTGCGCCTTCTGCAGGCTTTCCATGGCGTTGACGGTCCAGTTTTTCATGGTTTTCTCCTCTATTGCTTGTTGGCCAGGGGCCCCCGGGGGGCCTTCGGGACCAAGGATCTACTTTTTCGGTGGATGGATTGCATTTCCTGTGCCGCTGGCCCGGAAATTTGATAAGACATTATTTTACAATAAAATACGATTTGAACGTTACCCTACAATGAAGGGTCCTCAAGTACAGAGTAGGGCCATCAATCAATAATGTCATGTCATTTAGTCAGGATTGTCAATGGTGGCAGGAAACACACCCCGTCGGGTGGGGCCGGATCGTGGGGGCAGGTCACCATCAGCCGGCAACTCAATTACCCATCGTCCCCTCAAATGAAACCAGGACGGCAACAATAAGAACAACAAACATCCCAGTAATAACCATTAACGCGGTACGTCCGGTCCTGGCTTCCACCACATCAAGGGTTTTGATTGCTGTCTTGCGAAGACAGGGCCCGGGACGTAGCAGGTGCCAGTTCAAAATCATTTTCCAACTCGTGAAGGAATTATCGCTCGACCGTCTTCTCGGCCAAGCGTTCGGTCTGGGAACGCGCCATCACATCCTCCTTGATTTTCCCTCTTGGAGGGGCAGAAGCCTCACCGCAGTGATGACTCTAACCCCTCCCAGAAGGAAAAGTGAGAGGACATATGGCCTTATTTTATCAGCACCATCTTCTTCGTCTCGCTGAAACTCCCCGCCTCGATGCGGTAGAAGTAGATGCCCGTTGCCACCAGTTCACCCTGATCGTTGCGTCCGGTCCACGTCACCGAGTGGCGACCGGCAGGCATGGTTTCATTTCTCAGAGTCGTGATACGTCGCCCATCGACACCAAAGATCACCAGCTTCACATTCTGGGACTCAGGCAGATCAAAATCGATCTTCGTCGAGGGGTTGAAGGGGTTGGGGTAGTTGGCCGAAAGTGAATACATGGTCGGAATACCCGGACCGGCCGTTTTTTCCTCGAGGATGTACTCGAGGTCCTTGTTGTCCGAATCACGGGGTTCGATCAACAGGTCGCCGAAGTCGATTTTACCTGTCAGCTTGACCCGTATCAACTCACCCTGGCCCGTGATGCTGGCGCCATTCCCGAGAAGAGCAAGGCCAGCGTCCAGACCAGTGCGGAGACCATTCCCCAGGAAGTATGGACTTTCCTGCTGTCCGAGCAGGCTGCCCGCGGTGAGGGACAAGACGGCATTCTGCGGCAGTTCGGCCTTCAGGTTCACACCCTTGAGGTTCGCGCACGGTTCGGTCAATACCAATGACCAAGTCGATTCATCGACCCACTCCCAGGAGAATCTGGCGATCATGCTACCTTCCGTGGGCAGGATCTTGGTATCCCCCACGTCCCAGTTGACGGAAAAGATCATCAGGTCTTCGAAATCGATGTGGATGTCGGTCAGCGGGATCCCAGTACCGCTCCAGTCATCGGTCGGCCCCACATCGCAGAAGGGGTTGAAGCCCGTATCGCCGCCAGACAGACCGTAAGTCACGGAAAGGGAATTAATATCCCCTCCCACATTGACTAGGCCGTCTCCATTAATATCACCTAGCCAATAGTTCGTCGCACGGGTACTGGCCACCGATGGCAGGCTGAAGTCACCACCGGTGTCCTCAGCGAAAACCTCGTAGAAATAAACTCCGCGTGGCAATACGCCGCTGCCCGGATCGTCGGTGAAGGAATTTTGGGTCGCTGGGACTGTGCCCGCCAAGACCCACTCCGCAGAGCTTTCCGCCACCGCCCGATCGGCCGGCCGACTGGGAGTCGTGTTGCCGGCAACATCGTCATACTCGGGGTAGACAGTGAGGTTGTCCCCGTCGTGCCACAGACCGCGATACACGTGGAAGGTAGCCAGGTCAGTGTCCCCCGACGGGGCCCAGGAAACAGTGACACTTTCATGCCCCGGCTCCGAGTTCAGGTCGGTCACCGGACCCGGTGCCACGCCGTCGCCGGTCACGGTGACCAGCAGGGTTTCCTCATCTGACAGGGGCGGGGTACCGTCATCGGTGACCCTTACAGTCAGGGCGTACTCACCGGGAGCCTGCTCGGCGCTCGGTGTCCACGAAAAGACACCTGTGACGGGATCAATTCCCGCCCCGGCCGGGACAGTACCCTCGAGACTGAAGGCAAGAGTATTGGCCGGATTCGGCTGCGCGCCGCCAATGGGGTTTCCTGTCCCTCCATTGTATAATGAGGAGATTTCTTCCAGGCTCAGCGCCCGACCCCAGATCGCCACGTCATCCATGAAACCACCATAGTAGTTCGTATTCGGAGTCTTGAGGCCCAGGAACTCCGGCGTGAACTTCTCCGTGGTGGTGGCGCTCGTCACGAGCACCCCGTTGCGGTACACCGAGACGGTCGTTCCGCTACGCACCAGGGTGAATAGTTGCCAGTTGCCATTCACGAAATCCGGTTCGGAGGTCATCACCGTGGTCACGTTGTCCCACTTGGTCCGAACACCATCGGTTTCGAGCCTGATCCAATCGAGATTGTCTCCATCCCCGAAGATGATCGCCGAACTGGTGGTCAAAGCGTCGATGTTTGTCGGGTAGACCCAGGCGGACAATG
>JAUVII010000013.1 GCA_030592845.1 Candidatus Krumholzibacteriia bacterium | reverse complement strand
GTCATGATGTGGCAGGGATCGTTCGACGATTACAACAACGGTCTCACCGGCCCCGGTCATTGTGAAGACGATGACGATGACGATGAAGAACCGATGATGTTCAGGTAGGAACATCCTTTCGCACAAGGTGCCCGTGGACGTTCGCCGTCTACGGGCACTTTTTTGTTCCGGCCGGGTTTAACCCTTTTGCTTGTCCAATGTGAGGGATGGGGTGTAGTCTGAAGTATCCGGATCCAACCGATCCGTCACTTTTCCACCGGCCGGGAGAAAATTGTTATGAACAAGTACGTGCGTTTCGCCAGTCTGCTGGCTCTGGTTGTCCTGATGATGCCCTGGACCGCGGGAGCCATCGTCGAACCGGAAACGGAAATGGAATACGACGATACCGTGACCATCGAGACAGACGGCGCCAGCCACACGCTGGCCGTCACCGGCGTGGGGTTGCGGGAAAAGACCTTCATGAAGGTCAATGTCTACGTCATCGTTTCCTATGTCGCCGAAGGAACCGAATTGAAGGGGGACCTGGGGGTGTCGTTGCTGGAACTGGACGCTCCCAAGATGATCCGGATGGATCTGGTGCGGGGTTTCAGCCGTGAAAAGCTCGTGAACGCCTTCAAGGATGTCATCGAAGAGAACTACGAGGACCAGTCGGCTTTTGCCGCCGATATGGAAACCTTCTTCGCCTACTTCAAGAAGGATGCGGAAGAGGAGGATATCCTGATTTTTACGTACATTCCCGGAACGGGACTGAATACTGTTCTTAACGGCGAAGATCAGGGCCTCATCACGAATTTCGAGTTCGTCAAGGCGTTGTGGACGGTCTGGTTCGGCGAAGACCCGGCCAGTAACGGTCTGAAGGAAGATCTGCTGGCCAAGGTCGCCGGTTGATCCACTTCCCAAAGTGAGATAAAGCCGCCGCGGTCGATTCCCGCGGCGGCTTTTCCATGTCCGGTTCCCTGTCGATGCGAACGGATCCTAGAACAGGGTATAAATGAAGGGCGCCACGGCCTGGCCGGAAAAGATGAGGACGCCGAGCATCAGCAGGATCAGCACTGTGGGCACGATCCACCACGCCTTGTTCTGCATGGCGAACTGGAATATTTCGCGGAATAACCGGCCGATGTATAAGAATTTTCTCACGCGATCCTTTTCCTTTACCATCTGAGTACCCAGCCAAGATCATTCCCCGGACCCTTGGTGTCAATCCAGGGGGAATTCCTCCTGCCAGGCCTCTTTCTCGATGTCCATGGCCGGTTGGGCCGTTTTCTCCAGGATGTGGTTCCCCAACACCAGGTAATCCATCTCCGTCCGCATGAAGCAGCGGTAGGCGTCTTCCGGGGTGCAGACGATGGGTTCGCCCCGCACGTTGAACGACGTGTTGATGATGATCCCGTAACCTGTTCTTTCCTCGAAGGCCTTGATGATGCCGTGGTAACGGGGATTTGTCTGTTCGCTGACCGACTGGATGCGGGCCGAATAATCGACGTGGGTTATGGCCGGGATATCGGACCGGGGGCGGGAAACCCGTTTGAACAGGTCGGTGCCGTCGTCGCTTTCGTCCGGCGGCAGGCAGCGGTCGGGCTGGACCTGGGCAACCAGCAGCATGTAGGGGCTGGGTCGGTCGATGTCGAAAAAATCCCCGATCCTTTCTTCCATGCAGGAAGGCGCGAAGGGCCGGAACGACTCCCGGTACTTGATCTTCAGGTTGAGGACCGACTGCATCTTCACCGAGCGGGCATCGCCGACGATGGACCGGTTGCCCAGGGCCCGGGGACCGAATTCCATGCGGCCCTGGAACAGCCCCAGGACATTTTGTTCGTCGATCAGCCGCGCCACCTCGTTTTCCAGCTCACCATCGTCGAGGGTCCGGTAGGGGTAACGTTGATGATCCAGCCATTCGGCGACCACGTCGTCGGGGTAGGCGAGCCCCAGGTAGGCGCCGCTCATGGTATCGGTTTTTCCATCGGCCTGGCGCGGGTTGTCCTGCACCTGGTGCCAGATGTGCAGGGCCGCGCCCAGGGCGCCGCCGGCGTCGCCGGCCGCGGGCTGGATCCAGACGTTTTCAAAAGGGCCCTCGCGCAGGATGCGGCCGTTGGCCACGCAGTTCAGCGCCACTCCGCCCGCCAGACAGAGGTTCTTTTCCCCGGTGACTTTGGCCGCGTGGGCAACCTGCTTCAGGACGATTTCCTCGGTGACCACCTGAATCGAACGGGCCAGATCCATTTCGCGCCGGGACATGTCGGTTTCCGGGGCCCGGGCGGGGCCGTCGAACAAGCGGGCAAAACGGTCGTTGGTCATGGTCAGGCCGTCATGGTACCCGAAATAGTCCATGTTCAGCCGGAACGAGCCGTCATCACGGATATCGATGAGGTTGTCGAGAATCCGGTCCACATATTTGGGTTCGCCGTAGGGAGCGAGCCCCATCAGTTTGTATTCCCCGGAGTTGACCCGGAAACCGGTAAAGTAGGTGAAGGCAGAGTAGAGCAGCCCCAGGGAGTGGGGGAAGTGAAGTTCCTCCAGGATGTCGACCCTGTTGCCTGTTCCGTGGCCCAGCGAGGTGGTGGCCCATTCGCCGACCCCGTCCATGGTCAGTACGGCAGCGCTTTGAAATGGGCTGGGAAAAAAGGCGCTGGCCGCGTGCGATTCGTGATGTTCGCAGAAATAGAGGTTGCCCGCCCGGCCGCCGCCGGCCTCGCGCAGGGCATTTTCGATGTCCGTGGGGATCCAGAGTTTTTCCTGCAGCCACAGGGGGATGGCCATCAAAAATGGCTGCAAACCCCGGGGCGCCACCGAAAAATAGTTTTTGGCGATACGCGCGAACTTGGTCAGGGGTTTGTCGTAGAAAACCACCGCGTCAATGCCGTTTTCGGCCACCCCGCCTTCGGCGAGGCAGTAGCGGACCGCGTTGGCCGGAAAGGCGGAGTCGTGTTTGCGCCGCGTGAACCGCTCTTCCTGGGCGGCCGCCGTCACTTTCCCGTCCTGCACCAGGCAGGCCGCGGAATCATGATAATAAGCTGAGATACCCAGGATGTTCATGGCTATTGTGACCCTTCCTGGCCGCGGGCGGCGCCGACGGGACGCAGGTGCCCCCGGGCTTCCCTGTCTTCACGCAGAAACTGTTTGTCGATGTTATCGTCGCGTGACTTGGAGGATCTTTCCACCCAGTAGGTCCATTGCGGGTCCCGGAATTTGCGGTGCAGGGGATCACGGCCCTGCAGGCGCAGGATCAGGGCCACCGGTGTGAAAAAGAGGAAAAAGAAAGGGACCAGTAACAGGTAGGTCAGAGCCTGGCCGACAATTTTCCCCAGCCAGCGCCCAAAACCGTGAATAGGCCGGTAGGCCCGGGGAAAGGTGAGTCCCAGAATCAGGACAAAACCGGCGAGGGCCCAGACGACCCGGGCAAAAAGATGATGATGAAGACCGAAATACAGCGCGCCGCCCACCAGTCCCATGACCAGGGCCTGGATAACGGCTCCGCGGCGCAGGCCGCCGGCCGCGGAGTCCGAGGAGGTTGGAGAGCGCCAGTCCCAGGTTACCTGCATGACACGTTGGGTGGAATTTTCCTGCATGTGGTCGCCTTAATCTGGAGGCCAACGGGATGCGATACAGGCCGCTCCACCCGGGGGCGGGGCGGCCTGTCAACCCGGTGTCGGGGTCAGCTTCTGATCTTGCCGATCTCATCGGTCAGCGTCGGCACGATGTCGAACAGATCCGCGACGATGCCGTAATCCGCCACCTTGAAGATGGGGGCGTTGGCATCCTTGTTGATCGCCACGATGCACTTGCTGCTGCTCATGCCGGCAAGGTGCTGGATGGCGCCGCTGATGCCGCAGGCGATGTACAGGTTCGGTCCGACGGTCTTGCCGGTCTGACCGACCTGATGCGAATATTCAACCCACTCGGCGTCGACGATGGCCCGGCTGGCGCCGGCGGCGGCTCCCAGCGAGTCGGCCAGCTTCTCGATCAGGGCAAAATTCTCAGCGCCCTTGATGCCCCGGCCGGCGGAAACGATGACTTCGGCCTCGGTCAATTCGATCTTGCCGCCACCGCCGGCCTCGATCCGTTCCACAACTGCCTTGGCGTCGATCCCGGAGACACCGGCGTCGAAAGTCTCGCCGGCCGCGGGTGCGGCCTTTTCTTCGAGGATGAAGGCGTTGGGCCGGATGCCCACGACCGCCATGGAGGAGGTGGGAGTGACATCGGTGAAGCACTTGCCCGCGAAGATGGGGCGCCGCACTTCCCAGCCGCCGTCAAACTTGAGGCCCACGGCGTCACTGATGCACGCGCACTCGAGCTTGGCCGCGACCTTGGGGCCGAGATCCTTGCCCATAGCTGTGGAGCCGATGAGCAGGATGTCCGGTCCGGCCGCCTTGCAGAAGGCAGCCAGGGCGGTCCCGTAGATTTCACTGTTGTAGGGATTGAACTCGTCGCCGCCGGCGGACCAGACCTTGTCGGCCCCGTACTTTCCGGCTTCGGCAGCGGCCGCGGCGGGGTCGCCGCCGAGGATGACACTCCACACTTCGCCACCGCCGGCGTCGGCGATGCGGCGGGCTTCGCTGATCATCTGCCAGGCCACCTTTTTCATGGCGCCGTCCCGCTGTTCGATGAATACGGCTATGTTCGGCATATCAAAACTCCCCTCGGCCCTGGGCCGGGTTGGAAAACGCGGGTCTTAGATCACCTTGGCTTCTTCATGAAGCAGGCGTGCCAGTTCTTTGGCGGCGGCGGCCGGTTCATCGGCCTCGACCAGTTTGCATTCGGCCCGCGCCGGCGGCGGGGAGTAGAGCTTGACCGTGACCATGCTGGCCGGGACCTCGATGCCCAGGTCCGCGCAGGTCACCGTCTCCATGGGTTTCATGCCGGCCTTCATGATGTTGGGCAGGCTCGGCAGACGGGGCTCGTTCAGCCCCTTCTGGCAGGTCAGCACGGCGGGCAGGGAAGCCTTGACGATTTCCTTGCCGCCTTCGATTTCCCGGTGGGCGATCAGGGATCCGTCGCCCATTTCAAGTTTCGTGATGGTCGAAACGTGGGGCAGCCCCATTTTCTCGGCCACCATGATGCCGATCTGTCCGCTGTCGTCGTCGATGGCCTTGATTCCGAACAGGATCAGATCATAGGACTCGCGAGCCAGGGCGGCGGTCAAAACCGTGGCCAGGGCGCTCTCGTCGGCACCGTCGAGGGCGGGATCGGTAATGATCACGGCCTTGTCGCAGCCCACGGCCAGACAGTCCTTCTTGAGGGTTTCCTTGACGGTGTCGGGACCGATGGTGATGGCCGTCACTTCGACCTCGCCACCGGCATCCTTGATCTTGATGGCTTCCTCGACGGCATAGGCGTCGTAGGGGTTGAGGACCCGGGTGAATCCGGATTGGTCCAGCTCGGCGGCGGGCGCGGCCAGATTGATCCTGGTTTCCGAATCGGGAACCTGCTTTACACAGACGGCTATCTTCATGGTTCCTCCCAAGGGCTTTCTGCGCCCTGTTCTGGTTTCAAAAGAGGGACTGGGAAATCGTGTGCCCCCATAATAAAAGGTGGATTTGCGGCCGTCAATTAACCAACAACCTGGATTTATTTGCCACTTCACGGAAATACAGGAATCTTTGGGGGCAGAATGGCGTATATTGTCGGATCGGTCGGTTCCGCCGACCCATTTTTCAACCCGTTTGATAATGAAAGGGCATGGGTAAGATGGCCTGGAACCGAAGAGCCGGTCGCGGACGTATTTCAGTATTGCTGATGGTGCTGTCCCTGATCATCCTGGTGGGAAGTGGCGGATGTGGGGACTCGGATGGGGATAAGGCGGCCCAGGGCGGCCAGGGCAAGGGCCCCGGCGCCGGCACTCACGCAAAGGGCCAGCGGCCCGCCCAACCTGCCATTCCGGTCGCTGTGACCCGTGTGGTCAGCGGATCCATATCCAGTTATTACCGGGCCACGGCCACGCTCGAGGCCGAGAAGGTCGCCCAGATCCTGGCCCGGGTCACGGGTGTCGTGGAAGAGATTCTGGTGGAAGAGGGGGATGATGTCGCCGCCGGCGATCCCCTTTTGAAGGTGGACAACGACGAATACCGCTACCGCCTGGAGCAGGCGGCCTCCACCACGGCCAATCTTCGCTCACGATACGAGCGAATGGAAAAAATGATGAAGGAAGAACTGGCCACCGAGGAGGAGTTCCAGTCGGTCCGCAGCGAGTTGGCCAGCGCCGAGGCCAACGAGGGGCTCGCGCGGCTTGCCCTTTCACATACCACGGTAACGGCGCCCTTCAGCGGCCGCGTCACCGGACGTCTGGTGGATGTGGGCCAGAACCTGACCATGGGCGACGCCGTGATGATCATGGCCGATTTCAATCCCCTGCTGGCGCGGGTCCATGTGCCCAGTCGTGAATTCAGGAAGTTGCAGGCCGACCAGCCGGTCAACCTGGTCCTGGACAGTACCGGGACACCGCTGGCCGGTCACATCAAATTGATCAGTCCGGTCATCGACCCAACCAGCGGAACCATCAAACTCACCATCGAGGTACCGGAATACCCGGATGGAACCAGACCGGGCGATTTCGCCCAGGTGCAGATCGTTACCGAGAAACGCGACCAAATCCTCCTGGTGCCCCGCATCGCGGTCCTGACCGACAAGGGAGAGTCGGTGGTCTACACGGTGGTGCCGGGGGAGGAAACCGAATCTGAACCTGCCGCCGAGCGGCGCATCGTCGAGGTGGGGTTCACGGACGATGACCGCGCCCAGATCCTGTCGGGCCTTTCCCTGGATGAAACAGTGGTCGTCAAGGGCCAGCGATCCCTGAAAAACGGGTCCCCACTCAAGATCCTCGAGGATGATTCGGAGGCGGGCCGCTGATGCAGACCATAGTCAGTCTGGCGGTCCGGCGGCGGGTCAGTGTGGTCATGGCCGCTCTTGCGGTCATCGCCTTCGGCCTGGTGGGTTACAACCGCCTTTCCCTCGAGTTGTTTCCCGATATCACCTATCCGTCCATCACCGTGCAAACCGATTTTCCCGACACCGCGCCCCAGGAAGTTGAAAACCTGGTCACGCGCCCGGTGGAAGAGGCTGTGGGAGTCCTGCGCGGGCTGCAGACCATCCACTCCGTTTCCCGGGCCGGCATGTCCGAGGTAACCCTGGAATTCGAGTGGGGATCGGACATGGATCTGCTGTCCATGGAAGTCCGGGAAATGCTCGACCGGCTGGTCATGCCCGAAGAGGCCACCGACCCGGTGGTTCTGCGCTTCGATCCCAGTCTGGATCCCATCATTCGCCTGGCCCTGTCCGGCGACAGCGACCTGACCACGCTGCGCCGCCTGGCCGACCGGCAGATCAAACAGGATTTCGAAACGGTCAAGGGGGTGGCGGCCGCGGGAATCAAGGGTGGCCTTGAGGAGGAAATCCAGATCGAGGTCGACCAGGAACGTCTGGCTGCCCTGGGTATTACGATCGACCGGATCCGGCAGGTCGTGGGCGTCAGCAACGTGAACCTTCCCGGGGGAGCGCTGCGCGGCCGGGACAGCCAGTATCTCATCCGCACCATCAACGAGTTCCAGGATGTGGAAGAGATCGCCAATCTGATCATCTTCCACAGCGAGGGCGCCTCGGTGCGTTTGAGGGATGTGGCGACGGTGCGGTGGGGCAGCAGGGAGCGCGAGGAAATCACGCGGGTGAACGGGCGTGAATCGGTGGAAATTTCCCTCTACAAGGAGGGTGACGCCAATACCGTTACTGTGGCCCGACGCCTGCGGGACCGGATCGACGAATGGCAGGACGGCAAACTCCCCGAAGGCGCTTCGCTGACGATTCTTTTCGACCAGTCCCAGTTTATCAAGCAAGCGGTGGACGAGGTGCGCAGCGCCGCCCTGATCGGCGGGGTGCTGGCGATCATCGTCCTGTTCCTGTTTCTGAAGGACGCGCGGAGCACGCTGATCATCGCCACCTCGATTCCCATCTCGGTAGTGGCGACCTTCATCGCCATGTACAAGATGAACATTTCCCTGAACATCATGTCCCTCGGTGGTTTGACCCTGGGCATCGGGATGCTGGTGGACAATTCGATCGTCGTGCTGGAATCGATATTCCGCAGGCGGAAGGAAGGCCAGGCCCTGTTCGCGGCCGCGGTCAACGGTACCACCGAAGTGGGGGGCGCGGTGGTGGCTTCCACGCTGACCACGGTGGCGGTATTTTTGCCCATCGTATTCGTCGAAGGTGTGGCCGGACAGTTGTTCCGCGACCAGGCCCTGACCGTGACCTTCAGCATCCTGGCCTCGCTGGTGGTGGCCGTGACGGTGATTCCCATGCTGAGCGCGGCGGGTGCCCGTTTGCCGCGGGCCGACCGCCTGGCCAAAACTTTGGCGGAAGGTCCGGTGGACAGCGGTCGGGTTGAGACGAAATCCGAAATGACCCTGGGCTGGTTCTCCGTTTTTTACGACGGACTGCTCAAGGGCTCCCTCAGGTTCCGGTATCTGACCCTGCTGATCGGGTTCGGAATGTTCTTCGCGGCGTTGGGGGCCGTGGGTCTGCTGGATACCGAACTAATTCCCCAGCTCAGCGAGGGCGAATTCTTTTTCGAGGTCAAATTACCCGAGGGCGCCTCCCTGGCGGCCACGGACCGGTCCATAAAATTGATGGAAACCGCGGCGGGAAAAGAAACCGCCGTGGATCGCTATTATGCGACCGTTGGCAGCCGGCTGGTATCCGGGGGGATGTCCCTGAATACCAAATCCGAAAACCTGGGCCAGCTTAACCTGGTGATGAAGGACCGGTCCGACAGCGAAGGCGAATTGGCCGTTGCCGAACGCCTGCGGCGGGAATTTTCCTCCCTGCCCGACCTGGAGATCAAGTTCGGGCGGCCTTCCTACTTCAGCCTTAAGACACCGGTCGAGGTTCTCATTTTCGGGGACGATCTCGACCTTCTGCGCTCCTATTCCCTGGAATTGGCCGGCAAAATGAATGCCGTCCCCGGTCTGGTCGATGTGCGCTCTTCCCTGGAAGGGGGCAACCCCGAACTGCAGGTCGTTTTTGACCGGGAGCGTCTGGCCGCCCTGGGCCTGGATATGGGTGTCCTTTCGGAAACCTTGAAAAACAGGGTCCTGGGCGTGGTGCCCACCAGGTTCAAGGAACAGGACCGCCAGATCGACATTCGAATCCGCAACCGGGAAAGCCATCGCCAAACCGTGAACGATGTCCGCAACCTCATCATACCCGGACCCGACGGCGAGCCCTTGCGGCTGCTGTCCGTGGCCCGTGTTACGGAGGCCCGTGGACCGGCGGAAATCCACCGGCTCCAGCAACAGCGGGCCGCCGTGATATCCGCCAACCTGGAAGGCCGCGGCCTGGGCGCTGTCATTTCCGATGTGCAACAGGTCATGGACGACATGCCGCGAACACCGGGCCTGTCCCTGGACCTGGGCGGACAGAACAAGGAAATGCAGGTGAGCTTCGGCAGTCTGCGCTTCGCTATCCTGTTGGCCATTTTTCTGGTCTACCTGGTCATGGCCGCGACTTTCGAATCCTTCCTGCATCCGTTCCTGGTGTTGTTCACTATTCCTTTGGCGGTGGTCGGCGTGGTGGCCGGCCTGCTGGCGACTTCCACACCGATCACCGTCATTGTACTGATCGGTACGGTGATGCTGGTGGGGATCGTGGTCAACAACGCCATCGTGCTCATCGACACCATCAACCGCCTGCGCCGGGCGGGTGTGGCCAAACGCGAGGCCGTGATCCGGGCGGGGCACATCAGATTGAGACCTATTCTGATGACGACCCTGACGACCATTCTGGGATTGATGCCCATGGCCCTGGCCTGGGGCGAGGGCGCCGAGTTGCGCTCCCCTCTGGCCATCACCGTGGCCAGTGGACTGGCGCTGAGCACCCTGCTGACCCTGGTGGTCATTCCCGCGGCCTACCTTGTGGTTCCGTCGCGGGTGGGCCGGGAAGATGGAGAGGAAACCGTTCATGACGCTCCCTGAACTGGCCATTAAAAGGCCCGTCACCACCCTGATGGTGCTGGTGAGCATCGTTGTTCTCGGCCTGGTGGCCCTGGCCCGTTTGCCTCTGGCCTTCATGCCGGATATGACGGAACCAGAACTGTTTATCCATCTTCCTTATGACAATGCTTCACCCGAGCAGGTGGAGCGAATGATCGTCCGGCCGGTCGAAGACGCCGTCGGTAGCGTTCGCGGTCTGCAGAGCATGTGGTCCCGCTGCGGCGGTGACGGCGGGCGGATCAGGCTGGATTTTGCCTGGGACGTGGACATGCATCTGGCCCGGGTCGAAGTGTGGGAGCGCATCGACCGGATCCGGGGGGAACTGCCGGAGGATATCGGCGACATCCAGGTCTCGACCAACTGGGATTCGCGGGATGCGGACCAGCCGGTGCTGGAGGGTCGCCTCAGTTCGCCGCGGGATCTCAGTGAAAGCTATGATTTGCTGGAGAGGAAGATCATCCGGCCCCTGGAACGGGTGCCGGGCGTCGCCCAGGTCCGGCTGGACGGGGTGAATCCCCGGGAAGTCCGGATCAACCTGCGGGTGGCGGACCTCGATCTGCACAACATCGATGTCAGGGATGTTGCCCGCGCGTTGCGCACCGGCAATTTCGACCAGTCCCTGGGCAAGATCACATCGCAGGAATCCCGCTGGACCCTGCGCACCATCGGAACCTTCGGGGACGTCGACCAGATCAGCAATCTGCCTTTGCGCGCCGACGGCCTGCGATTGTCCGACATCGCGGACGTAGTCTACCAGGAACCGCCCCTGGAATACGGGCGCCATCTCGACGGTGATTTTGCCATCGGCGTCACCGTGACCCAGGAATCCAAGGCCAATACGGTTGAAGTCTGCGACCAACTGGAAGCGGCCATCGCCCGCATGAACGATGATCCGGAACTCGAGGGCGTCAACTTTCTGGTCTGGTTCAGCCAGGGGCAGGAGATCCGCAAAACCCTCAGGGACCTGACCTTCACGGGGATCTTCGGTTCCATCCTGGCCGCCCTGGTCCTCTTCGGATTCCTGAGGCGTGTTTCCACCACCCTGGTGGCGGTCAGCTGCATTCCTTTCTCGCTGATCGTGACCTGCGGCATCATCTGGGCCCAGGGGAAATCGCTCAACACCCTGACGCTGCTTGGGCTGATCGTGGGCATCGGCATGCTGGTCGATAACGCGGTCGTGGTGATGGAAAACATCTTCCGGCACCGCGAACTGGGCGCCGACCGCAAGACCGCCGCCCGCCTGGGCGCACGTGAAGTCACCACCGCGGTGGTCGCGGCGACGCTGACTTCCGTCATCGTATTCATCCCGCTGATTTTCAACAAACCCAGCGAGATGAATCTCTATTTCAAGGAATTGGGCATCACCGTCTGCCTTACCCTGCTGGCCTCCCTGTTTATCAGCCAGACGCTCATTCCCCTGGCCACTTCGTGGTACATCAAGTCCAAGCCCCGGCCCCGGGGCAAGGCCATGAAAAAGATGGAGGAGGTCTATCAGCGGATGCTGGCCACCAGCCTCAAACGCCGGTGGATCAGTCCGGTGGTGGGCCTGTTGGTCATCGGGTCGGCCGTCTTCCCCTACCAGCGTGTGGACATGAACTTCGACGCCAGCCAGGCCGAGCTTTTTGTCCAGGTTCGTTATGAATTCAGCGAGGAAATGAGTCTTGACCGCAAAGAGGAAGTCATCTCCCAGGTCGAACAGGTCCTCGAACCCCATCGCGTGGAACTCATGGCGCGCTCGATCTACAGTTTCTGGAGCGACCGTTTCTCGCTGACCAGGATTTATCTCGAAGAGGGCGAGGCCAACGAGGAAAACATCAGCCACGTCCGGAACACCTTGCGCGGGCTGCTGCCGGAACTGGCCGGGGTCCAGCTGAGGGTCCAGGAGAACAGCATGGGCTGGCGGCGTCATCGCGGCCGCGACCGTGTGGCTTTCCAGTTGGTGGGTGAGGATACCGAGGTCCTGATGGGACTGGCGGAAACCGCGATTTTGAAGATTGAAACCATTCCCGGCCTGATCGATGTCGAAACCCGGCACGCCGAGGCCCAGCAGGAACTGCACATCGAACCGGACCGCGATCTGGCCGCCCGGTACGACATCACGCCCAATCAGGTTTCCCAGGTGGTGGGCCTGACCTACCGCGGGCGACGGCTGCAACGGTTCCGGACCCCGGAAGGGGAACGGGAAATGCGCCTGACCCTGGATGAGCAGGAAGTCGAGAGTCTCGACCAGCTCCGGAACCTGGTCATGCATACGCCCGATGGTGAAAAGGTGCCCCTGGCCGCGGTGGCCGCCCTGAACCAGCGTCCGGGCCGCGAAACCATCCAGAGGGACAACCGCCTGACCAGTATCTGGGTCACGGCCCGCTATCGGGATGGAACCCGGGACGACTACATTCCGCTGGTGACACAGGCCCTGGGTGAAATGGAATTCCCCTACGGCTACAACTGGACTTTTGGACAGTGGGAGACACGCCAGAAGGAACAGTCGATGGAATTTTTGACCAACCTTCTGTTGGCGTTGATGCTGGTGTTCGCGGTTATGGCGGGGCTTTTCGAATCGGTCCGGCAGGCCGTGGCCCTGATGGTGTCGCTGCCCTTCGCCCTGTCCGGCGCGATCTGGACCCTCTACTTCACCGGGACCTCTTTCGACCAGCCCGCGGCCATCGGACTTCTTTTGCTGATCGGCATCGTGGTGAACAACGGCATTGTCATGCTCGAGCACATCAATCAATATCGGCGCGCGGGCATGGAGAGAACCGAGGCGATGATGAGGGGCGGCCGCGAGCGCCTGCGCCCCATCATCATGACCGCGGTGACCACCTTGATCGGTCTGGTGCCCATCGTTGTCCAGAAACCTTCCCTGGGCGGCGTCTACTATTACTCCATGGCCCTGGTCATCATGGGCGGGCTGTTCGTGAGCGCGTTCCTGACGTTGATTCTTTTGCCCACCACCACGACCCTGTCTGAAGACTTGTTCGGAGCCCTGGGACGTATTCCGCGGAAACTGGTGTCCCTTCGCAAATCGGGGTCGGGTCTTTCCGCGGACAGGTAACCATCAGCGGAGCTTGAAACATGCCGGATCAGGAACGTGATTTTCCCGCCGCCCTTTTTTCAATACTGAAAGAGATCCTGGGCGCCGATGGTTTTCACGCCGACGAAGCGGCCCGGTTGGTCTACTCCAGGGACGCCTCCCACCTGACCCTTGGCCAACCTTTGGCCGTGGCCCTGCCCGCCGACGATTCCCAACTCCGCCGGGTAGTGGAATTATGCCGCGCCGCGGGCGTGCCGTTGGTTTGCCGCGGCACCGGGACCGGTTTGAGCGGGGGCGCGGTTCCCGGGCCCGGGGCCGTGGTCCTGGGAACCTCACGGTTGATGGAATTCGGCCCGGTGGACCAGTCAGGCCGCAGGGTTCGTGTCCAGCCGGGAGTCTTGAACGATGGAGTATCCCGCCATGCCGCGGGCTGCGGTCTTCATTTCGCTCCCGATCCCTCGAGTCAGTCCGCGGCCACTATCGGCGGCAACATCGCTGAAAACGCGGGAGGCCCTCACTGTCTGCGCCACGGGGTAACCCTGCAGCACCTTTTGCATCTTGAATGGTCCGACGCCCAGGGCCGGCTCCTGCGCACGGGTCGGGGGGTGGAGGTTGAACGGGGTCTGGACCTGGTGTCATTGCTGTGCGGCAGCGAGGGGACCCTGGGACTGGTGACCTCCGCCGACCTCAGGCTGGTCCCGAATCCCCCTGACATTGCCACAATTTTAGCCTTTTTCCCCGACCTGGAGGATGCCGCCCGCGCCGTGGTCGGCCTGATGAGTGACGGCCTGGCCCCCGTGGCGGTGGAGATGGTGGACCAGGCCATGCTGGTGGCCGTGGAGGCGGCCTTCAGCTTCGGCTTTCCCACCGATGTGGAAGCGGCGATGATCGTTGAATTCGTGGGATGCCCGGAGGAGATTTTCGAAGATTGCGACCGCGCCTCCGCCTTGCTTGCCGACCATGGTGCCCGTGAAGTGCGCGCCGCCGCCGACGATGCCGAACGTATCGAACTCTGGAAGTGTCGCAAGAAAGCCTTCGGCGCCGTCGGACGTCTTGCGCCCGGTTACGTAACCATGGATGTGGTCGTGCCGTTGGGCGAACTGCCGGGACTGGTCCGCGAGATCCAGGTCATCAAGGATGATCACGGGGTAAAAATCGCCACCGCCTTCCATGCCGCCGACGGCAACCTGCACCCGGGCGTGCATTATGACGACCGGGATCCCGATCAGACCCGCCGCGCCCACGCGGCCGCCGACTCCATCATCAGGGCGGCCCTGGACCGGGATGGAAGTATTACCGGAGAGCATGGTGTGGGCATCGAAAAACTCCATGTGGTGCCTTGGCAGATCGACGGTGAAGCGGCTCGTCTGCAACGGGGGATAAAGGAAATTTTCGATCCCGGGGATATCCTGAATCCAGGAAAGCTGCATCCCCCTGCCGATGCCTCCTTCAGGCAGGTCAAAACCCTACCCTCCGGAATCGATTTCCGCTGGGCGAACCTGACCGTAACCGCGCCTGCGGATGCGTCCCTGGCCGAGATTCAACAGGTCGCCATGGAACGGGGATTCTGGATTCCCGTCGGGGTCTTTTCAGAAAACCAGGGAATCGGCCTGGGGTCCGGCGGCACCGTGGGGGATCTGGTGGCAAATCTGGTTGCCGGCCCCGCCTTTTGCGCAGCGGGCACGGCCCGCCAATACCTTTTGGAACTCTGGGCCGAAACGGGCGACGGACGGTTGTTCCACGCGGGGGCACCGGTGTTCAAAAACGTGGCCGGTTACGACCTGGTTCACATGCTGTGCGGTTCGGGCCAGGTCTATGCCCGCCCCCTGGCTGCCACATTTCAGCTCCGTCCGATTCCCGAAAGTGTGGGTTGCTGGCGTTTCCCAATGGCCGATCCACTGCGGCGTGAGGCGGATCTGGTCCGCCTGACATCGTATCTGGCCAACAGGGATGACGGGTTGGGTGGGCCGGTATTGATGGTGGATTCCTCCCGCGGCGGTTCCGAATCCACGGTGGTGTTGGTTCCGGGAAGGAGCAGACCATGGGATCTTGGCCGGGCCGGCCAGGATATGGTGGATATTCTCGGTGTGTCCGGTTCCTCTGGTCACCTCGAAAGTAAATTCGGCCAGGTGTCTGAAATCCTGGACGGCGGCCTGATACCCGACTGGGCTCTTTCCTCGCCTGACTGGACCTTTTTCGCCCGGGTACCAGGGAAAAATGCGGGCCCGAAAACGTGGCCCACGGAAGTTGACCGCTGGATCTGGCAGGCGGCACCACGGTTGGTCTGGTCCCCCGACCCTGCACCGCAGCTTCCCGGCTGGTACGCCGACCGGCTTTTCACCGCTGGCCGTTTGGTTTCGCCGGGCGCCCCGGCCACTGGTGTTCCGCTGGATTTCCTGAGGGAAATGAAGGTTTTGTTCGACCCCTCGGGAGCCCTGGAGACGCCACCGTGGCTGGAGGGTGAAAATGCCTGACCCGCGCGCCACAGCGACAGTGACAGCGGCCTCGGCCGAAGGTCGGCAGCTCGATGATCTGTTGCGGCAATGCGTTCAGTGCGGCCTGTGCCTGCCCCATTGCGCGACCTGGCTGGCCACCGGCAACGAAGTGCAGAGCCCTCGGGGCCGGTTGCTGCTGCTGGGAGAATTGCTTCGGTCCACGGGGATGGAATCTGGATCGGTTCCCGTCCCGTTCCTGCAGGCATTTGATCAGTGCATCGGTTGCCGGGCCTGCGAGGCCGCCTGCCCGAGCGGCGTTCCCTTTTCCCTCCTGGAGCATGGGCAGCGGCAGGCCGCCGCACGGTTGTCTGACCGTGCGGCCGGGGCTCCGAAGCCGGCGGTGCCCGGGGCAGTCCTGCGCAGGATGGACAGACCCGGTTGGCTTCGTTTCCTGTCTCTCACCGCCGGTCTTGCGCGGGGTCTGCTTGAGGTGGTGGTCGGGAAGGCATGGCGCCGCCGGTTGGACGCGGGTCCCGCTGGAGCGGGGCAGTTGGTCCGTCTGTTGGGGTCCATGCCCGCGTCTCCCCGCGCGGACGAGGATCTTTCGCATATGCTGGACAAGCTGTGCGGCCGGAGAACCGGAATGGATGGGAGATTGGCGCAGGATGTCCCCGTCCAGACCCGGGATCATTCCGAACCCGGACTCCGGGTGGCATTTTTCAACGGCTGTGCCAATGCGGCCCTGATGCCCGGAACCTCCCGCCGGTTCCGCGACCTGCTGGGGTGGGCCGGATGCCGTGTTGAGGAACCCTTTTTCCAGGATTGTTGTGGAGCCCTGGCTTCCCATACCGGCCGGCCCGGACGCGCGGCGGAATTGGAGGCCCGCAACCGGAAAGCATTTTCCGGGGCGCTGGAAACGGGTGCCGTCATCGTTGCCGAGGCCGCTGGTTGTGGCCATGAGCTCAGGAATTATGGAGGG
This sequence comes from Candidatus Krumholzibacteriia bacterium, assembly GCA_030592845.1. Classification (GTDB taxonomy): domain Bacteria; phylum Krumholzibacteriota; class Krumholzibacteriia; order LZORAL124-64-63; family LZORAL124-64-63; genus JAGLCY01. The sequence goes on along the minus strand of JAUVII010000013.1, from coordinate 16,702 downwards.
GATTTTGATGAAAACGTGATTGACGCGGTCGTTCTGCTGGCGGGATTGGATCTGCCGCCTTTGGGCCGCGTTCCCCTCAGGGTTGTCTATCACGACCCTTGCCACGCGCGTCATGGCCAGGGAATCATCACCGAACCCCGCCGGCTGCTGGCGGCCATCCCGGGCCTGGAACTGGTCGAACCAGAGGAGCCGGAAGTCTGTTGCGGCAGCGGTGGGGCCTGGGGTCTGCGTTATCCGGAAATTTCCGGGGGCCTTGGCCGCCGTAAGGCTGCGAATCTGGCCGCCACCGGGGCTGATCTCGTGGTTACCTCGAATCCCGGTTGCCTGGGCCAGATCGCGGATGCCCTGCTGCTGGACGCTCCGGACCTTCCCATCCTGCCGCTGACGGATTTGATCTGGTACGCGGTCCAACAGGCGCGAAAAAGCCTCCCAGATTAGGGGAGGCTTTATCAGGGTGAACCAAAGAGGCGACGGGATCTAGAAGAATCCTATCGTGGCTCCGAAAGACAGGGCCCAGGCGTGTGTGTTGCTGAAAGTGTCGGTGGGCCACTGGGTGTCGTCTTCGGTCATGAAGTAGCGCCACAGCCACTCGAACTCCAGGGCGATGCTTTTGCTGATCTCATATTCCGTACCAATACCGAAGGCGACCGCCATGTCATCACCCTTGAAGGCCTTGCCGTCCAGGGCGATGACCTCAGTGCCGCGTTCGGCTTTGGTCAGTTCCCATTGGACGACGCCGCCGGCGGCGGTCAGGTAGGGGTTGAATTTCGAATTCCGCATCATGATGTTGCCGAGGTAGCCTTTGATCCCGAACTCCACCCCGTCCAGCTTCCAGGTGGATTGGCTGACAAATCCCAGGTCGTTGTAGTTGTCCAGTTTGGATTGGTCACTGCTCGTCCGCTGTGAACCGCGGTAGCCCCGGATGAACACGTTGAAGCCGTCCAGAAGGAAGTAACTGAGGGTTCCGTCGAAACCCCAGTCCCCGACGGTCAGATTGTTCATGGTGTAATGTTCGTCCTTCACCACGTGCAGGGCGGCCCAGTAACTGGCTCGCGCGGTGATGGCGAATTTATAGTCATGACGGATCCGGGCGGGCGCGGCGGGTTCCTGGCCGGCCGCCAAAACCACGGTCTCGGATCCCGGGACCCGGTTGAATTTGATGAACCGGCTGTTTCCGCGCAGGGACAGGGTTCCGGTGACCCGGTCGTCGCCAGCGATATATGAGCCACTGAAATGGGCAGGGAAAGGGGCGCCTTCGGGTTTGAACGTGAAGCTGATCCGGGTATCGGTCACCTTCAGGCCTGTAACGGCTGTTTCCCCAATCGCTTCACTTTCCAGGGATCCCGTCCAGGCGGAGCCTTGTTTATCCAGTTTGAGGAGGATTTCAACCTCCTGGCCGTCGGGGGTTCTCATGGTTCCGGTCCATTCACCGGCGGGAGATGTTCCCGCATAGGCCACAAAAGGGACCGTCAGGGCCACCAACAGGCCCAAAAGAATGAAAGCAGAACAAACCCTGGGATGGATTCCCTGCGGCATTGGCATTCTCCTCATGAATGGCTCCAAAAACAGGCTGGGGTAGTCTGAAGAATATACAGTTTGGGGTAGGGCTTGTCCAATCTCCATTGAGGCAGGTTATTTGGGGGCAACAGGAAAAAAAATTATAACCTGCTTGCAATCAGGCCTTTGAATTAGGTATACTAACAGTCAGATGGTCAGAGGTAGGTGATCTTTCGCTTACCAGGTGCCATCACCCTTTTTCGATGCGGGTTTTCGGGGAGGTCTTGGCTGGACGTCCACGGAGAATTCGAAGTTGAATTGAACGCCTCAGGGGAAATGAGTCGCCTTCTGAACGCTGGAGATTCGCTCTTCGCCCGCATCGATAATTTTTTGCCCTTTACCTGCCTGAATTTCAGTGAGTTTGGATTTCAATGAGCACAATCAATACCGCGCCCAGCCTTGATTTTCTACACTCTCTGCCCAAGACCGATCTTCATGTCCATCTTGATGGCTCCCTTCGCCTGGGTACCGTCAGGGAACTGGCTGCCGTCCACGACCTGGGATTCGATTTCAAGACGGATGAGGATGTGCGGGCCGTCTGCCAGGTGCCCGATGATTGTGAAAGCCTGGTGGATTACCTGCGCGTTTTCGACATTACCCTGCAACTCATGCAGACGGCCGACGAGTTGACCCGGATCGCCTATGAACTGGCCGAGGACGCCCACCGGGAAAACGTCCGCTACATGGAGGTGCGCTACTCTCCATTGCTGCATACCCAGAAGGGTCTCGATTACGACAGCACCGTGGCTGCCGTCCAGAAGGGACTCGATCTGGCCCGGCGGCAGTATGGCATCGTCTGCGGACAGATCATCTGTGGTATCCGTCATATCTCCGCCGAATCCTCCCTGGAACTGGCGGATCTGGCCGTACGCTGGAAAGGGCGCGGTGTGGTGGGGTTCGATCTGGCGGGCGCGGAAAAGGATTATCCGGCCAAGGATCATATCGCCGCCTTCCAGAAAGTCCTGAACCACAACATCAATATCACCATTCATGCCGGCGAGGCGTTCGGCGCTCCTTCCATCCACCAGGCCCTGCACTACTGCCGCGCCCGCCGGATCGGACACGGGACCCATCTGATCGAGGACACCGATCTGATGAACTGGGTCAACGATCACCGGATTCCTGTGGAAATCTGCCTGGCCAGCAACCTCCAGACCAAAGCCATACCCGATTACCAGAGCCATCCCATCCGCCGGTTCATGGAGGAGGGGTTGCGGGTCACCCTCAACACCGACAACCGACTGGTCTCCGGCACCACCGTGACCAACGAGTACCGGCTGGCCGTGGAAAATTACGGGTTGAGCGAGGACGAGGTTCTCGGACTGGTGATGAACGGGTTCAAGTCGGCTTTTCTTCCCCTGAAGGAAAAGACCCAACTCGTGGACCAGGTGCTGGCCGAGTTCGCGTCTTTGAGGGCGTCGTTTTCCGGTGAGATTTCCCGCCGCCGCCGTATCCAGCTCTAGATCTTAAGTCGTGTGGAGGGCCTTACCGGTCGGTGGCGAGCACCAGACTGGTGCAGCTTTGGCGCAGGCGGTCTACACGCCAGTTCAGCAAACGGTTTGAAACGACGCAACCGCGGCTTTCCAGGAGGGTGAAGTAGACGCTGGACCTGGAAATCCCGACCCCTCCGTTGGCGGCGGTCCGCAGGGGATTCCTGAGGCAGGTTTCCAGGGTTTTCCAGGCCATCAGGTAGTTGGTGATACAGAAAAACTTGTACTGCTCCAGGTTCGAATCCAGGCTCAGGAGATATTCCTTCCCGCCGGCCAGATGCGAAATGGCGGCGCCGGCCAGGGAGCGAATTTTCCAGCTGGGATCATCCTCGGGCTGGACCGTCTCCGGGCCGGGCCAATGGGGGCTGGGTCCCGCAGGGCAATAGTGGATGCCGCGGAGGCGATCCTTCCGGATATCCTTGACGATATTGGTCAGTTGCAGGCCGATCCCCAGGTCAACGGCCACTTCACCGGCGGCGGATCTGTCGGTCCCCCCGATGGCGGCGAACAAACCGTTCATCATCAGTCCCACGGTTCCGGCCACGTAGTAACAGTATCGATCCAGCTGTTCATCCGATTGGAAATGGAGGGACCCGTGTTCGTCCTTCTGTTCCAGGAACAGGGCCATGCCCGTGGCCATCTCCGCCACATACCTGAAAATGATGTCGTGGATGGGAACGGGAAACGACCGGACCAGGGCCAGGATTCCGGGCTCGTGAAAAGTCAGCTGTTCATCCCAGGTTGCCGGTGCTGAGAAAAGGTCGGCACCGCAGTTGGAGTCAGGACTGCCTGAACCGCCGAGCCTGCCGGTGAAATCCTTCAGGAATGCGCATTTTTCCCGGGAGGACAGGGTTTCGCTGTCCTCAACCGTATCGGCGACGCGGCATAGAAGGTAGGCGGCCGCGGCATAGGTGCGAAAGGGCTCCTTCAGCATTCCGATGGTCAGGGCGAAGGTCCGGGAGGTCCGGTTCAGCCACACCTGGAGTTCGTCTCGGTTCATCATCATCCATTACCACCGGATGCCTGCATGAATCGCCTGCGGATCTCAAAGGCCAGCACTCCGAAGCTGACTGCCACGTTGAGCGAGTGTTTGATGCCCGCCATCGGAATTTCCACCACATGATCCACCAGGTCCAGTAATTCCTCGTTCACCCCGTTCACTTCATGGCCCACGATGAAACAGTGGGGAAAGGGAAAGTCGAAACTGTCCCAACTGACCGAACGTTCGCTTTGTTCGAGGGCGATCAGGGGCAGGCCCTTTTCCTTCAGGTGACGCGCGGCGGCCACCGAGTCGGCCCAGTAATCCCAGGGAACACTTCTGGTGGCTCCCAGGGCGGTCTTTTCGATATCGGGGCGCGGGGGTGTGGCCGTCATGCCGCACAGATACAATCCGCCCAGGGCCACGGCATCGGCGGTGCGGAAAATGGATCCCACATTCCAGACGCTGCGAATGTTGTCCAGGATCGCGAAAGCGGGCATTCGGCCGTCCGGGGAGGCGGAAAAGGTCCCGGCCCCGGGTAGGGGTAGCTGGTGGTTGCCGATGGTGGAATCATTGTCGATCATCATTTTGATATATTGGCGCAGGACAATGCGTTTGGCAACCCGGTAACCCGATAAAACCCAATTACAGGGGTAAACCCGTAGCCGGGACGGTCGATAATGGGTGGGAGGCATCCGTGTACCATTGTCCACAAGGAATGAACCCCGCTCAATGAAACGCAACACCGTCAGTTTATGCCTGATAGCCCGGGATGAAGAAGCTACCATCGGTATGGCCATCAAATCGGTATTGGCCCTGGTGGACGAAGTTATCGTGGTCGATACCGGTTCCCTCGACAATACCCGTATCATCGCCGAAGGGTATGGCGCCAAAGTCTTCGACGTGCCCTGGGAAGACGATTTCGCGGCCGCCCGCAACGCCGCCCTGGACCAGGCCACCAGCCAGTGGGTTCTTGTCCTGGATGCCGATGAGTTTCTGGAACCGGTCCGCCCCGTGGAGTTTCAGCGGCTGCTGCATGATCCGGCGGCCGCCGGCTACCGGCTTCGAATGGCCGGCCAGGGCGCGGGCAAGGATTCCTCCATGACCAGCCGGGTCCGGTTGTTCCGCAATGTGCCGGAAGTCCGGTACCGGTATCCCATCCATGAGCGCCTCGCGCCGTCCCTTACGGAATGGGCGAACCGGGAAAACCTCTTGATCCTCGATGCGAACATGGCGGTGGTGCATGAATGCAATGATTCCGCCCGCCGGGCGACCCGGCGGGAGCGCAACCAGCGGATTCTGCGCAAGGCCCTGGAACTCCATTCGGGTGAACCGTACTTCCCGTACCGTCTGGCTTGCGAAGGGCTGTCCCTGCTTGATGGCGAGGTTCTGCCGGTGGCGGGTCTGGGGGCGGCCCTGGTCCATCTGCGCGCCGCCTGGGAAAAGGTGGGCCATCTGGATCCCGCTCATCAGGCGACGTTGACCTGGCTGCCGGATCTCGGCGCCAAAATTACCTCGAGCCTGTTGGCTGCCGGCGAGGTGGCCGAAGCCGGAGCGAAAATTGAAAGAATGCGTGAGATTTTTCCCGACCATCCTTTGATAGTCCTCCAGACAGTGGCCGTGGATTGCGCCCGGTTGCACAGAACGGACGGCCCCCGGGGCAGGACTGCCCGCGGAAAGGTCATCGCGGGCGCACGGCGGGAACTGAAACGGATCCTGCGGGCCAAAGCCGTAACCACCGGAACGCCCGTGGACAGCCGTGCGCGTAAGCTGTATCCTCTGCGTTATCTGGGCGAGCTGGCCCTGTTGGAGGGAAAGGTGACCGACGCGGTGGGCCTCTTCGAAAAGGCCCTGAGTCTGGATCCCAACTACTCCTGCGGTTGGTTGGGTCTCGCCGAATGTTCCCGGTTCGCCGGCGACAGCAAACGGGCTCTCAAACTCTATCTGCGCACCGTGACCGAAAACGAAGGCAACCACCGGGCCTGGATCCGCGGATGCGATCTCATGAGGCAGATGGATTTCCAGGACAACGCCTCCAGTTGGTGGTGCAAGGTCGTGGAGAAGTTCCCCGAGCACCCGGCTGTTCTTTCCGGCGTCCTGGTGTCCCAATAGTTTTGTCCGTCACCGGGGCCCGCTGATTCTGGCAGGAGATTTTCATGAACCGCAAAGCGAGGCCTCACGCCCGGGGCTCGGATCCGGGGCGAAGCGATCCGCCTCCCCGCCGCCGGGTTTTCACCAACCGCAACCTGCGCATGGATTCCATCGCCGCGGTCGGCTTCGATATGGACCATACCCTGGCCGTCTACAATACCGACAATTTCAATCACCTGAGTTTCGTCATGGCCATCGAGGCCCTGATCAGGGACAAGGGTTATTCCGAGGAAATCCGTTCCATCGATTGGGAACCCGAGGCGGCCATCCGCGGGCTGGTGGTAGATAAAAAGCTGGGCAACCTGCTTAAGATCGATGCCTACAATCATGTCACCCGGGCGCGCCACGGACGGAAATTCCTCGACCGGGATGAGCGCCGGAACCGGTATCCGCGAGGCGGTATCCGTTTGGGAACAACCAGGTACCGTGTATTCGACACCCTGTTTGATCTGCCCGAAGGGAGCCTTTACGCCTCCTTGGTGCATCTGAAGGAAACCAAACGCGGCCTGCTGGACATGGACTTTCATACCCTTTACGACGATATCCGCGGAGCGGTGGACACCCTGCACGCCGACGGCTCCCTCAAGGCCAGGATCACGGCCGACCTGGATTCCTTTTTCCTGAAAGATCCCAATCTTCTGCCCACCCTGAGCAAGTACCGCAAGGCAGGGAAAAAGCTCTTCCTGCTCACGAATTCTGAAGTGTCCTACACCGCGGCGGTCATGGATCACCTGATCGGGGGAAAAAAGGGGTCCTGGGAGGGGATTTTCGACCTGGTGGTCTGCTTTTCCCGCAAACCGGGTTTTTTCGTGGCCCGCGGAGATGGCGAACCGGTGGAGCAGGGGGCCTTTCCCCAGATGCCCAACCGCAAGGGCCACTGCTACGTGGGCGGCGACTCCTTTTTCCTGGAAAAGATGATCGGCTGCGGCGGCGACGAAATCCTCTACTTCGGAGACCATACCTACGGCGACATCCTGCGCAGCAAAAAGAGCGTGGGCTGGCGGACCGCCATGATCGTCCCGGAGGTGGAGGAGGAGGTGGCGGCCCTGCGGCCGTTGCGGGATGACTGGCAGGCCCTGGCCGTTCTGGAGGAAAAGCTGGAGGATCTGATCATGGAACGGGACCACCTGCGGGCGGTCGATGACCGGACCAATGACCGCATCGCCGAACTGGACAAACTGGTGGGGGATGCGCTGGGCCAAAGGGCCCGTCTCCAGAGGAATCTGCGGTCGGTTTTCAATCCCCACTGGGAGTCCCTTTTCCGCGAAGGAAGGGCCGCCAGCCGTTTGGGCAGACAACTTATGGAATTTGCTTGTATCTACACCAGCAGAGTGAGTAATTTCCTTAATTATCCGACTGATAAGTTCTTCGCGCGACCTGTAGAGGTCCTGCCCCATGAAAGATGGGCACTGCCTGAAACCTGATCACGGTTTTGATTTGGTAAATCGACCGTGGTTTCAACGGGGAAAAGGAGAAGAAAATGATGGGGTCCAAATCGGTTCTCGTTATCGGGACCGGCACCATCGGGGAGCCGTTGATCGGTCTGCTCTGCAACTTCAAAGCCCAGTTGGGCATCGACGAGGTCCTGTTTCACAAACGGACACCGTTGTTGAACGACCGCAGCAAGGTTCAGAACCTTCTGCGCCGGGGCGCGCGCCTGGTCACGGACAAGGAACAGGTGTCCGGATTCGAAAAGATGGGTCTGAAAATCGAACACACCACCGAAGAGGCCATGGAGATGTCCAAGGTGGTGGTCGACTGCACGCCCAGCGGCAACGCGATGAAGGAAAGCCTGTACAGCAAGTATGAGGATAACACCGACCTGTTCATTGCCCAGGGGAGTGAATTCGGCTTCGGCAAGCAGTACGCCCGCGGCATCAATGACGAGGTGCTGGATGTCAACAAGGACAAGTACCTGCAGATCGTCAGTTGCAACACCCACAACCTTTCGGTGCTGATCAAGATGTTCGGCATCGCCGATCAGGGGCCGGAAAACCTGACTGAAGGCCGCTTCATCTGCATGCGGCGGTCCAACGACATCAGCCAGGACGACAAGTTTGTACCCAGCCCCCAGGTGGGTAACCACAAGGACCTCCGGTTCGGCACGCACCACGCGCGCGACGCCTGGCACCTCTACCAGACCAAGGGTCCCGAGTATGACCTGAACCTGTTCAGCAGCGCCATGAAGATGAACAGCCAGCTCATGCACATCATCCAGTTCACCATGAAGGTGGAAAAGCCGGTGACGCGGGATGAGATCATTCAGCGGGTAATCGACGACGACCGGGTGGCCGTAACCTACAAGACCACCGCCAACAGTGTGTTTTCCTTCGGCAGGGATCATGGATTCAACGGCCGCATTCTGAACCAGTCGGTCATGCCCATCGATACGATCCATGTTTCGGAGGACGGGAAAATCATCAGTGGGTATTGCTTCACGCCCCAGGACGGCAACAGTCTGCTCAGCTCCGTGGCCGCCACGGTGTGGGGGCTTTACCCGGAAACCTACGACAAGATCGTTCAGTGTCTGGCGCCTTACTTCTTCCAGGAGGTCTAGGGCGGGTACCTGAGACGGAAACGGAACAACTGTCGATAAAGGGGACGAAGGCGCTGCATCCATGCAGCGCCTTCTCTGTCCTCGGGCCTCCGCCATCCATGGCTCCGGGCCTGCGGATGCCCCTTTATCGACAGTTGTCCCGTTTCCGTCCCACCACCCACCTACCAAGCCAAGAGTTTGAGGGTTTTGGCTTTGGGTGTTGGTGCCTGGTCTTCTGGTCCATGCCTTGGTCATTTTCCGGGCGTCGTGGAGGACCCGGAGCCAGGATGGCGCAAGGGCCCGTAACGCGAGCGAGGCCGCTACATGGATGTAGCGGCCCCGCGTCCCGCAAAAGCATCAAGGCATGGATCTGGAGATCAGCCGCCAGCCGCCAAAGCGGAAACCTGAAGAGTCAACTCTTCGGCTTTTAGCCGCGGTGGGAAGTCCTGATCGGATTTATCCAGGCTCCACTGAAGCTGCTTGAGAGCCTGACGCGCCATCTCGCCCTGCCTGAGGGCCAGGTGGCATTCGACCTTGAGTACCAGATAGTTGATGACTCGGGGATTGACCGCAAGAACGGGATGCATGACCTCGAGCGCCTCGGCTGACCGGCCGGAGGCGTGGAGGGCCGATGCCCAACGGTAACGTGGATACCACATGTCGTGGAAGGGTTTGGAATCACCGGCGGCATCCATGGATTTCTTCCAGTATTCAACGGCCAGTTCGTGATCCTCCACCACATCGGCCAACAGGGCGGAGAACTGGAAGGCGGCCGAGTCGATGTTCTGTTTAACCATGGGATATTTTTGGTATTCATTACCCTTGCGCCAAACGGCGACGGTGGAGTCCAGGACCGCCCGGCCCTCTTCCACCCTGCCCATGTAGGCCATGCTGATGCCCCGGTAGATGGGGGTGTTTTCGTCGTCGGGATAACGGCCACTGTAGATGGCGATCATTCGTCCCAGTTCTTTATCCAGACCGGCCACCAGGAAGGTTGACACGATGTCGTGGTCCACCTTCCTCTGAATATCACTGTTGGCAACCTGGCCGCGGACTTTTTCAAGAATGTCCAGCCCGGTCTTCAACTGTCCGCGCGAGATGTATGTTTTTCCCAGGTTGATCAGGGAGTGGTAGAAGTCGGGCTGCATCTTGATCGAAGTCCTGAATTCAGCCTCGGCTTCTTCGTAGCGCCCCAGCACCATCAGGACTTCACCGAGGGAGTCGTGGGGGTTGGCCAGGTCCGGAGCCAGGAAGGAGTACTTCCGCATGTATTCGATGGCCTTCTCGTAGTTGCCGCGGTTCAGTTCCAGGTAGCCGAGATTGTTGTAGCTGCTGGCGTAGTTGGGATCGACCTCCAGTACCCTGAGCCAGGCTTTTTCGGACTCTTCGGGGTCACCGGAATACATGGCATTGCCGGCCTGGGCCTCCAGTACATGGATATTGTCGGGGGCTTCGGTTACCAGACGCACCAGAATGGAGTCGCGCATCCCATAGAATGGCGATTTGCCCCATCTGCTGAGCCGGAGCTGGGCAACCATGCGGCGCTGGTCATTTTCGATCATCAGGGTCAGGCTGTCGGCGCGGGCGGCCTCGGCCTTGGCTTCATCCTTTTCACCCAGACGGCTGTACGCGAGGGCCCGGGAAATGGAGGCTTCGGCGAGGGTCGGGTCCAGCTCAAGGGACTGTCCGAGCTTTTCGACGGCGGATTCCCACCTGAAGGCATTGTAGTCCTCGGTGCCTTCCTCACAGAGCCTGATGGCTTCGGGACTGTCGGATATCTGATCGCGCCCGTTCCCGCCGTTCAGCATAAAACCAAGTCCGATAAGGACTAAGGCGACCATCAAACCCGTGATCATCCACTTCAAAACGATGCCTCCGTCAAAAAGCCAAGGGGTGATCGCGCACCCCAAAAACGGGTTCGCCATCACAAACAACAGGATCTTTACGGGCAAATGCCCATTGTTGTTGCACTTCCCGCAAATTTAATTTTACGGGCCGGGGGTCAGGGACTCCCCGCTTCCGTCACTGCGGCGTCGCTCATCTCCATGATTTTCAAACCCACCATGGTGATGTCGTCGTCGGCGTCTTCGCGGCCGCTGAATTCCGCCAGTTCACGGTTCACGGTCTGGAATACATCGGACACAGGGTTTTTGCGCTGGTTGTAAAGCAGACGATTGAGCCGGTCTTCACCGTATTCCTCTTCGCCGGCCGGATCCTGGGTCTCGGTCAAGCCGTCGGTGTACAGGAAGAGAAGGTCGCCTTCATCCATCTGAATCGTTTCCTCTTCGTAGGAGCCGAAATCAAAGGCTCCCAAAGGCAGTCCGCCTTTTTCCAGAAGTTCGAGCCGGCCGTCGCTCCTCATCAGGACCGGAGCGTTGTGGCCGCCTGAGCTGTAGATCAACTGGTGCGTTTCGGGATCGAACACGGCCAGAAACAGGGTCGCGAAATGTTGCGGGTCGGTGCTGGCATGGATCTGCAGATTGATTCGTTCGAGAACCAGGGCGGGCGATTCGCAGGTGTAGCACTGGGCGCGCAGGGCCGCCTGGATGTTCGAGGCCAGGATGGAGGCCGGCATGCCTTTGCCGCTGACATCGGCGATGATGATGGCCAGCCGTCCGTCATCCCTCTCGATCAGGTCGTAGTAGTCGCCGGACACCTGCTTGCTCGAGATGTTCACCGCGTCCATCTGCACACCCTTGATGACCGGCAGGGTGGCAGGCAGTAACCGGGCCTGGATCTGGCGGGCCATGGCCATCTCTTCCTCGAGCTTCTGTTTGACGATTTCTTCCTCGTAGAGACGGGAGTTTTCGATCTGCAGGGCGACCTGGCCGGCCACGATGGTCAACAGCTGCAGTTCATGGACCTGGTAATCGCCGTCACCGGGACGACCCGGAAGGGCCACGATTCCCACCAGCCGGCCCTGGGTCACCATGGGGATCAAAAGCTGGATGCCGTTGTCCATCAGGAACTGCTGCTCCCTGGCCCTGGCCTTGAGCTCGACCTGTTCCCGGGTGATCGCCTGGCGGTCGTCGACCAGGTTCAGGTCTCCCGCCTCGGTCCAGAAAGGTTCTCCGTGGTTCTGCAGCACCTGGGCCACCGATTGAAGCACCAGCTGTTTGGGGTACCTGATTTCCCTGACGTGGCGGGGCCCCTCGCTGTCTTCGTCGGAATCTTCGGACAGGTCCGTTACCAAGGGCCTACCCCGGACCTGTCCCACCATGTCGAAGGTGGGGAATCCGTCCTCGGCATCCACGAGATAAACCGCCATGCCGGGCAGGTTCAGCACGTCCCGCAAACGCCGGCCGACCCTTTGCAGCAACTGGTCCCTCTGGATAAGCCGGGGTATCTCCTTGCTGAACTCCTCGATCAGGGCGGCCATGTTGTCGCGCGAATGGTAGAACCGGTTGTCCAGGGATTGCTGGGCGCGGACCCGGGCGGGCCACAGGGCCGCGGCGATGGCCAGGGTGGTGCCGGCGGCAACCAGGGGGCTGGATCCGGGAACGAGGGTCAATGCCTGGCTGCCCAGCCACCACACGCCGCCGAGATAGGTGATCCAGATCAATCCCGTCAACAGCCCGTAGGCCAGGTTGCGTTTCATCAGCAGGTCGATCTGCAGGACCTGATAACGGGCCACGCAATAACCGAATGAGATGGGGATGGCGGCCAGGGGCACCGCGCCGAGCCGCGTCAGACCCGTCTGAAAGGTCAGCTCCTCGAGTCCGATCTTGAAGATCAGGAAAGGGATCACCGCGGCAAGAGTGCCGAAGGTAAGGATGCGGACCCGTTGCCTCATCAGGGGGTCGCGGTAACTGAAGTAACCGTGCAACAGGGCGCTCAGCCCGAACACGTAATAGATTCCCAGGACGATCCAGCTGGTGGCGTTAATTTTCGCGCCTTCGGCGCCGATGAACTGGTCGAGGGTGAAGCGGACGTAGAACATCATGGGCATGATGTAAAGTAGCGGCGCCAAAAACGGGTGCCTGGTCAGGGTCAGCTTCTTGCGGGGAAAGACCAGGAAAAAATGCAGGAACACCGCGGGCAGCATGAAGCGCGCGAAGGCTCCCATGTTCTGGGTGATGATGGCCCCGAGAAAATAGCTGGCCTGCTGCAGGTTCGTCATGAAGTAGAGGGCGAACATCATGCAGAGCAGGAAAAAGAGACCGGCGGGTCGCTCGTTGCCGCTGCGCAGATACACCGCAAACCCGATGATCAGGTACACCAGGGCCAATATCACGTTCACGGAGTAGTCCCTGATGTTCACCCGGGTGGAGGTCAACGGAACCTGGATTTTCATCCCGATTCCCTCACGTTTGATAAAGTAGGTGACATCCGTGCCGGGAGTCTGCCTCTTCAGGACCTGGGCGGCCTTCTGGGGGGAATTGAAAAAGGTGGCGTCGATGCCTTCAATGATATCGCCCCGCTTCAGGGTGGTGGGCTCGCCTGTCTGGCGGGAAAGGATATCGAGGACTTCGAGCTGGGGACGGCCGAGCAGCCATACGGTTCCATCACTGGGGCGGGTTCTGGTGGCGTCATACCCACTGAACAGCACGCCAAGCACCGTGAGCACTCCTATGACAAGATGAGTGCCCCGGGACGTGAGCAGCCTGTATACTCCCGACAGGGGATTGGGGTGCAGCCGTTCGGCTGGCATGGCGCTCCGTTTCCGCACCAGCTCCGGCCGTTTACCGGAACAAGTCGGTTTATGTCGTGGGATTCAGCCGCTAACAGGCGGATCCCATATTAAGTTCCCGGTCTCCTGGGGAAAATATACCCTGTATTTCCAACCGGGGCATCCCTTACCCTTGACCCGATGTCGATATTCGCCAGGTGAATGAACAATTGAAAGAAACCGGTTTGCATTCCCGTCATTATGACGAATGCCACGGCCCGGGGGTTGCATCGGGATGAAGCATGAAAATACGAGTGGACCCGTCCGGGGAAAAGCGGACCGGGAAAAAAGGCCTGTCGCCCTGCTGACAGTGGGTTCGAACCGGTCCCGCGTCAATCTGGAATTGTTGAGCCAGGGGCGGGATTATTTGCTGCTGGTTACCGGCGGGAAAGCTCACGTCGGCGCCGTGGCCGTTTGGGACAGCGCGAAAAAGGGCGAGCTGAAAGCCGCCAACGAGATGTCCGGCCACCGGGAAGGCCCCTTGGCGACCGAATGCGCGGAAATTCTGGGCAAGGCATCGGGCCGGACCGTGGTCGCGGTGGTGGGTATCCATCAGGACAATGCTTCGCCGGGGGAAATCGAGGCCATCGTGGCCAATGTCAGACAGGGGGCCGGGGAGTTGGCTTCACTTATTGAGCGGGGACTGGAAGAACATAAGGACAACCGATAATGGAATTCATGAAATCCGAACCCGGGCATCTGGAAGCCAGGATGATGGCTTGGGCTGCCGAAGCGGGGGGCATTGCCAAACGTCATTACCGTCAAACGGGCGAGCTGCGGTTCAAGGAGGGCAAGCAGGCGGTCACCGCGGCGGATCTGGAAATCGAAATAATGTTGCGGAGGCGCATCGGTGAGGAATTTCCGGAGGACGGAATCGTGGGAGAGGAATTGGGGTCCGATTACGAAGGCGTCGGCGCCGTGGGACGGTCGGGCCGGTCGTGGCATCTGGACCCGGTGGACGGCACCTTGAATTTCGCTCTCGGGCTGCCCGGATTCTGCACCAGCCTGGCCCTGATGGAAGAGGACGGGGTCCTTGCGGCTTGTGTCTATCAACCGATGATGGATGACGCATTCACCGCCACCCTGGGCGGCGGGGCGCGGCTCAACGGAAGGCAACTTTCCGTCAGTACCAGATCACGGATGTCCGACGCCGTGATTGGAACCCAGTTCAAGAAGAACGGCCGGTTCATCCGCAATCCGCATTTGCTGCAGGCCATGTTTCTGGAAACCATGAAGATCAGGAAAGTGGGGGCCATCGCCCTGGAGTTGGCGCGGGTGGCGTCCGGCAGCTACGATGCCCTGGTGGCCAGCTTCAAAGGTCCCATCCACAGCTACGACGTGGCCGCGGGCCTTCTGCTCATTCGTGAGGCGGGAGGAAGAATCAGCGATCACCTGGGACGTGATTACGTGCCGGGGGGGGCGGACCTGGTGGCGACCAATGGCCTGGTCCATGACGAATTGATCGATCTGATCGCAAGGTTTCCTCTGTCTGACTAGAGGTATTGCAGTGATAACCGGCCGCAACCCTGGATTCCATAGCTGAGCCAGGCGGGGTGCTCGTCGCCCAGTTCCCGCCGGCAAACCTGTGCCGCTTTCCACACCGCGGCTCCCGCGCACCATCCCTGGCCCAAAGCGGAATAGCAGTGACCGGCGAACCTGCGGGCCGGGCGGCTGAACAGAGGCACCACCGGTCCGATGAAAGTGGAAGCTCCTGCCTGCACGAAGCGATTTCCCAGGGTGGGCATGGCCTGGTAACTGTTGGAAAAGATCAGGGGAGGCAGCGCGCCGTTCCGCTCCAGATGTTCGGGATGGACCGGCCCGTCGTCCAGCAGCCAGGACCGGGAGGGGTCGTGGCTACTCGTCCGGCCGCCCTGGCTTTCGCCGGCGGGGGAATCATGTCTGCTCCCCGCTTCGGTTGACCCGGCCCGGTAAACGGAAACAGTGTCCAGGACCGGGTCCGCGTTTTCGTATCTTTCGGCGATGTCGTCGAGCAGGGAGGTGACCGGATCCACGCCAAGGACTTCGCCCTCGATCCCCATGGCATCTTCAAGTTCCTGGGCATCCGGCAAGGTGGTCTCTTCGATCAGGCGGTCCATCCAGAATTCACCGAAGGTGTCGCTGGGCTGCGCGGGCTTGCTGGTGGGACCGGCGAAATGGATGGCCTGATACTGGAAACCCTGTTTGATCAAGTCGCTGGGGGTCACCGGTTCGAGGGGCAGATCCAGGTTGATCAATGTTTCTCCCTGGCAGGCGTGCTCCAGGGCGGCTTCGATCAGTTCGGCCTCGCGGTAGATCAGTTTGCGCCTTTCACGATCGCTGTGGCCGGGAACAAAAAGCATCTCGGGACGGCCTGAATTTTCCGGTCTGAGTTGGGAAAGAGTATCCTTCAAAGTGTGGCCGCCCGCTTCCCCGACCAAAAACGGGGCCCGGGTCAAACGCTGCATCCAGGGCCGGAAATGATTCCCCTCGGGCAGGCATGAGCCGCGGGTCGCTGAACAAATGGGGTGTTTCTCAAGTAAAAATCCCACCCCGCTGTGCAACCAGGTCCAGGGCAATCCCACCCAATCGTCATTGGTGACGATATGGTATCCTATGAGGTCGTCGTGCTCCTCTTGGCCCAAAACGGGCATATCACCGGACGAGCCGCCCCTGGAGGGGGAAAATGTTTCGGGATCCAGGGCCGTAAGACCGTTAAAGATTTCCTGACCGGCCTGTTCCATGACCTCCAGGACCCTGACCGAATCCAGGCCGGATTTTTCCTGCAGAAGGGGAATCTGGGCCGCCAAATCGGCTGCGGCAGCCAAATGCGTGTCCAATTCCTGGTGAATTGTGGGTTCCGGCAGGATGATATCGATCCAGCGCATGGTCGCCTCCGGGTCGCAAGAAGGGCTTTATTGCCATGAATGGCTTGAAAAACAACACGTTACGGCGATTTCAGGCACATTGGCCCTGGTCGCTGAACGGGGGATTTGCAGAAAACATGCCGGGAATCAAAAAACCTCTCCGTAAAGGGAGAGGCGGGTGGGATTTGCATCTTAGGAAAGCATGGTGCCCAGGGGGAGACTCGAACTCCCACGAGGTTACCCCCACTACGACCTGAACGTAGCGCGTCTACCAATTCCGCCACCTGGGCACGCTTTCCGAAGGCCGGGTCGGCTATCCGACCGGCGGCGATCAATCTAGCGGGTCGAATCTTTCCTGTCAACCCGCCGCGGGCGAAATCCGTGATTTGCAGACGGCCACGCGAAAGGTATATTCACGGTCTGGAATTTTTCGACCTGTCGTATGTTCGACGGGCTGTATCATGGAGTTGACATGGC
>JAUVII010000104.1 GCA_030592845.1 Candidatus Krumholzibacteriia bacterium | reverse complement strand
GGACTGACGCGAGATTATTTCGAGCGGGCCCGGCCCCAACCGGGGTGGGGCCCCCTTAACATTAATGGATCGGCGTTCCAAACGCCGAAGTCATCAACTCTCCCGCCGCGGCCCGGACCGCCGCCGGTTCGGGAGATCTGGAGGAGTCATGGATATCACCGCGAAGATGGTCAAGGAGCTGCGTGAGGCCACGAACGCAGGGATGATGGATTGCAAGAAGGCTCTCATGGAGACCGACGGCGACATGGACAAGGCCGGCGACTACCTGCGTAAAAAGGGAATCGCCTCGGCTACCAAGAAGGAAGGCCGGGCCACCAGCCAGGGCATCGTGGGCAGCTATATCCACATGGGCGGCAAGGTCGGCGTCCTGCTGGAAGTGGCCTGTGAAACCGATTTTGTGGCCCGTACCGACGATTTCCAGGAATTTGTCCACAACGTGGCCATGCACATCGCCGCGGCCAGCCCCATCGCCGTTACCCGCGAAGAAGTAGATCCTTCCCTGATCGAAAAGGAGAAGGAGATCTACGTGGGCCAGATGCAGGAGCAGGGCAAGCCCGCCGAAATGATCGACAAGATTGTTGAAGGCAAGGTGGACAAGTATTACAGTGAAATTTGTCTGCTCGAGCAGAAGTACGTCAAGGATCCGGATATGAAGGTGGAGGACTATCTGAAGTCCATCATCGGCTCCCTGGGCGAAAATATGCAGATCAAGCGTTTCGCACGCTTCCAGATCGGCAATTAGCCTGGAACGCCTCATAGCCCGGGTCGTTTGGCCCGGGCTTTTTTTGTAGAATGCCAGTCCGGGAACATTTGGGGATCCTGACCCAGGAACCAACAAGGAAAGGTCGCCCGCCGGTGAAATTTACACGTATCCTCCTGAAATTGAGCGGCGAAGCCCTCATGTCCGATGGCGAACAGTACAGCCACCGGAAACTTACCGGATTGGCCCAGGCCCTGGCGCAGATCATTCAACAGGGCGTCCAGGTGGGTATCGTGGTCGGTGCGGGGAATATTTTCCGCGCCAGGTCGGCAAATCTTGAAATCGTCGACCGCGTGACCGCCGACAACGTGGGCATGCTCGGCACGGTGATGAACGCCGCGATCATGCGGGACTATCTGCGCGCCGAAGGGCTCCGGTCCAAGATCTTCAGTCCCCGGGAACACCGCCCCCTGACCAAATCATTTGCCCGGGATGAGGCCCTGGGCCTGATGCAGTCGGGCCACGTGCTGCTCTTCGCCGGAGGGACCGGCAATCCCTACTTCACCACCGATTCGGCCGCCGCCCTGCGCGCCCTGGAGATAAGTGCGGACGCCCTGTTCAAGGGAACCCAGGTCGACGGCGTCTACGACAAGGATCCCAACAAGTTCGACGACGCGATTCGCTTCGAACACCTGACCTACGATGAAGTCATCGATCGGCGGCTTGAGGTGATGGACCTGACCGCGGTTACCTTGTGCGCGGAACAGGGACTTCCAATGTTCGTATTTGATATCTCGGATCCTGAAAATCTCGTCAACGCCATCGGCGGCGACCAGCCTGGAACGTGGATCAAAAAGGAGACACAGTCATGAGCGCCGACGTCAAGGAAACCGCGGAAATGTCCATGGATGAAGCGATCGACATCGTGAAGGGCCGGCTCAGCCGCATTCGCACGGGGAAGGCTACGCCCGCCATGCTCGACGGGGTCAAGGTCGATTACTACGGAGCGCTGACCCCGCTTAACCAGTTGGCCACCGTGGCGGTGCCCGAACCCCGGCTGCTGACCGTCAAGCCCTTCGACCGGGGATCCATCGGTGCCATTGAAAAGGCAATTCAGGCCGGCAATCTGGGCTTCAATCCCGCCAGCGACGGCATGATGATCCGCATCCAGATCCCCGAATTGACCGAGGAAAGCCGCATGGATCTGGGCAAGCAGGCCCGGGAGTTCGGTGAAGAAGGAAAAATCGCCGTCCGCAAGGTTCGCCAGGAGGCCAATGATTCCCTGAAGAAGGAACAAAAGGACGGGGACATTACCGAGGACGAACTTCACGGTGATCGTGACGAAGTCCAGAAGCTGACCGACCGCTTCTGCGAGGAGATCGACAAAATCGTCACCGCCAAGCAGAACGAAATCATGGCGCTGTAGGGGATCGTTTCATATGGCCTTACCGCATGACATGAAAAATTTGGTAAATCTGGGCCTGGATGACCTGGCTGCACGGGTGATCGAGCGTGGGGATCTGCCGAAGCATATCGCCATCATCATGGACGGTAATGGCCGGTGGGCCAAAAAACGTTTTCTGCCGCGGCTGGCCGGTCACCGCGCGGGCAGGCATTCCGTCAGAAGGTGTGTGGAAATCTGCGGCCGGCTCGGTATCGATGTCCTGACCCTCTACACTTTCAGCCAGGAAAACTTCAACCGTCCGGTGGCCGAAGTAAAAGCCCTCTGGCATTTTCTGCAGGAGACCCTGTCCGCCGAACGGGACGAGCTCAATCGCCGCGGGGTTCGACTGACCGCCAGCGGGGCCCTCGACCTTTTGCCGGACAAGGCGCGGGACGCCCTGCAGAAGTCCATTGATTCCCTGGCGGACAACAAAGGTCTGACGCTTAACCTGGCCCTTGCTTACGGGGGCCGGCAGGAAATCCTGCGGGCGGCCCTGCATCTGGCCGAACGGCTCCAGGCTGGCGAATTCACTCCCGATGATGTTTCCGAGGATACCTTCGCCGAGGGGCTCTATTCGCCGGATCTGCCGGATCCGGATCTGGTCATCCGCACCAGTGGTGAAGGCCGTCTCAGCAATTTTCTGCTCTGGCAGACGGCCTATTCGGAAATGCTGGTCACACCCGTATTGTGGCCTGACTTCGATCAGACGGAATTGCTGCTCTCGGTGGCGGACTACCAGAACCGCGAAAGACGCTTCGGCGCGTTGCCCCAGGATCGGGCCGGCGGCGAGACAGCCTCCGGGGATTCCCTGCTGGATCCGGCCCGCTGGAAGCGCATGCTGAAGGTGCGTCCGTGAGCGGGGACAACAAACAGCCCTCCTCCATCCAGCAACCGTCGGGCCACTCGGTTTCTCCGGGCGCCCCCCCTGAAGCACCTCGGCCGTCAGCATGGCGCCGGTTCCTGAACGCGGGGATCCTGCCCCGGTTGGCCGTCATTCTGGTGATGGTTCCCTGCCTCTACTTCATCACCCTGCGGGGCGGTTTGTTTTTCCTGGTTCTGGCGGATCTGATCATCCTGCTCGGCCTGAGGGAATTCTACGTTTTGATGAAGGCCAAAGGGTACGAACCCTTCGAGGCCCTGGGCTATTTTTGCGCCATGGCCATCAGCTGGTACGCCTGGCGCGAAGGGGTGGGGGTCCCGCTGATCCTGACCGGCAGCCTGCTGCTCATCATGGTGCGCGAGCTGTTCCGCAAGGACATGTCGAAATCCCTCGCCCACATCGCGGTGACGATTTTCGGGATCATGTATATCGGCTGGATGGGCAGTCATCTGGTGATGATGCGGCAGCTCCCCGCGGCTCTGGGTGTGGAGGATTACATTGGCGCCCGGTTGGTATTTTTCGCCGCCCTGGTGACCTGGTCCACCGACACCGGGGCTTACCTGTTCGGAGTGGCGTTCGGACGTCACAAGCTGATGCCCCGGATCAGTCCGAACAAGACGGTGGAGGGCGCCGTGGGTGGACTTCTGGCCGCGGGCTTTTGCGGTTGGATCTGCGCGAAGGGCCTGACGCCTTTTCTGACCCCGCTGGCAGCTACGGTTGTCGGTCTGGTCGCCGGAGTGATGGCGCAGTTGGGTGACCTGGTGGAATCCATGATCAAGCGAGATGTGGGCATCAAGGATTCCGCGGAGTTGATCCCGGGTCATGGAGGTGTCCTGGATCGCTTCGATTCACTGCTTTTCACCGTTCCGGTTCTTTATTACTACTTCCGGTTCTTTATCGTCTGATCATCCGACCCGCAGGGAGGGGGGTGTCCCGCATCATGAATTCAAGTTCAAGTGAACATTGCCCCGAGATCTCCCTCTACCCCTGCGGCCGTCCCCTGCTGGATTTTCCGCGGCCTCTGCGTCTGGTCGTATTGGGGGCCACTGGTTCCATCGGGACCCAGACCCTGGATCTGGTCAAACGCCATCCGGATAAACTCCAGGTGGTCGCCGTCGGGTGCCGCTCGCGGGTCAGTGAACTGGTTCACCTGCTCGATGATCTGGCCGCGGCCTGCCCTTCACACGAGCCCCCCTTAGTGGCGGTGACGGATGCGGTGGCACACGCCGAGGCGGCCCGCATTCCGGCTTTGAGGGATAGGTTGCTGGTCCCGGGGCCCTTGGGTCTTGTCGAAGCGGTCACCGAAGCGGACGGCGCCCACTGTCTGGTCAACGGACTGGTGGGCGCGATCGGGCTCGAACCGACCCTTGCGGCGGCGGCCCTGGGAATGAGGATAGCCCTGGCCAACAAGGAATCCCTGGTGGTCGGAGGATCCCTGGTGGCCGAAGCGGTTTTCGCGGGCGGCGCCGAGATCCTGCCGGTGGATTCGGAACACGCGGCCATTGCCCAGTGTTTATCCGGCCGGAAGGAAGAGGAGATCGCTCGCCTGATCCTGACGGCTTCCGGCGGTCCCTTCCGGCAGACCAGTGCCGCGGATCTGTCTTCGGTCACCCTGGAACAGGTCCTGGATCATCCCACCTGGAACATGGGACCCAAGATCACTGTTGATTCGGCGACCCTGATGAACAAGGGGCTTGAAATCATCGAGGCCCATCACCTGTTCGGGGTGCCATATGAAAATATCGAGGTGGTGGTGCACCCCGGCTCCATCGTTCACTCCCTGGTGGAGTTTGTCGACGGGGCCCTGCTGGCCCAACTGGGGACCCCGGATATGCGCATTCCCCTGCAATACGCCATAAGTGGGGAAAAGCATTGGCCCCTGGAGACGGGCAGGCTAGATTTGCTGGAAACCGGATCACTTCTGTTTGAAGCTCCTGATCCGGTGCGTTTCCCCTGCCTGCGTCTGGCCCGCGAGGCCGGTGCCGCGGGCGGGTCCGCGCCCATTGTTCTCAATGCCGCCAACGAGGAAGCCGTCGCGGCTCTACTTGGCGGCCGAATCCGGTTCGGGGACATCCCGAACATCATAGAAGAATGCCTGACCGCTGAAGCTCATTCCGGGGTCCCAGACCTCGCCACGGCTTTGGCTGTCGATAAACAAGCCCGCAGGACGGCTACCGGTCATATCGACCGTTGGTCTGCCGCCGGCAAATGAGGTCGATTTGTCCAGCAACTTCCCGATAACGATCTTCGCTTTTCTGCTGACCCTGGGACTCGTGGTCATCGTCCACGAACTGGGGCATTTCCTGTTCTGCAAACTGTTCGGGATCTACGTGAAGACCTTTTCCATTGGCATCGGCCCCAAATTCCTGCGCAAGCGCTGGGGGGAAACGGAATACGTGCTGTCAGCCATTCCGTTCGGGGGATACGTCAAGATGGCCGGCGAAGGGGTGATGGAGGAAATCCAGGATACCGGAACCGGGACGGAAAGAAAATATCCCCTGGGTACCGAGGAAGGCAACGCCGAGGTCGCCGGAATCGACGATCATATCCCGCCGCACCGGCGGTTGAATGCGCGTCCGGCATGGGAGAGGTTTCTGGTTTTTGTCGCCGGTCCCCTGTTCAACCTGGTGCTTTCGTTCCTGCTCTATACGGGATTGGTCCTGAGCAACGGTCTGCAGAACATTCCCTTCACCACGGTGGGCGAAGTCCGTGCCGATTCCCCTGCCATGACGGCCGAATTCAAGGCCGGTGATGAGATCCTGACGGTCAACGGCAGCGACATGGACAACTGGGGGGAAATCGAAGAGGCCCTGGTTCCGGTGGAATTTCGAAAATCCGGAGTCGTGTCGCCCTCGCTGGTGGTAGTCAGGCGTGACGGCCAGACTGTCAGCCTGGAAATCCAACCTCTGTTCGACAGCGAAGCCGGGTACTGGTCCCTTGGCCTGGAAGTCTGGAATACAACCGTTGGTCTGGTGAAGCGGAACGGTCCCGCCGCCGACCTCGGCTTGCAGTTGGGCGATGTGGTGCAGTCGGTGAACGGCAGTACCGTGACTTCCTTCAGTGGCATCGCCGGTATCATCAACGACAACCCCGAGACGGAAATTGAAATCGTCTGGATGCGGGATGATCAGCTCATGAGCGGAATCGTGATTCCCGAACTCAAGGAAGTGCAGCCGGGAGTCATGAAGGGCCGCATCTTCATGGAACCATTTTACGCCTATGAAAAAGTAGGTCTGGGCACCGCCGTGGCCATGGGCTACGGGCGGACCATCGGGACCATCCGGATCACCGCCGGGGTGCTGCGGGATTTCGTGATGCGGCGGCTGGGACTGGACGCCGTGGGCGGTCCCCTCAGGATCGGCCAGGCTGCCGGTGAGATGTTGAGCTGGAGTTTTTCGCACCTGATGTACTTTGTCGCGTTTTTCTCCATCAACCTGTTTCTGTTGAACCTGCTGCCGATCCCCGTTCTGGATGGCGGACACGTTTTGTTTCTGTTGCTCGAAGTTGTCCGGGGAGGCAAGCCCGTACCCGAAAGGCTGCAGGCCATCGCCACCCAGGTGGGCCTGATCATCCTGTTGCTGTTCATGACGTTCGTGGTCGTGCTCGATGTGTGGAAGGTGACCGGACACTAGTTTTTGGCGCCGGCGCCATCCTTGGTTTCGGGGTCGGGCTCCGGAGTTTCGGGGACCGGAACGGGCAGGGGACTGGCCATGCGGTCATGGGGTGACGAAACCCTCAGGGAATCCTGTTCGGCGGCCAGGATGCGGCGGAGCAGGGCGGCCACGGCCTCGGCACGCAGGGGATCATCGGGCGCTCCGGCCAGGGTCCGCGACAGGGAGCTGTCGCCCCAATCGGCGGCCAGTGAATCCAGGAGCGCGTCACCGGCGGGGCGGTCCAGAAGAGCCACGGTTTTGGCCCGTTCAAGGATGACCATGCGTTCCACGAATACGAATTCGCCGCCGGAAAGATCATCCAGGGTCAACGGCTGGTCGTCCTTTTCGCAGCCGGCAGCCGGCAGCAGGCAGATCAGAAGGAGAAGGAAACCAAGGCAGCGGGAAGGGGTTTTTGTCGTCATGGCCGTTTTCCCCGGTCTGGGTTCGAGGTGATGGTCGCCGGTGCCCGACAGCGGCTCCGGAATTTTGAATCGATGGGCGAACTGCTGACGCCGCGAACCTGGAATAGGACATAACATCAGCGACCCGGTTTTTCCACGAATATTACCGGGGCGGGTATCGGACGGAGCAGGGTTTGATCTTGGGCGAGACGTCAGACAGCGGAATGCGGCAACCTGCCCGGTGCCGTTTTGTCCTGATGGCAGTCTGCGCCACTTGCCTGCTAAGCCCCATGGCGGGAACCTCTTTCGCGGACGAGGAGCTTGACTACGGTCTGGAAACCCACCGTCTGGCCAAGATCGAGATTACGGGCAACTCCACTTATTCTTCCGGTGAACTCAAGAATCTTCTGCAGATCCAGGAAGCGACCTGGAAACGTCCCCTGCATGTTCCCAAATACCGGCCCCATCTGGTGGATACCCAGGTGGGTCTGCTGGAAACGTTCTACCGCAACCGCGGGTTCCATCAGGTTTCCGCGCGCCTCGATTCCATATCCACGGTCGACCAGGAAGGAGATGTGCTTCACATCTTCATTGTGGAGGGCCTGCAAACCATGATCGGCGGGGTTTCCTTCGAGGGGAACGGTCCCATCAGTGAAGATGAGTTGCGCAAGGCCATGTACCTTTTGGAGGGCAAACCCGCTCCGGCGGACCTGAATGCCTTCGGTGGCGACCTCTATGCAATTCGTGACCTGTACCGGAAGGAAGCCCATCTCGACGCGACGGTTCAGTCCGCCATGACGATCCAGGACTCTCCCGACGGACCCGGCTACCTGGCTTTTGTTACCTATACGATCAGGCCGGGGCTGGACTATTACGTCGGTGAGATCAAATTGGCCGGAAATGTCGCCACCCATGACAACCTTCTTACCCGGGAACTGCTGATCAAGGAAGGCCAGCCCCTGTACTGGCAACTGGTCGAGGATTCGCGGCGCCAGCTGCTGGCCACCGCCCTTTTCCGTGACGTGACCATTGTGCCGGTGTCCGTGGACACGACCATCGGCCGGGCGGACCTGCTGGTGCGGGTCATCGAACGCAAACCGGCTTTTTACGAGTTCGGCGTCGGGGTGGGAAGTCTCGAAAGGATCCGGGTCCTGGCTTCCTGGGGGCACTATAATCTCTGGGGCACCGGGAGGCGTTTCCAGATCCGCACCCGCGTTTCGTGGAACGTGGAGGATGTGGTGGGCAACCCCATCAGGTTTGACCAGGGCCAGATCAACTACCGTGTCGACGCGGAGTATGTCAATCCCCATATCCGTAATAGCCGCTATAGTTTCGACCTTAATCTCTATACAAAACGTGAGACCCGCGGAGAGTCGGGTCTGAACATGGTCAGCAATGGTTTTAACGTTGGTACGACCTGGAGAGCCAGCCGCCGGGTGAGGCACAGCGCCTTCCTGGGACTCAAGATCACCTCGCCCACCGTTCATCCCTACGCGCCGGACAGTTTGAAGGTCCGCTTCGACGAACTCGGTGCAACCTCGGATCAGACACGTTCGATCAACTGGGCCGCCTACATCGATCATCGCGATGACCTTTTCAAACCGACCCGGGGAAGTTATTCCGTGTTGACAGCGAAGCTTGCCGGCGGGTTGATGGGTGGCGATTTCAGCTTCTTCAAATGGTCCACGGCCTGGCACAACTATCACCATACGCCGATCGGTGGTGTCCTGGCCCTGCGTTTCATGTTGGGCGGGACCCGTCCCTATGGGCGATCCCTGGACAAGGGAGCGGACGGGGTGCCTTACGACGATCGGTTTTTCGCCGGAGGATCCTCGACCGTGCGCGGTTACCGGCACAATTCCCTGGGACCCCAGGTGACGGACCAGGATGAACTCGATCGTCTGAACTATTCGTCGGATGTGCTTCTGCCCGACAATCCTGCCCGTGGCGGCAACTATCTGATGCTGACCAACGTGGAATGGCGGTTCCCCCTTCCGCTGTTGCGGCGGTGGAAATTTTCGAGCGTGTTCTTCTTCGAGGGCGGCAACGTCTGGGCCCAGTTGAGGGATGTGCGGATGACGGGGTTCCGGCTGACCTCCAATCCCGGAGACCCGCAGGACCCGGCGTCCACGAAGGATTGGGATTATCGTTACAGTTACGGTACGGGAATTCGTTTTGGCACTCCTTTCGGACCCGTCCGCGTGGATGTTGGTTTCCCACTGAAACGCGTGCGCTATGTCAGTGAAACCCGTGACGTCCAGGACCCGAAGGTCCTTTGGCACTTTTCCCTGGGGTACCCGTTCTGATGCGTTGGGTGAGACCACAGAAACTGCCTCTTATCGTCGCCTGGCTGGTGATCGTTGGGGTGATCTACTGGATGGGTTCCCATCCGGCCTTGATCGCTCCCTACGGCTCGAACCTGGTCAGTCGCCATCTGCTGCGGATCGAGGGTGGGGGGCTGCGGGTCCGGGACTTCCGGGTGCGGACCTTCGAAGGACTGGACCTCTACGGGGTGTCCCTGACCCTGCCCGGCAAATCCGGCGGCCTGACCCTGATGTCCGCCGATACGGTGACGGTGGATTTCAAATTCACCGAAGCCCTCGGTGCGGTGCCGCACCTGCGCCGGGTGGTCGTGGCGAACCCTGAGATTTATTCCATGGCCGGAAACGACACCACCAGCGGGGATGATTCCGACATCATAGATCTCGGGTTGCCCTCGATCCTGATAGACCATCTGGTGGTGCGGGACGCCTTCCTCGAATTTTCCGACTCCGGCGGACGCACGGTTCAGCGGATCCCCCGCATCGACCTGCAGTGTGAATTGCGGACCGGCGACGAAGTGCGGGCTCTTCTCAGGGGCTGCGACGTGGACTGGGAGACCCACGAAAGTAAACTGACCGGACTTCGTGGCGAGGTCCGGGTGGGGCCCGAGGGAATCGAAGTGGCCGGTTTGAGCGGAAAGGTGAACGGGAATCCGGTCCATGTGGACGGCGGGCGCCGCTGGGACGGAGAGCTGGACATCGCCGTCTCCGGAAAAAACATATCGGTGGCGGAGGTGGAGAGCCTCATCGACCAGACCCTCGGTTTCAACGCGGCCGGGGAAATCGTGGGCACCTTCAGGAAGTCGGGCGATCTGGTTTTCTACGAGGGAGTATTCAGCGGGGAAGTGGAAGGCTTCCAGGCGCAGGACATGTCCGGAAGCGCGATCATCAGTTCCGAAGAGGTCCTGCTCAAGGATATGGCCGGCACCATCAACGGCGCCGTGTTCGAGGGCGGGGGCAGGTTCGATATCAGTGATGCGCAGTCCGTCACCTTCGTTCTGGAAGGTGATGTCAGCAACGTCGACCTTTCCCGGGGACTGATTCCCGGTGGCGACGAAATGCCCCGTACCGACGGTGTGGGCCGGTTACGGATTGAAACATCCCTCAACCCGGAATGGACGCGGGTCACCGGCGTGCTGCGCGGCGGGTTCATTGAGATCATGCCGTTCGATACCTGTTACGTGGAAGTCGTCGCCGTCGGCGATTCGGTATATTTCAACCGTATCGAAATCATGTACGGCAACCTTCACGGCATGCTGGAAGGAGTGGCCGATACGGCGGGCAATTTCGACGGCTATGTAAGCGTCAACTCGGAGAACATCAATACCATGCCGCCGGATTGGGGCTTGCCGCCCACCGCGGGACGCCTGAACGGCCAGGGGGCGGTATCCGGTCCCGTGGATGACCTGTTTTTCACCGGCTGGGTCAATCTCTACGAATTCGAATTGGGCGCCGTTGGCGTGGGCTCCGGGGCCATGGCCCTGATGGTGGACGACCTGTTGG
>JAUVII010000021.1 GCA_030592845.1 Candidatus Krumholzibacteriia bacterium | reverse complement strand
GCCCCCAGAATGTTCCGGCGGGCGATCAGGACGACCCACAGTCCCTCTACCGCGCGGAGATCTCCGGTTTCACTTCCGGAATCTCGCTGCAGCCTCTTTGGAATGCCTATGACACGGTCTGAAAAAGCGTCCGGATGGCCCAAATCCCCCTGGCGGAGGGCCTCCCGCAAGAGCCGCTTGGCTCTGTTTCTTTTGACCGCGTTGCCGACTTTTTTACTGGCAACCACGGCCCGCGCCATGTCATCGGCGGGTAACAGGTAAACTACAAGCAAGCGCCCAACTTGTTTGGCGCCCTGCTCGTAGACCTTGTGAAATTCGCTCTTTTTTGTCAGTGGTCGCCATGCAGTCATACCAGTCACAACACTTTAACTGTTTGCAGGGCAATTTTCCGACATCAAGGGAGATCAGGCGGAAATGCGCTTGCGCCCCTTGGCCCGGCGACGTTTAAGTACCAGGCGGCCGGCCTTGGTCGACATCCGTTTCCGGAATCCGTGCCGACGGGCTCGCTTTAAATTACTGGGTTGAAATGTCCGCTTCACGGATCTCTCCTTTTAGGTTTTCTTGTCAGCGCGAAAGATTAATAACCTTGCGCCCCAGTGTCAAGGAAAACAGCGGGTTATCCACACCGGCAAATGCCCCGAGCGGGGTCGAAGCCGGGGTGGTGAAAACCCCGCCCACGGCTTCCGGGACCTCCGGAAAAAACACCGAAAATCCTATCACCCAATAAAATATCAGGTTAAGAGGAAATTAACTTTTTCACGAAAAATCACTTGCACCGTGAACTTTCTCCATGCTAATTTCGCCCACAGGTGGAGATAACCGCCAGGGGTGAAGAAAAAGTTATCCACCGCGCCGTTTGTCGTGGATAACTTTTCCCTCCCTGGTTGTTTTATCATCTAACCTGTTTCTAGACATGGTTTTTGTGGTTTCGCTTCTCTGTTGGTAACTCGGTGGAAAAGTGGAGTAATTAACGAGGGAAAGGGTCTTGGGTTTATTCATGGCAAATCTGGATACCTACTGGCCGGAGATATTGGATGTTGTTCGCCAGAAAGTAGCCAAACAGACTTTTAACACTTGGTTTCTTCCCTTGCTTCCTGAAAAGGAAAACGGGGCCCCCGATAAAAATCCGGACAGCTCCGAAGGCGAGCCGAAAAACAGTTTACTGAAGGTAGCCTGCCCTAATCATTTTTTCATGGATTGGTTCAGTGAACACCACCTGACCTCGCTCAACGAGGCCGGTTCCGCCTATTTTGGGAGGGATATCAGCTTCGCCCTTGGGGTTAGTGACGCTTCCCCGGCCCTTGATGTCCCGGCCCCCATTGGTTCCCGGGCAGATACCGGCTCCGCGGAGCCATCTGCGATTTTGGATTCTCCGAGATCAGCCGAATCCCCCAATGCACCCGTTATTCATTTGAACAACACCCCTGTATCCCGGCCGGCAACCCTGTACAACATCAACAAGGACTACACGTTTGCCAACTTTGTGGTCGGGTCGGGAACCGATCTGGCTTTTGCGGCCGCCACCGCGGTGGCCAACAATCCGGGCGACCATTTTAACCCCCTGTTTATACACGGCGGCGTGGGGTTGGGAAAAACCCACCTGATGCACGCGGTCGGCAATGCCGTCGGGGCACAAAACCCGGACAAGAAAATCTGCTATATCACCGCTGAAAACTTCATGAACGACCTGATCGGATCCATCCGCGACAACCGGACGCCCGAATTCAAGATGAAGTATCGCAGCGTCGATGTGCTCCTGGTCGATGACGTGGCCTTCCTGGCCGGCAAGGAATCGACCCAAGAGGAGTTTTTCCACACCTTCAACGCGCTCTACGATCTGAAAAAACAGATTATCCTGACCAGCGACCGTTCTCCCAAGGAGATCACCACCCTCGAGGAACGTCTGCGCTCAAGGTTCGAATGGGGCCTCATTACGGATATCCAGCCCCCGAATCTGGAAACCCGCATGGCCATTCTCAAGCGCAAGGTCGAGGTCAACGACATCTATATTTCCGATGATGTCATCTCTTACATCGCGGAAAACATCACTGATAATATCCGCCGTCTCGAAGGGGCGTTGATTCGTCTCCTTGCTTTCGCGAGTCTGACTGGGCGAGAAATTTCTCTGGAAATGGCCTCTGAGGTTCTCTCCTCCTTTTTCCAGGGAAGTTCCACCGGGCCTGTGAAGATCGCCGATGTCATGAAGGTTGTGGGCGACGTCCACGATCTGACCGTCGATCAACTCAAGTCCAAACGACGCACCCAGGACCTGGCCCGGGCCCGTCAGATCGCGATGTACCTTGCGCGGGAAATGACCGGATCGTCCCTCAACCAGATTGGGCGCGCCTTCGGCGGACGCGACCATTCAACTGTTTCCCATGCCTGCCAGAAAATAACGGGGGACATGAAGACCGATCCCCGTTTCAGGGGCGCCGTTCTGGATATTCAGGACCGCGTACGAGGCAGAAAATAGGCCTCGCCGGATCTCCGCCTACCTCCCGCAAACGATGGCAGGGTGATATCATGTCCTCCAGGACGGTGTCCGGCGGGTTTTGCCCTTTATTATCGTGGAAAAACCCTATCTTTTGATGGGGAAAACCCTGGGGATAGACGTGGATAAACAGGGTATTATTCCGGCCCGGCGGGTAGACTGAAACAGGGTGTGGGTAAAGCGTTGATGACTGGTCCGGATATCCCCGGACTTATCCAAGAACCGGGGAAGCTCAAAAAACCCCTTTTAACTGGACAGGAGCAGGTTTGAAGGCTTTTTATAAAACTTATCAACGAATTACCAACCCCTATATCTACTACATATTTTCTATATATATCATGAATGAAGAAGGGAAAGCGCGGACTTGATCCGAGCGGGTCGATCTCCTATCATGGCGATCCGCGCGAAGAACGGTACCGCACGGCAGATAACCTTGACCGGAGGACGGCACAGTGAAGTTCGAGATCCAGCAAGAGGATTTACAGAAGGCCCTGGATATTATCGCCAACGTGGTGCCCACCAAAACCACCCTGCCGATTCTGACCTGCGTTCTGGTGGAAGTTGCCGAGGGTCGCTTGACCCTGTCGGCCACGAACCTCGATATCTCCATCACCACCAACACGGACAAGGTCACGATCAAGGATGAAGGCAAGGTGGCCATTCCCGCGATCAAGTTCGTGCCGTTCGTTCGGACCCTGCGTTCCGGTTCCGTGGTCATTTCCCAGAAGGGCAAACAGATCCAACTGGTCAGCGGCAAGGCCCGGATGACTGAAAACACCATGAACGTGGATGAATATCCCGCTCTCAAGCAACTGGAAGAAAAAAACGGGCTCGATATGGAAGCCGCTCTTTTGATCGACATGATCAACGAGACCCAGTATTCCGTTTCCAGGGATGAAACCCGCCCGGCGCTGATGGGTATTCTCTGGGAAATCCGTACCGATTCCCTGACCCTGGTCGCCACCGATGCCCACCGTTTGGCGCGCAGCACGCGCAGCATGGACTGGGCCGTTCCCGGTGATCGGGAAATGATCGTCGACACCGCCGGGCTGCGTCAGTTGCCCCGAGTGGTGGGGGGACTCAGCGAAGAGGAAGCCGCTTCCGGAAACGTCACGATGTTCATGGGGGAGAACCAGCTGTCGTTCCGCGCCGGCTCCACGGTGCTCCACACGCGGCTGCTCGAGGGACCGTTCCCCGACTACAACGCCGTCATTCCCCAGGACAACGACAAGGACATCACACTGGACAAGGCCGATTTCTCGCAGACCATCAGACGGGTCTCGATCACGGCCGACCGCATCACCAGCCAGATAAAACTGGGCATTGAAAACGGGCGCATGGAGCTTTCAGCCCGCGGCACCGAGGGCAGCCAGTCCGAAGACGAAATACCGGTCTCCTATGAGGGCGAAGCCCTGGAGATAGGGTTCAACTTTGGTTATCTGCAGGACATCCTGAAGAACATCAAGTCCGATTCCATCGTTCTGTCGCTGAAGGATTCCCAGAGCGCGGCCCTGATCAAGCCGGTGAACGAGGCCGGTGAAGAGACCGGGGTGCTCTGTTTGCTGATGCCCCTGCGTCTGGCCGGCGACTAGTTTGCGGATTCTGTCTGCAACCGTTAACGGATTCAGGAACCTGAAAGAAACGAGTCTAACCTTTTCGCCCGGGGTCAACCTTGTCCTCGGGCGAAATGGTGAAGGCAAGACCAATCTGCTGGAAGCCCTCAACTATCTGGCCCTCGGCCGCTCCCACCGCAGCAGTAAATCAGACGACCTGATCAATTTTACCGCAGAGGCGCTTCACGTGTCCCTGGAGGTGGAGGAGGAGTCCGGTTCGGTGTTGTCCTGTGAGTTCGGGTTGGAGCGCTCAGGGAGCCGCAGGTTTCGCCTGGACGGGGAAGCAGTGCGCCGACGCGCCGATCTGGTGGGCAGGCTGGTTACGGTTTTTTTCAACCCCGACAGCATCCGCCTGGTGCGGGGAGCACCCCAGCGGCGGCGCCACTTCACCGACCACGGCTTGTCCGAGTTCGACCCGCTTTTTTTATCCCACCTGACCGCCCTGCAAAGGGTAACCAGGCAAAAAACCGGCTTGTTGCGGGATCTTAAAAAAGGGATGACGAACCCTGCGGAAGCCCGCCGGGAACTGGAGTCGTGGAACCGCGAGTTGTCGGTTCACGCGGCCGAGGTCTGCTCCGGGAGGCGCGAGTATGCCGACCTTTTGACCCCTTTTTCTTATTCCAACCATAAACTACTTACGGACAATGAGTTGCGCCTGTCTTTCAGCTACTGCCCAAATCTGGAATGCGTAAAATCACACCTGAAAAATGATCCGGAAAAACCTTTTCAAAAAGAGCGATTGGCAGCGGATATTTTCACTGAAATCGACTATATTATGGACTCGGAAATTCGGCGCTGCAGACCGCTGATCGGACCCCAGTTGGACGACTTCGAAGTTCTCTTGAACGGGGTGGATCTGCGGGTCTTCGGATCGCAGGGCGAGACCCGCACCGCGGCCATCGCCATGATCCTGGCGCGCAGCGACGTGCTTTACCAGAAACGCAACATTCGACCAGTCCTGTTTTTCGACGACATATTCAGTGAACTGGACCGGCATCGCACGCGCAGGCTGCAGGAAATGTCCTCCCGCCATCACCAGGTGTTTGTCGCCACGGCCCGGGCCGACGACATTGCCAATTGGCGCCCGGAGGAAATCAAGGCCTGGAACGTGCAAGAGGGTGTATTTACGGAGGCGACGGACGAGCTGCCGTGATTCGAACCTGAACAAACCCCGGAAGAGATATCTACAGGATGAGTGCAAAGCGCGACGGACCTTTACCCGTCTCCCGCCTCATTGAGGGCGCGTTGCGGCGGTACGGTCTTCACGACCGGATGGAGGAACGGGCTGCGCTGCTGCGCTGGCGTGAAATCGTCGGCGATGAAATAGCCAGCCACTCCCGGGCGGTGGACCTCGTGGACGGGGTCCTGGTGCTCGAAGCGGATCACGGCGCCTGGCGGCAGGAAGTCACCATGCTGGTGCCGATGATCATCCAAAAATTCAACGCCATGTTCGGCGAAGGGACCGTCACGGAAATCCAGTGGTGGGACCGGCCGTATCGAGGCAGGAAGCGCAAGAACGGCAAATGACGCAAGAAAA
Source organism: Candidatus Krumholzibacteriia bacterium (assembly GCA_030592845.1). Classification (GTDB taxonomy): domain Bacteria; phylum Krumholzibacteriota; class Krumholzibacteriia; order LZORAL124-64-63; family LZORAL124-64-63; genus JAGLCY01. The sequence continues at coordinate 24,578 of JAUVII010000021.1, read as the reverse complement.
CGAAGCAACAAACGAAGCAACAAACGGAGCCGCCGGGGCCAAGGATTATACAGCCCAGGGCATCCAGGTTCTGAAGGGCCTCGAGGCGGTGCGCAAGCGGCCCGCCATGTACATCGGCGACACCAGCACCCGGGGGCTGCATCACCTGGTGTACGAAGTGGTGGACAACTCCATCGATGAAGCGATGGCCGACTATTGCGACGACATCCAGGTTACCATCGAAAAAGGTGACGTCATAAAGGTCGTCGACAATGGCCGCGGTATTCCCGTGGATATGCACAAGGACGAAGGCAAGCCCGCCCTGGAAGTGGTGCTGACCAGCCTGCATGCCGGCGGCAAGTTCGACAAGGGCAGTTACAAGGTGTCCGGCGGCCTGCATGGCGTGGGCGTCAGTTGCGTGAACGCCCTGTCCGAATGGTTGAAGGCCGAAGTCTATCGCAACGGCAAGATCTATCAGATGGACTTCGAGCGCGGGGCCCTGGTGGGCGCCCTGCAGGAAATCGGCGAGTGCCCCCCGGACAAGACCGGCACGACGATCACCTTCAAGCCCGATCACCAGATCTTTCCCGAACTGGTCTTCTCCTTCGAGACGTTGCGCAGCCGCCTGCGTGAACTGGCCTTCCTGAACCGGAACCTCAATATCGTCATCACTGATGAACGCGGGGAGACCCCGCGCGAGGAAACCTTCCACTACGCGGGTGGCATCGTGGAGTATGTGCGCTGGCTCAACGAGAGCCGGCAGGTGATCTGTCCGGAGCCCGTCTATTTCGAAGGGGAGAAGGACGGCGTCCAGGTCGAAGTGGCCATGGACTACAACGAGGGCTACAGCGAATCCCTTTTCACCTTCGCCAACAATATCAACACCACCGAAGGCGGCAGCCATCTGTCCGGTTTCCGCGCCGGCCTGACCAGGACCCTCAACGCCTACGCCAACAAATCCGGCCTGATGAAGAAGGACATGAAGGGCTTCACCGGCGACGACGTGCGCGAGGGCCTGACGGCCATCGTTTCGGTGAAGGTCCCGGAGCCTCAGTTCGAGGGACAGACCAAGACCAAGCTGGGCAACACCGAAGTCAAGGGCCAGGTCGAGGCCCTGATCAACACCCACCTGGGCGAGTATCTGAACGAACACCCCAAGGAAGCTAAGGGGATCATCAACAAGTGCATCGCCGCGGCCCAGGGACGCGAAGCCGCGCGCAAGGCCCGCGACCTGACACGACGGAAATCAGCCCTGGATTCGGCCGCGCTGCCCGGCAAGCTGGCTGATTGTTCCAGCCGCGACCCGGCCGAATGCGAGATCTACCTGGTTGAGGGCGACAGCGCCGGCGGCTCCGCCAAACAGGGGCGCGAAAGGCGTTTCCAGGCCATTCTGCCGCTGAAGGGCAAGATCCTGAACGTGGAGAAGGCCCGCCTGGACAAGATGCTGGGCAACGATGAAATCAGGACCATCATCACGGCCCTGGGCACCGGGGTGGGCGCGGGAGTCTTCGACATCACCAAACTGCGGTATCACAAGGTCATCATCATGACGGACGCCGATGTCGACGGCAGCCATATCCGCACCCTGATCCTGACCCTGTTCTTCCGTCACTTCCGCGAGGTGATAGACCATGGCTACATGTACATCGCCGAACCGCCGCTGTACCGGCTCAAGAAGGGCAAGACCGAGATCTATGCCTACAGCGACATCCAGAAGGACCGCCTGGCCGAAGAGATGGGGAACAAGGGCATCTACCTGCAGCGCTACAAGGGCCTGGGTGAAATGAACCCCGACCAACTGTGGGAAACGACCATGAATCCCGACTCGCGCACCATGACCAGGGTGACGGTGGACGACGCGGCCGAGGCCGACCACATCTTCACCACCCTGATGGGCGATGAAGTCGAACCGCGCCGCCGCTTCATCGAGGAAAACGCGGCCCAGATCAAACTCGAGGACCTGGACATCTAGTTCGAGGTTCGGGAAATCTAAGCGGACGCGTGTCCGCGCAAAACAGAGGCAAGGAATGGCCGACGATAAAAACACCCCCGATAACGAGACTCCGGAAACCCCGGAAACGCCGAATACTCCGGACCTGGGTTCCAGCGGCGAAACCATCGTCGAAGCGAGCATTACCGAAAAGATGCGGACGTCCTACATCGAATACTCGATGAGTGTCATCATCAGCCGCGCGCTGCCCGATGTCAGGGACGGACTGAAGCCGGTGCACCGCCGCGTGCTGACGGCCATGAACGACCTGAATCTGCAGCCGGGCCGGCCCTACCGGAAATCGGCGAAGATCACGGGCGATACCACCGGTAACTACCACCCGCACGGAACGTCGGCGGTGTACGACACCATGGTGCGCATGGCCCAGGATTTCAGCCTGCGGTACCCCCAGGTCGACGGCCAGGGCAACTTCGGCTCGGTTGACGGCGACAGGGCGGCGGCCGAAAGGTATACCGAGGCGCGCCTGACCAAATTCTCGACGGAAATCATGCACGATCTCGACAAGGAAACCGTCGACTTCGTGCCCAACTACGACGGCTCGCGCATGATGCCCTCGGTCATGCCCTCGAAAGTGCCCAACCTTCTGGTCAACGGCGCCGACGGCATCGCCGTCGGTATGGCCACCAAGATCCCACCCCACAACATGGGCGAGGTATGTGACGGACTGATCGCCGTGTTGGACAATCCGGACATCGAACCTGCGGACATGCTGGAACACGTGGAGGGGCCCGATTTTCCCACCGGCGGCATCATCCACGGCCGGCGCGGCATCTACGACTACATAACCACCGGCCGCGGCCGCGTGGTGGTGCGGGCGCGGTCCGAGACAGAAATCAGCGACAGCGGCCGGGCCACGATCATCGTCAGCGAACTGCCCTACCAGGTGAACAAGTCTTCGCTGATCGAGAAGATCGCCAACCTGGTGCGCGGCGGGACCATCGAGGGCATCAGCGACCTGCGCGATGAGAGCGATCGCGAGGGAATGCGTATCGTGATCGTGTTGAAGAAAGACGCCTTCCCCCAGGTGATCCTCAACAAGCTCTATTCCCACACCATGATGCAGAACACCTTCGGCGTCATCAACCTGGCCCTGGTGAACAACCAGCCGCGGGTGTTGACCATGAAGGAAACGATGCTGGAATTCCTGAAATTCCGCGAAGAAGTGATCATCCGGCGCACGCAGTACGAACTGCGCAAGGCCGAGGAAAGGGCCCATCTTCTCGAGGGCTACCGCATTGCGCTGGACAACATCGACGAGATCGTCGAACTGATCAAAACCAGCGAATCCCCGGAAACCGCCCGCGCGGGGCTGGTGAGCCGGTTCGGACTTTCAGAAGTCCAGTCCCAGGCGATTCTGGATATGCGCCTGGCCCGTCTGACCGGACTGGAGCGCCAGAAGATCGAGGACGAATACCTGGCCCTGATCGGGCGCATCACCGAACTGAAAGCCATTCTGGACAGCCGGGAACTGGTGATCCAGATCATCCGCGACGAGGTGGAAGAGGTGCGCCAGGCTTACGGTGACGACCGGCGCACCACCATCGTCGAGGACGAGGGCGAAATCGATATCGAGGACCTGATCGCCGACGAGCCCATGGTCGTGACGATCAGTAACCAGGGCTATGCCAAACGTATCCCGCTGGACACCTATCGCCAGCAGGGGCGCGGCGGCAAAGGCATCACCGCCATGGGGACCAAGGACGAGGACTTCGTGGACAACCTGTTTGTCGCCTCGACCCACCAGTACCTGCTGGTGATCACCCAGAAGGGGCAGCTCTACTGGTTGAAGGTCCACCGCATTCCCAAATCCGGGCGCACCTCCAAGGGTCAGCCCATCGTGAACCTGATCCAGATCCAGCCCGGCGACAAGGTACATGCCGTGGTTCCGGTGCGGGAATTCAGCGCGGACAGCTATCTGGCCTTCGCGACCAACATGGGTATCGTCAAGCGGACCCCGTTGACGGACTTCTCGCGGCCGCGGCAGGCCGGCATCCGCGCCATCAACCTGCTCGAGGGCGAGCACCTGGTGGCGGTGCGTGAAACCAACGGCGAAAGCGACATCATCATCGCCAGCAGCAACGGCCTGGCCATTCGTTTCAACGAGACGGACAGCCGCTCGATGGGCCGCACCGCGCGCGGGGTCCGGGGCATCAACCTGCGTGACGGCGAAGAGGCTATCGGGATGGTCGTGGTCAATCCCGCCGACGAGGATGTCACCCTCCTGGCCATCACCAAAAACGGCTACGGCAAACGGACACCGCTGGAGGATTACCGTGTCCAGCGACGCGGCGGCAAGGGCCTGATTACCATCAAGTGCAGCGATCGCAACGGACCGCTGCTCGGCATCCGGGACGTCTATCCGGGTGAGGAACTGATGGTGATCACCCGCAACGGGATCATGATCCGCATCGCGCTGGATTCGGTCAGCAAGCAGAGCCGCAACACCCAGGGCGTGAGAATCATCAACCTGAAGAAGGACGACCTGGTCGGATCGATTGCCAAGATCTCACTGGAGGCCGTGGCTGAAATGGAAGACGGCGACAACAGCGAAGAAGGCACCGAAGACGTGACCCCGGAGACCCCGGAGACTCCGGAAACACCTGAAACGCAGGACTAAAACCCTCCAGATTGCACGGATCTCCGCCCCCCGGGGCGGGGACCCGGGCCGGAACAGGGAAATAATGAACCCGACAACCACAATTTGGGCAGCAGTTTGGGAGACTTGGGAGACTTTGTGTCTTTCCGGGTTGATTCCGGCCGGAAAAAAACCCTAGAATCCCCCATGCCCAGCATATTGAAACAAAATTTGAGCCGTCCTGAATTGCCGCCCCGAACCCGGGCGGCCTTTCGTCCTCTGGTATTCCTGTTCCTGTTTTTCCTTTTATTCGAAGGACTCGCCACCCCCGGCGCGGCCGGGCAGGGCGAGGATTCGTCCATCCACCGGTTTGAACTTCGGCCCGGCCTGTCGGCCCTGGTGGACGACGAAGGTGGCCTGACCATTATATCTTCCGGTTCATCGAGCCCCTTGCTGCAAACGGAACTGGTGTCGGTGACCGATTCCCGCCGCCGCCGCCCGTCCGATTCTTTTCACGCGGTCGTGAGCGAGGGTGTGGAGGGCGGACACCGGGGTTTTTCCAGCCGGGCGGACGACGACAACGACGGCCTGGTCGATGAAGATCCCCTCGACGGCAAAGACAACGACCAGGATGGAAAAATTGACGAGGACTTCGCGGCCATCAGCGACGCCATGGTGGCCGTCCATCTGAGCAACCGCAGCGTTCAAATGGAATATTACCACTGGGGCCATCCGAGCCTGGGCACCACTGTTTTTCTCAACGCCGGCGGAGGCCAAAAAGCTGCCGGCGGGGGAACGTGTCGCATCAGGACTTCGGGCCCTGAATGGCAGGAAACCGGGCTCAATTCCATTCTTCATTCAGCCCTCGGCCAGCCGGACCAGGGCGGCCTGGTGGCCTTCGTAAGCCGGGTCAGTCAGGTAAATCCGAACGATCCGGCTTGGGGGGATGACCCGTGTTCGGCGGGCACCAACCTGTGGTTGGGCGTCATGATCCTGGATGACAAATCATCGACCCGGTTCCTCATGGAAAACAACCAGCTCGACCTTCCTCTGGGAAAAGACCCGGTTCCCCTGGCCCTCTGTACCGCCGAATCCTGGCTGCAGTTGAACCGGATCATGGGAGAGGCCCGGCGTCTTTACGAGGGTTTGGCCGACCCGGTGGACAACCGCCAGGCCCGCTGGATCGTGCCGCCGGCCTGCTCGGTGTGCCGGTCCTCCGACACCCCGGAATTTGACCTTGATAAAGCCGCGGATGGCGGATTGACCCTTGTGGCGGGGATTGCCCCCGGGCAGTGCGGTTTGCTGGATCCGGATCTGTTCCGGGTGGACGGCCGGTTGCTGGGCGCGCCGCGGGAAATCCGGTGGCTGCCGGCCGAAGGCGGGGAGTCGACCATAGCCTGGACCTGTGCCATGGCTGATAATTCACGGGATGGAGAGCTGCAGGGCGCGAGGTCCTTCCTGTCCCTGGCCGGTTTTTTGAACCACCAGGCCCGGGGCCGCCTCGAATTTATCTTCGATCCCCGGGAAGATATCCTGGCCGGCAGCCCGAACAACGTGGCCGCCGCCCCGGTGGAAATTGCCGGCCGCTACCTGGACGGCCGCCCCTTCGAGGCCCATCTCCAGTCAGATGAACCCAAGGACCGGGAGGCCCCTGCCGGCATAACCGGCTCCCTTGATCCGGCGGCGGAAACGGTGGAGGAAGTAGCCCGCGGGTTTGCGGAAGACCGGGCCCGTCTCCTGAAATCGGACAGGAACAACTTCAGCCTGTCTCCGGATCTGTTGATCGGCTGGCCCAACCCCTTCAACGACATCATCAGTATTCGTTTTACCGTTCCCCGCACGATGAAGGAAGCTTTTGTCTGGAAGGGGGACAAGGACCAACCGACCGAGATCAGCCTCGAGGGAGATGTGCCCTGGCCCGGCGGGCAGCCCCGCGTATCGGTCAAGATCTACAGCATCAACGGACAGGAACTGGTAACACTCCACTCGGCGACCCTGGGCGCCGGGGACTACTCCGCCCAGTGGAACGGGACCGACGCCTTCGGCAGAAAGGTGGCTTCGGGAACCTATTTCTGTAAACTTCAGATGGATGACTGGAGCGTGACGCGCAGGCTGGTATTCATTCGTTGACATCGCTACCGGATTTCGCTCACGATCCCTCAATTCCGCTAAATCCCTGACGAATTTTCCCTTGGGAACAAACAAGCACGATTCCCCAAAATTCTCTCACGAAATTCGTCAAATTTACCCGCTATTTTCTCAGAATCGGTGATTTCAGGCAAAGAAATTCACCGAATGAGCCATTTTTGGCCCATGAAGGCGAAAATAACGTAAATAATCCATATTTTTTATAGACAAGGCATATGGTGGCATCGTATTATTTATAACGTCAGAAGAGGAAATTTGAAGTTATGTCACCTTTGCGCTGCCCAAGAAGCTTAATTGCTAACCAGCTAGAAAGCTTGGGGGTATTATTGTGGAAGAACGGCTTGAAGCACAACAGGAGCCCTGGACCAGCTTCGTGATAGAGTTTCCAACCTATCCGAGGCAGTTGGTACACGGTCGGGAAGAGAGCCAGAGGATTCTGTTTCTCTGTCCTCAGACCGAGGCCAATCCTACGGAATTGTGTCTGGCCCTGTTTGGATCCCAGATCCTGATGCACAGGCTGCAAAAAGGGGAGTCGACGGATGCGTTGACCACCACCGGGTTCGTTTTTGTCTACTCGGCCGAAACCACCAATGCGCTGCGTGGTGTTCTGGCCAGGTATCAGCAAATTACGAACGCGCCGGTATTGGTTTCCCAGAAATCAAACGTGGTCAAGACCGCGCATTTCGTTACCGAGTTCCTGAACCGGGTCACCGCGCCGGCCTTTGGCCAGATTCGCGGAAACGGAGACGGAGCTCTCGAGGGTGGAAAAGGAGCCCGGTTGGACTCCAGCGTCGCCCCGCTTCCCGGCAACGAAGAACTTTGGAATGACAACCTGCCGGAGATCGTCCTTGTTACCGAGGACGGCCAGACGGTACATGCCTCCCACACACTCCAGGACTACCGGGCGGAATACGCGTGCCGTTACGTGCTCGCGCATTTCCACGAGAACATCAACCGGGACAAGATGGCCGAAACGGTCAACCTTTCCCCCGGCTACTTCTCGAACCTGTTCCGTTCCGAAGTGGGCATGAGTTTTAGCGACTATCTGATCCAGGTCCGGGTCGAAAACGCCAAGAGTCTCTTGCGGCGTTTTGACCTCTCGGTGGACGCGATCAGCAAGAAGTGCGGCTTTAATAGCCTGGCCCACTTCTCGAGGACCTTCAAGGACCGCTGCGGCCTTTCGCCGCTGAAGTTCAGGAAGAGTCCGCACGCTGTTGCCTAAGTAGCTCTGTTGATTTAAGGCCCTTCCGGATTCCGGGAGGGCCTTTTTACGTTGGGTGCCTGATGGCGGTGTGTGTTTCGGAAGAATTTGGTGGTCCTCGTCGCGATTCTTTGAATCGCATCCTGCGGAGTACCAAATTCTTCCGAAACACACACCACCATCACCCGCCCGACCCAAAGAGGCCCTCTCGGAAATCGGAGGGGACTTAAACCGAACAATCAAGATTGGCCGTTGGGGATTCCCGCCCTCAAGGGAAAGTTACCTATTCGCGGCGTTTCCCATTATTGTTCCATTTGCCCTTTCCGGATATGGGGCACTTGGCTGTTGGCCCGTGGGTGTGCTTCGAGTGAATTCGGGTAATCCACAGGATGCGATTCGAAGAATCGCGACGAGGACATCCCGAATTCACTCGAAGCACACCCACGGGCCAACCCACGGGCCAACCCACGAAGCGCCTCATATCCGGAAACGCCAATAGGACAAATAAAGGAAATCGCCGCGAATGGCCCTGCTTTCCCTACAGAACGCATACTTCGACTACGGCCGGGAGAAGATCCTCAGAGGGGTCAACATCGCCCTCCAGTCGGGGGTGAAATACGCCCTGGTCGGGGCGAACGGGGCTGGAAAAACCACTTTGCTGGCGGCCCTGTCGGGTGAGCTTCAACTGCACGGCGGAACGCGCCAGATCATGGGGTCGGCGACCATCAGGATGCTGCGGCAGGAAACGACCATCGACCCCGCGGCAAGCGATTCGGGACTGCTTCTGGAAACCGTGGCGGGTTCGGCCTTCACCAGGGAACGGGAAATCGAAGGAAAGCTGGCCCTGGTTGCCGCGGAAATCGCCCATGCGGACCCGGCGCAACAGGCGGAACTTGTGGAACAGCAGGGAAAACTCCAGGACGAGTTCGAACACCTGAACGGATACACCATGAAGGCCCGGTTGGAAACGGCACTGCAGGGTGTGGGGTTGATGCCGGAAACCTGGGACCGGCCGGTGAATCAATTGTCCGGGGGAGAACGAAGGCGGGCCGCCCTGGCGACCGTGCTTTTGAGAAACGCCGACCTTCTGCTGCTCGACGAACCGACCAACCATCTGGACCTGGAATCATGTGAATGGCTGGAGGGTTTTCTCGAATCCTACCCCGGCGCGGTGGTTCTCGTTTCCCACGACCGTCAATTTCTGGACCGGGTCGCCCGAAAAACGCTGCACCTGGACCGGGGCCGGCTGATCAGCTACTCGGGCAACTATTCCTTTTTCGACGAGCAAAGCCAGCTGCGATACCAGCAGGACCTCAATGCCTGGCAGCGGCAGCAGACAAAAATTCGCCAGACCGAGGATTACATCCGGCGCAACATCGAGGGCCAGAAAACCAAACAGGCCCAGTCGCGCCGCAAGCAGCTGGACAAGGAGGAAAGGCTGGAAAAGCCCTCCACCGAACCGGGGCTGTTCCGTTTTCATCTGACTCCCGTGAGGCCCAGCGGGGGTACGGTGCTGGAAACCGAAGGGCTGGCCAAGGGCTGGGACGGGCGCACCCTGATGTCGGACCTGGACCTGCATATCTCCCGGGGGGACCGCATCGGCATCATTGGCCCCAACGGCTGCGGCAAGTCCACCCTGTTGAAAATGATGGCCGGCCGGATCATTCCGGACGCGGGCCGGGTGGTGATCGGGCACAACGTGGATCTGGGTTTCTACGATCAGGAGCTGACCGGAGTCTCGGACCACAACACCGTTCTGACCGAGATGATTTCCGTGGACCCGGTTCCCACCCTGGGTGAACACCGGTCTTTTCTGGGGGCGTTCGGTTTTGGCGAGGACCTGCATGATCGCCAGGTTAGTCTTCTGTCCGGGGGTGAGCGCGGGCGGCTTTCGCTATTGCGGCTGATCAAGGAAAGCCACAACACCCTGCTGCTGGATGAACCGACCAACCATCTGGATATCCGCAGCCGTGAATCCCTCGAAGCGGCGCTGGACGAATTTACCGGCACCATGGTGGTCGTTTCCCACGACCGCCGCTTCATGGACAAGATCGTTAAAAAGTTGATCATATTTTCAGGAGACGGCGAGGTACGGGTTTTCGCGGGGAACTATGCCGATTATGTTTGGAAGCGGAAACAGGAACAGCAGGCGGCGGCCCCGGTCGGTACCGAGGCCTCCGGGCGGAACCGGGGCCGGAAAGAAAACCGGCCGGCAACGACCCCGACCGGCGCGGGAACTGCTACGATGAGCAAGAACGAAATCAAGCGCCGGCAACAATGGATAAACGAGGTCGAGGAAAAAATCCTGGAACTGGAGTCCGCGAAGGAAACCGCGCTGGCGGAAATGGGTTCACCGGACCTGGACAATGACCGCCGCTTGGAATTGGCGAACCAGTGTGCCGCAGCCGACGCGGAACTTGCCACGGCCTTCGCGGAATGGGAAAATTGGAGCCTTGAGATAGAGCAGGGCGCCGTGGCCGAATCCACCAACAACAATTCGGAGTGACATGGGAACCAGGCGCGATGAGGAATCAGGGTTTTCGACGGAAGTTCCACGCGAGCGGGCTATTCTGGTCGGGGTACACCTGCCGATGGCCTGGTCCGGCGGCATGGGGGGCGATGCGGATCTGGCCGAACTGGAGCGCCTGGCCGATACCGCCGGCGCCGACGTGGTGGGTCAAGTGGGGCAACGCCGGGCGCGGCCGGCGCCACGGTCTTTTCTGGGCAAGGGCAAACTCGAAGAGCTGAAGGAACTGGTCGAGGAGACAGAGGCCACCCTGGTGCTCTTCGACAACGACCTGTCTCCGGCCCAGGGGCGCAATCTGGAGAAAGACCTGGAGGTGAATATCCTGGATCGAACCGAGTTGATCCTGGATATCTTCGCCAAACACGCCAACACGAAACAGGCCCGGATCCAGGTCGAGCTCGCCCAGCTCCAATACCTGCTGCCGCGGCTGACCCGCCTGTGGCTGCACCTTGAACGCCAGGCCGGCGGGATCGGAACACGCGGGCCCGGTGAAACCCAGCTGGAAACGGACCGGCGCCTCGTCAACAGGCGTATCGCCGCCCTGAAAAAAGCCCTCGAGGACATTGAAATCACCAGGCAAACCCAGGTGCGTTCGCGCGAAGGGGTTTTTACCGCCACCCTGATAGGCTACACCAACGCGGGCAAGTCGACGTTGATGAACGGCATTACCGGAGCCGGGGTCTATGTGAAGGATCAGCTCTTCGCCACACTGGACGCCACCACCCGCCGGGTCGACGTCGATGAACGGCGCCGCTTCCTTCTGACCGATACCGTGGGGTTCATTCGGCGGTTGCCCCACCACCTGGTGGAGAGCTTCAAGGCCACCCTGCAGGAGGTGCGCGACGCCGACCTGATGGTTCACGTGGTCGACGCCTCGAGCGAGGATCCGGAGCACCAGATCGCCTCGGTCAATACCGTCCTGAAGGAAATCGTACCCAAGGAAAAACCCACGCTGGTGGTGTTCAATAAAATGGACCTGGTGGATGCCGAGTTGTTCATCAACCGCTTTTCCCGCAGCTACCCCGACGCCGTTTTCGTGGCCGGCCGCACGGAGGAGGGCACCACCACGCTGCGTGATAACATCCTGTCCCGCCTGACGGGAAACGAATTGATCCGCACCGTTCGGCTGCCCATTTCCAATCTTCACTGCCTCAGCACTTTTCACCGGACAGGTTCGGTGCTGGAACAGGAGTTCGAGGCCGACATTTGTCTGGCGACCCTGCGCCTGACCGAGGAGGAGCTCAATCGCCTCGTGTCCCGCGAGGGCGCGGTGCTGGTGGACGAACCGTCTTCTGATTCCTGATCCATCGTGTCGGGCCCGGTCCTTGCACGGTAACTGACAGTCCCGCAAACGCCCTACGGATCATTGCAAAGCGCCAGCCCAAAGGGGCTGGTTATTGCGCATTGCCCCCGCACGTTTTGAAAACCCCTCTCAATTCCACAATAACGGCCGATTTCAAGCCCCGGACCACGGCACGACCTTTGCTTCCCTTTCGGAGGGGCTAAGTGTGCCCGGTGGTGTTCGGCGTGCCCGAATCCTGAGAAAACCCTCAAGGGGACGGGAAAAAGTCCCGAAATAGGGTACCGATACACTACCTCCGGGGGATTGAACCAAGGGCCCCGGGGGATTGAACCATGGGCAAAACAATATTCGCGAGGTGGAGAAAAATGCCGCGCTTCAAATGCAGCAGGCAGGGATTCAACCTGATCGAGTTGATGGTGGTCGTGGCCATCGTGGGCGTAATCGCGGGAATAGCGGCGCCGCCGATTTTCCGCTATGTCAATTCGAATCGTCTGCAGACCCACGCCGACCGTCTGGCGGCAGATCTTCAGTACACCCGCACACTGTCCATCTCCACGGCAACGATCCTGCGGTTCTCGAGCACCCCCGCCGGTTACCAGGTGACCAACCCCATTACCGGGGACATCATCCGGGAAAAGAACTTCGAGCACGGCCTTGATCTGGGCCTGACCCAGACGTCCGACTTCTATCCCTGGGGCATGGCCGATCCGAACGTATTCAACATCAGCAACAGCACCGGGACCATGACGGTGAATCTCATGCCCACGGGCATTGTGGAGGTGCACTAGCCATGCTGCAGAAAATGAACCGAAAAATCAGACGGACGTTGGCTTGCGGGCACCTGCCCGGATTTGGTCGTGACGGCTTCAGCCTGGTGGAGATCCTGATGGTGTTGATGATCCTGACGGTGGGCGTGCTACCCATCGCCGTCATCCAGCACAGGTCCCGTGACCAGGTTTCAGAGGCGGACCGGGCGACCCAGAGCATCGTGTTGGCCCAGATGCACATGGAGAGAACCAAGGGAATGGGCTTCGGCAACGCCGTTGATTCCGAAGGTCAGGCAGGCCAGATCGCCTGGACCGTCCGGGTGACCAACGTGGCTTTCGGCCTGGACCGGGTCGTCGTGACAACGACCTGGCAGAACGACGGCGCCCAGGAAACGCTCACCATCACCGACTTGATGTCCACGCGCTGACAGGGGAACGGGAATGAGTACGATGAAAACATTCAAAAAGATCAACCGACGGGGCATGACTCTTACTGAGTTGATGATCTCCCTGGCGATTTTCGGCGTCATCATGGCTGTTCTTTTCGGCTTTTTGACCGGAGCGCGCGACAGCTACAGTGAGACCAGGGAACGGGCGCAGTATCAGCAGTCCATGAGGGCGATCATGTCCCTGGTGACGCGGGAAATCCGTTCCGCCGGCTGCGACCCCGGCGAGGCGGGATTCGATTATTTCGCCATCGCGGACGACAACCAGCTGCAGTGCCGGATGGACTTGAACGGGGATTCCGATTTCGCGGACACCGGACCCGATGAAAACATTTCCTACCGGTTTGCCGCCGGAGACCTGATCCGGAACAACGGAACGGGCGACCAGATCGTTCTGCAAGGGGTCCAGAACCTGACCTTTACCTATTTCGACGTCGACGGGAACCCGTTGGCCGCGGTTCCCCTGTCCGCGGCGAACCGGACGCTGGTCCGCTTCGTGGGCATCACCATCCAGGGCGAAACCAGCCAGGGAGAACCCGTGACCTACACCACCCGCATCGCCCTGCGCAACGGGTGATCCGGATTGACTGAAATTGTTCAAATCAAAAGCCAGGACCGGGAGCAGAACATGAGCCATACCGAGACAAAAACCACAACCAACATGCCCAACCGCGAGGGTTTCGCCATGGTGACCACCCTGCTGGTGGTGCTGATCCTCAGTGTGTTGGCGGTCGGTGTGGCGTGGATCGCCAGTTCGGAAAAGAAGACGACCTTCGCCGAGTCCGTACATGTGCGGTCGATCTATTCGGCCGACGCCGGGGGCGAGGCGGCCATCAACTTCCTGCGCATGTCCGATGTTCCGCCGGTGAAGCTGGATCCCGGAACAGGGTTGGTCCGAAATCAGACGACCACGACCCTGCAGGGATCCCAGACGTATGATTACACGGCCTTTTTCGATGGGCTGAAGATCAAGCCGGGGTGGGGCACGGACTATTACGATTTCGACTACCGGGTGGTCTCCCACGGCACCGCTTCCCGACTCGGGGAAAGCGGCGTGGAACTGATGGTAAGCAGACTCTATAAAGTAGGCTATTAAGCCGATCCGGGGGATAACATGGCGGACCGAATTTCCGGTACGCCGATGAGGCAGGAGAAAAGATCATGCTGATTCATAGAAATGGAAAACTCTGGACCGCGGCCGTCGCGCTGCTGCTGGGCGTGTCTTTGGCCGCCCTGACGGCGCCGACGGAAGCCGTTGCCGAGGACCTCTGCGAGGTCCCCCTGTTCGTGAAACAGAACAGCGGCGGGGCGAACCTCATGATTCTGGCGGACAACTCGTTCTCCATGAACACGGTGATCTACCATTTCAACTACGACAAGGAAGTAGTCTGGAGTGGGGATTTTCAAACCGATGCAATCTACTTTGTTGCCAAGGACGGCTGGTATGAACCCAACGACTTCCTCGGTGTACCGGTGGCCAGTCCCAGTATCTACCTGGCCAATTCGGACAACGGTGAAGACGGCCGTTACGAAGGCAACTACCTGAACTGGCTGTATTACAACGCGACCGCGACAGAACTTACATTCGTGCCCAACGTCACCCGGATCCAGGTCCTCAAGATGGTCCTGAACCAGATCATTTCCCGGTCGGCGCGGCTCAACATGGGGATCTGTCTTTTCCAGAAGAACAACACCGGCGGTAACCTGGTCGGCCCGATTGGCAAAAGCCACACCGCCCTGCAGTCGATCATTTCGGGTATCACCGCCAACGCCCTGACGCCCACGGGTGAATCCCTGGAAACGATCCTGGATTATTTCGGGGACAAGACCCAGTCGCCCATTGAAAGCGAATGTCAGCTCAACTTCATTCTGCTGGTCACCGACGGGTTGCCGACCATGGACATAGGGGTGAGTCCTTATCTGTGGGACGCGGACGGCGACGGCAACGACCCGGGTGACTGTGCAAGCATCGGCTCATCCTACGACAATTCGATGGAGTGCAGCGACCATATGGATGACGTGGCCTATTATATGGCCCACGAGGATGTATACAGCGGCATGGACGGCGACCAAAATATTTTCACCTATGTGGTCGGCTACCACGCGGACGCTCCTCTTTTGAAGGAGACGGCCGATAACGGTCTGGGTCTGTACTTCGAAGCCAAAAACGCCGTTGAGTTGTTTACCAGCATCGAGTACGCGCTGCAGGATATCCTGCGCCGCATTTCGGCCGGTTCGGCCGTGGCGGTGGTTTCCACCGAGCGCGGTACCGACGACCGTCTGTATCGGGGCAAGTTCATGCCCATTGACTGGGATGGTTACCTCGAATGTTACGCGCTGCCCTACCAGCAGGACGATCCCTCCTTGTGGGAAGCCGGAGACATTCTGCGTGTCAGCAACAAAAGCTCAAGGAACCTGTTCACGGCCCTCGGCGGGAACATGTACAGCTTCACGCCGGGAAACGCCGGCATCCTTCGGGATGAAATGGGCGCGGTGGACGACACCGAGGCCGCCAACCTGATCAACTGGGGCCGGGGCAACTTCGTCAACGGCTACCGGTACCGGCAGCAGTGGGTCCTGGGCGACATCATCCACTCAACTCCGGTGGTGGTCGGGGCACCGGCGCAGTTTGCCATTGATCAAAGCTACGAGGATTTCCGCGCCGCCCACGAATACCGCACCAAGATGGTTTACGTGGGAGTCAACGACGGCATGATCCACGGTTTCGACGCGGAGACCGGTGATGAAAAATGGGCCTTCGTGCCGGAATTCGCGCTGCCGAAGTTCGCGGCCATGGCCGACTCCTTTTACTGCCACGCCTATAGTTGCGACCAGACGGTGACCGTGGAGGATGTCCAGTTCAGCGGTGTCTGGAAAACGGTAATGGTGGCCGGTGGAGGCGCGGGAGGTTCGAGTATTTTCGCCCTCGACATCACTTATCCCGATAATCCCCAGGTTCTGTGGCAGGCGGACCTCCCCAACGGAAAGAAGGACCACTCCGAGGTGGTGGTGGCAACGGTCCACGGCAGGCCCGTCGCCCTGGTGGGCAGCGGTCTCGATACCGTGGACATGGAGGCCTACCTGTATGCCTACGACATTGCCACGGGCAACTTTCTGGGTTCGACCCTGTTGAGCAGCGACCTCAAGGCCCTGCGCAACAGGACGTCCAGGCCCGCGGCGGTGGACATAAACCTGGACGGACAGACGGACCTGGTCTATGTGGCCGACATGTTGGGCAACCTGTACCGCATTGCCTTGAACGACGACCCGAGACCCTCGGGTTGGTCGGTATCCACACTGTACAGCGGAACGCAGGAGATCCAGGCGGATCCGGTTGCGGCCTATGGCCCCAACGGCGCCGTCTACATCTACTTCGGGACGGGCGCCTACATCGAAGATCCCGACATGATCAGTCTGGGACAGAACTCGTTCATCTGCGTTTATGATCTCCATGACGGATCCACGGCCTCCATGGGCAGCCTGACCGACCAGACTTCAAGCGTCGATACCATCGGCAGCACTCAGGGATGGTACGTCAACCTGTGGAACGACGATGCCGAAAGAGTCACCAAACAGTGCGTGGTCGTGGCGGAGACGGTGATCTTCTCTTCGTTCGCGCCCTCGGACGACCCCTGCGTGGCGGGCGGTATTTCGTGGCTTTACCAGATGCGATACGATGACGGCGGCATTCCCGACGTGGATTATATGACGAACGAAGAAGACCGCTCGGTGTCTCTGGGCGAAGGAATCGCTTCCTACCCGGTGGTCGATCTTTCCGAAGGAAAGGCCGTGGTACAGTCGAGTAACGCCGACATCAACGTCGAACCTATCGCGGCGATCATCCAGCCCTTGCGCGTTCGTTCGTGGCAGGAAAGCTACGATCATGTGGATCTGCCGCCCGCTGATGTTACCCAGGGTGATGTGCAATAAGTCCCGGCAGCGGGAATCGAAATAGGAGGATTTGGAATCATGAAGAACTTCAAACTGGCGATGATCGGTCTTGGTCTGGCGCTGACCGTCATGGTCGTGACCGATGCCGAAGCGGGCCGCAGGAAAAAACCCGAAAAAGGGGAGCGGACCGAAAAAACCGAAGAGATGAAGAAGCCTCAACGCTTCGATAACCTGCCAACCATGGACTTCCTGGGCGGCACGCTGACCAGGGACGCCCATTCCGGTTGGAAGATCGGGGATACCCCCCTGTATCTCCATGGCGATTGCGTGATTACCATGGACGGCGCCGAAGAGGGTTGGTTGGAAGAGGGCCGCGAGGCCGTCGTCATGGGCGCCCGGATGGGCGGGGCGATCAGCGCCTGGTCGATTCACGTTGCCCAGCCGCAATACAAGACGATGGGTCTTTCCCAATCGAAAGAACTGAAAAAGGCCGGCCCGAATCCCAACGTCGGCCAGATTCTCAAACCGGTTGAATAGCTGACCGGTCATAAATGGAAAAACGCCGGACCCGATCAGGGCCCGGCGTTTTCTTATATCCCGAAACCGTCTAGAACTTCCAGTTTACGATCGGAAAGAGCTTCAGCTTTTCCTTGTTCTTGATGATGTTGATGATACCGATTTGCAGACCGCTGGTCATGGATTCGGTTATGTTCAACAAACCCAGCTGGAAACCGCTGAACTCGCCGGCGTTGTTGAACCAGCCGAGCTGGAAACCCGAACCGCTGCCCACGCTGTTATAGATACCACTCTGGTAACCGGTGAACTTGCCCTTGGTGATGGAACCGATACCGCTCTGCCAGCCGGTAAAATCCCCATCCACGATACCGACGGCGGTCCACTGGATACCAGTGACGCTGCCATGGTTGATACCGACCAGACTCAGGTCGACGCCGGTAAGATCGGTGTTCACGCCGTAGATCAGGCTGAACCGGAAAGCCGTAACCGCCTGGTCTTCCTTGACGATCTGGATAGGGTTGAACAGGGCCAGGTTGATGGGGCCGTCAGCCATGGCGACCGAAGGCAGAATGGATCCGAGGGCCAGAACAACCGTGGCCAACGCGAGGATTTTTTTCATAGGGTATGCCTTCCAGGAGGGGAAACCGGAATTGTGGGAAACTTCAGCCGGAAAATTATCATCACCCCGGATTTTTTTCAATGATTTGCTGGAGTCGTGCGACCTGCTCCCTCTGGTCATCGGTCAAACCGCGCAAAGCGGCCGCCCGGTCCAGGGCGGCGGCCGCAGCGTGGGGGTTTCCCGCCCGGTAATGGGCCAGGGCCAGGTTGAACCAGCCGTTCACATAAAGAGGGTAGTCCCGGGTCAGGTCGGTCAGGATTTCCACAGCCAGACCGATCTGTCCGCCTTCGGCGTATAGCGCGGCCAGGTTCGAACGCACCCTGAAATTCCCCGGGCTTCGCTCGTAGGCCTTTTCCATGAGGTCCAACGCGCGCCCTTTGCGCCCCTGAAGGTTCATCACCAGTCCACCACGCAGGAAGGGATAGGCCCAGTCCGGATCCAGGAATGATGCTCTTTCGTAGGCGTCAAGGGCCTCGTTGTACTTTTTCATCTGTTCGAAGTTACGGCCCATGCGGTAGGGGATCAGCCGGCTTCCGGGATATCTGACCTGAGCCAGGCCGAGAGCGTCCAGGGCTTCTTCGTGGGCGCCGAGGTCTTCCAGATAAAGGGAAAGATGGAAGGGCGTGTCGGCCAGCCCGGGACGCACCTCCTCGGCCTGCCTGCCCTTGGCCAGGGTCCTGGGCAAATCGCCGCGTTTGCCGGCCCGCGATGCTTCGTGGAGATGAACCTGCCAATGGATCTCGGCCGGTTCGAGCGCCGCCCAGCGGGGCAATAAGGCCATCACCAAAAGAACAGCCGCGGGCAGCCAGATCTTTCGGCGAGCCGTTCCCTTGTATACCGCCACCAGGAAAATCGCGGCATTGACGGCCAGCAAGGGGGCAATGGGCTGCCGGTAGCGGGAGGTCGGAAAAAACGGCAGCAGGCTCAAAAAGTAGGAGCCGATCAGGATCACCATGATCCAGCGGGCGGACCGGGGCAGAAACCGGAATCCCAGCAGCCCCAGGGCAGACAACAGCACGAAGGGAACCGGCAAGACCCACAACGCCGAAAATTGTGCCTTCCAGTAATCGTAGCTCACGATCTGGGGCAGTTCATAGCCGTTCCAGAATCGGTAGGCTTTACGCGCGTAGTGCAGGGGCATGGCTCCCGGGTTGTCGCGAAACTTGATCCAGGCGCGGCGGGTGAGGATGCGCGAGACCTCGGACCCTTTGAGGTCGCGGCCCAGTTCGCGTTCGAGGGTCGTTTCCATGGACGGATCGAATTCGGCCTGGGCCTCTTCCATCACCGGGGCGAAAATTCCCTTGTAGTCGTGCTGCTGGCCGATCAGCAGGTTCACGCCGCCGTTGCTGGTCAAGAGGACAAAGTCATCGGCGACGATGAGATTGCGCAGAGTGACCGGCGCCAGCATCAGCACCCCGCCCAACAAAAGGCCGGCCAGGTTTTTCCAGCGGACGGCGGATGGCGCCGGCACGATCCAGAGCAACAGCGGAAGTCCGGCCAGCAAAAGCAGGACATTGCCCCGGGCAAGTCCCGTCAGGCCGGTCATCACTCCAAGGATGAACCAGTTGCCGAGGATTGGTTTGTCGATGGCGCGGATGGTCAGCAACCCCGTCAGCAGAAACAGGGTGGTGACCAGGGTGGCCATCAACAGGTTGCCGGCGTAGAAAACGGGCGCGCCGTAAAACGCGAACAAAGCCGTGCCCAGCAGGGCCGTGCCTCCGTTGTCGTCCGGAAGGAGATTGCGGGCGAACCGGTACACCAGCCAAACATTCAACAGCGACATGCCCAGCTGGATGATCAGCGGCTCGGAGCCACCCACGCCGAATACCAGATAGACAAGGGCCAGAAAGTGGGGGTAGAGGGGTCCCATCCAGTAGGTTTCGCTCCAGCCCCAGTCGCCCGCGACAAGACGCACGGCCCAGTCGTAATAGGTTTCGCTGTCCAACAGGGGAACGGTGGCCAGGTCGGTGCCGCGCAGCTGGAAGAAAAAAAACATGCGCACGGCCGCCGAAAAAAGCAGCAGGGACAAAAGCAAGTGGTTGCGGGTGCGCGCTTCCACGATCGGTCAGTCGCCTTCTGTCAGCGGGCGGGACAGGCGCAGCAGGATGAATTCGTTGTCGTCCGGTGTGTCCGGCGGCCGTCGACCCACGCTCATGGGGTAATTATTGTCATTGGCCACCAGCAGGGTGCGGTCATCGACAACAGCCAGGCATTCGGGCGTGACATAGGGAAAAGAGTAGGTTTCACCCAGGCCGATGGCGCCCTCTTCAGCGCGAGTCAGATTTCCGGAATCCTGAATGTTCATCAGGTCACAAACCAGGGTCTTGTTCAGGTATCCGTATTTGTCGAGACTTTCCAGATCGATGCGATAGATCCGCTTGATTTCCGCTCCCGGCCCCTGGCCCGGGTCGCGTTCGAGCACCAGGAAGACCTGGTCCGTCACCGCTTCGAACGAAGCCAGGCTGATGTCCAGGCGGTCGGCCCGGTAGAGCCAGAAAATGCCGGTGAAGCCATGGCGCTCGGGATCAAATTCCAGAATGACGCGGCGGTCCCGTTCGGAATCGTCGTTCATGGGTTTTTCCACGGCCGCGTAGATCCTGTTGCCGGAAGCATTGCGCGCCAGGCCCTCGATGCCGCCGCTGCGCGGCAGGTTGGCCAGGCCGGTCCGCATTTCTTCATTGCGCAGGAAACGAAGGTCCGGGTGATCGGGTGTACGCAACACGGGCGAGCCGCGGGAATACGGGCGCAGGGGCGGGACCACGGGAATCGGCACCGGTTTTTCGAGGATGACCCCGTCAGGCCCGACGTGCACCAGAGAGGGGCCGAATTCCTCGCCCACCCAGAAGGAACCGTCGTTCATGCGCACGAAGGATTCCGGGTCGAAGTCGGCGCCGGTCAGGGGCCGGCCGGCGCTGTCGGCCAGGGAAATCGCAAAGGGGATTTTTTCGGCGGGATCGGACAAAGCGACAAATTCCAGGACCTCGACAGGTCCACCCTTGGCTGGGGGATCATCCAGATCCAGATGCAGATGGAACCAGCCCAGCGGATAATCGGGGCTGTTGGCCATGGTTCCGAAACCATTGTCCTGCAGGGCCACCCAGTTGCCGCCGTCACGGGGAATAAGCGAGCTGAATCCCTGCACCGGCATATCCCCGAAAGGCAGCTCCCGGCCGTTGATTTCCGGATCAAGGGCGATGCCGACCGGCGCGGTTCCGGGCAGAAACGTATCGGCGGGCAAAACGGCCCGGCCGATCAGGGTGGCGCGGTTGCCGGAGCCCTGTTCGGCCTTGGGCACGCAGGCGGTCAAAACCAATACGAGGGCGGTGGCAGCCAGGCCAAAAACGCGCAATTTTCCAGTCAATATGAACTCCCCGGAGGGCTGGTCGGACAGGATTGGTCATCAGGGTCCGGTAACAATGCGGTATTGTATCACAGGATCCAAAAATGACACACGAAGCGGACAACTTTCCGTATACTCAGGACTGGTTTAAACGCCGCCATTTTTTCCAAAGGACACCATGGTGTTGAAACGCCATCCCGCCAAAATATTCAGTTCAGCTTTTATTGTGGCCGGGGCCCTCCTGGCTCTCCTGTTCCTGGGTTCATGTAATAGCGAAACACCCACCATGTGCCCCACGACAGGAGTCGGGGTTCTCGAGGGCTATCTTCGTGTCACGGGCCAGGGACTGACCGCCAGGATCGAGGCCCGCGACCTGGAGGGTCCCAATCCACGAAACATAGTTGCCGCTACCACTACGGATTCGACGGGGTGGTATCGTCTCGAGCTGCCGACGGGACTTTACCAACTTGTGGTGAGCCCCAACAGTTCCAGCAGCAGCACTTCCGAGCTTTACGACACGATCAGGGTCCTACCCCGGGTTTTCCGTTTTGATCTCAAACGCGGCCGGGCGGAAATCCGCATCAGCATGCCCGATGATCAGGAAGGCGGCCGTTTCAGCCTGCGCCTGCGAAATCCGGATCTCGGTTCGATGAATGAATCAGCGAGGGTGGAGGAGGGGGTTCTGGTCTTCGAATTCCCGGCTCTGGTGCCCGCGGTCTACACCATGGATTTCGATGGTGGCGACCTGGTGGACAACTACTATCTGCCGGGCTTCGATGACAGTTCGGACGCGGACAATCTCGAAGTGGACCTCGACAACGCCGCGGTTTATGAAGCGGACTTCAGGGATTCCTACGCCTCCATCAGTGGGAGCATAACCGGCAGTTGGGAAATCTCAGGCCCAGGCTTGATGCCCGACATGGAAGTGGTTTCTCCCGACTCCCAGCTGGTAGGTCGGGGTCAACACAATTACGACGGCACATTCACCTGTGGATTCCTGTTGCCCCGGACGGTTCTCCTCAGGTCGGAGTACCGAAGGGTCATTCAGTGGATCGGGGGCGAAACCTTCGAGACCGCGCGGGTATTCGACCTCCAGCCGGGCGACCGGATCACCGGGGTGACGGTGGTCGAAAGTGGAATCAAGGTCTACCTGGACGGACCAGGCAACCTGACTTTACACCGCCCCGTGGTGACCATCCGCGCCGCGTCGGGCGAGGAGTTCCACCCGGACAGCAATTTTGACAACCCCTTTGTTATCTCCAATCTCCGTTCAGGCCGCTATTACCTGTATGTGGAGGGTTATTGCGAAAACGCGATATGGGCTTCCCAGTGGTACGGCGGGGCGGAGTCGTTTGACGGCGCCGTCGCCATCGATCTGGCCGAAGGCGAGCTTCGCCAAATAACGATGGAACTCGTTCGGGGCGGCCGCATCGAAGGCAATCTGTTGAGGTCGGATGGAACCCGGCCGCGATATGTCAATTACGGCCTGTTCGACCCCGCGGGTGAACCGGAATGTCCCGGGTCTTATCAGTGGCGGTCATTCGACCAGGGCATTTTCAGTTTTCAGGGTCTGGGTGACGGGGACTATTTTCTGGCAGTTCAAACCGGTGGAGATGAAATCTGGTGGTACCCCGGGACCAGACTTTTTTCCGAGGCGACCCCGCTGGCCATCGAAAACCACACTGACCTGACAGAAATAAACTGGGTTCTGCCATGAGTGGATTAAAGAGCACCTCCAGGAAGCATTCGGTGATCCGGGGATCACTGCTCCTGTTGTGGGTAGTGGTGGTCCTGTTTGCCGGCCAGGGCTGCGACGATCCGGTCGACCTGTGCGACCCCACGTTCAAGGCAGGCCGGGTTCAGGGCTGGGTCCGGTCGGGAGGGTTGTCCCTGGAGGGGCAGATTTCCGCCGTGAACGTTGACCATGGATACCCCAACAGGTCGGAGTTCAGGTCTGAAATCGACGAATCGGGATTCTATTCGTTCGACCTGCCCTCCGGTCACTACACCTTCCATTTGGTTATTTCCGGTGGTCGGTACGACTATGCCGCGCCGGGATTGAGCTTCGGCCAGGTTCCGCCTGACACAGTGCTGGTGGGCGTGGGGATTTCCACTCCGGAGATAAATTTCGATCTGGGGGCCGTGACCCTTGATTTCGACCTGCCCGCCTCCCTGAGCGGTCAATATGGCCGGGTTGTCCTGCACCCGCGGGATCTCGGTGAATCGAATACCTGGAGGCTGGTGACAACAGGCTCGGGGGGGATCGAGGCCGGAAGACTCGAGGTGGAAGTGGCGGGAGTCCTGCCCGGAGAGTACCGGATCGAAGTTGTCCTGGGGTGCGAGACTTCCAGTTGTTGGAACACCGGCGGCAATGAACGATTCTGGATGCCCGGCACCCACAACCCGGCGGAATCCCCATGGTATACGGTCAGTCCCGATTCGGTTCTTTCGCTCAACGGAGCGATGCTCGGGGAACCGGCACGGATCGAGGGAAGGATTTCCGGCGCCTGGTTGGATATGGGGGTCCATCAAAGCCCCGTGGTGTCGATCGTGACCGAGGATTCCCTAATGGCCCTGAGCCGGATCCGGGTGAACCAGGACGGCAGCTTCGCCGTCGATATTCTGATGCCGGAACCGGTAAAATTACTGGTTTCCCAGATTGGAATCGACTACTGGATCGGCGGCCCCCTCTTTGAAGACGCCACGGTGTTCGCCCTGGAACCCGGCGCGACGATCACGGGAATCGACCATGATCAGTGCGGTCTCCACCTGGTGGTGGATGAACTGGGGCTGCCCCTGGATGGGGGAAAAATTCTGGTCTACGACAAGGCGGATTTGTCTTTGGTGGCCAAACTTTTCGATTGGGGGAGCTCCGACCGGCATCTTCCCATTCCCAACCTGTGGCCCGGCGAATATCTGGTCCAAGTTTTTCAGGAGTTCAGGGAACGGGGCACGCGGGAGTGGAAACCCCAGTGGTTCGACCGGGTCACCACCGCCGACCAGGCCCAACCGATTTTGTTGACCGCGGCGGGACAGGTGGCGCGCCTTGATCTGGTGATGGAGCGCGGTGGGAAGATCACCGGAAACCTGGTGGGCGAGGATGGCATCATCAGGTATTACCAGATCATGGTTTATCCGGTTGGCGAGGAAGATCCCTGGGCGGAAGAGTTCATTTGGCTTGAAGGGTTCAACCTGAGGGGGCTGCCCGACGGGGACTATCATCTCGGGGCCATGCTAAACACCGTCGATCCCCTG
>JAUVII010000351.1 GCA_030592845.1 Candidatus Krumholzibacteriia bacterium | reverse complement strand
GGCGGTCCGCCAGATAATTCAGGACCCCCGATTCGGGGGCGTGGAAGTAGACATAGATGGGTTTCAGCTTGTTGACCCTGGTCAACTTCGTCGGGCCGTCCTGTCCTACCAGGTTCCCGGCATCCACGAGTCGTCGGCTCACCACCCCATCGATGGGGGAAACGACATTGGTGTAACTGAAATTCAGCTCCGCTTCGGCCAGGTTGGCCTTGGCCAGGCTGACCGCGGCGATGGCCATGTCCCGGTCGGCCCGTGCCCGGTCCACGTCCATCTCGCTGACGGCCCGGCTCTTGCTGGCCTTCTCGACACGTTTGAGCTCGGTCTCCGCCCGCAGGAGGTCGGCCTGTGCCGAAGCCTGGCTGGCTATTGCGGCGTCGAGCAGGGCTTGATATCTGGTCTTTTCGATGGTGAAGAGCAGGTCACCCTTCTTGACATTGCTGCTGGGTTCGAAATCCACCGTTTCCAGAGCGCCGGCCACCCGGGCCACAACGTCCGCGGATTCGACGGCCCTGCTGAACCCGGTGAAGATCGAGTATTCACGCACCGTTGAAACCGTGGGTTTGCCCACCGTCACCGGAGGGGCCTGCCGCGCCGGAGGCTCCTCGGCCCCGCATCCGACCAGGCCCAGCACCAGAATCATGAATCCGCCCAGCAAAA
The DNA here is from genome assembly GCA_030592845.1 of Candidatus Krumholzibacteriia bacterium. Lineage (GTDB taxonomy): Bacteria > Krumholzibacteriota > Krumholzibacteriia > LZORAL124-64-63 > LZORAL124-64-63 > JAGLCY01. Next base: position 1,468 of record JAUVII010000351.1, on the reverse strand, counting down.
GAGATCGCCTGGCGGTGGTCATTCCAAACGTTGTTATCATCCGTTCATCCTTTGGGAAAACAACCTGATGCATCATCAGTCGACCTCTTCTTCTTCATCGCCGCCATCATTCGCGGCCATGGTATCTTCAACTTCTTCGACGGGCAGGTCTGGATCAGGGTCGTCCAGCGACCATCCTCCGCCCAGGGCCCGGTTCAGGTTGACGAGATTGGCGAAGACCTGCCCCCGGGAGGAGGCGTAGGAGTCCTGCTGTTCGAAAAGGACCCGTTGGGCATCCAGATAACTCTGGAAATCGGTCAGCCCTTCGACGTACTGGATGTGGACCAGTTCCACCGACTGTTGCGACGAATCAACCGCGATCTGGAGCAGCCCTTGGCGAATGTCTTCCTGCTTGAGCGCCACCAGGGTGTTTTCAACTTCGGCCAGGGCGTTCAGGACCGTTTTTTCATAACCGGCCAGAAGCTGTTCGGTTTTTGCTTCTTCAGCCTTGATCTGGCCACGGATCTTGCCGCCGCTGAACAGATCCCATTTCAAACCAGGGACCAGTGACCATCCGAAGTGACCGCTATTGCCAAGATTACCAAACTCGCTGGCCTGGAGGGTCATGACCCCGGACAGGGAAAAACTGGGATACAGGTCGGCGGTAGCTACTCCGATCAGGGCCGTCTGGGCAGCCAGCTCACGCTCACTCCTTCTTACGTCAGGTCGGCGGCGGAGCAACTCCGCAGGCAGGGACATGGTCATATCGAGGTCCGGCCGGGGAGGCTCCCGGTAATGCACAAGCAATGAATCCACCGAACCGGGGGTCTGCCCCAACAGGATGGCCATCCGGTTGAGTGAGACCTCAAGTCCTGTTTCCAGTAGTGGAATGGCGGCTTCGGTATTGGCCAGGTTGGATCGCGCGCGGGTCACGTCCAGAAGCGGAACCAGGCCAGCGTCCTCGCGGGCGATGACGATATCCATCGTCTCCCGCTGGCTTTCCACGTTGTCCCAGGCAAAAATGAGCCGTAATTGGGTTGTCCGGACATCGACATAGGTAACGGCGACCTCTGCCTGGAGGGAAACCATCACGTCGCGGTAATCCTCGATCGAGGCCTGGACCCGGGCGCCGGTCGCCTCACGGGTGCGGCGGATGCGGCCGAAGACATCGATCTCCCAGCTGGCCCCGATTCCGAATTCCCAGTTGTTGAAGGGATTGTCACCACCTACGGCAATGGCGCCCAAGGCGGTGTTTTCACCGATCTCGGTCCGTGTAAGGGCCCCATTTGCACCCACCTGGGGATAATAGTCCCCCCCGGCGATCTGGTGGTAGGCCCGCGCCTCACGGATCCTGCCGATGGCCTGGGCCGCGTCCAGATTGGCCTCCTGAGCCCTAACCATCAGGGTATCGAGAAGGGTGTCCCCAAAGGCGGTCCACCACTCCTTGAGAACAGAGTTCGAATCGGCGATGTCCGCGGCCGCTGCATTC
>JAUVII010000169.1 GCA_030592845.1 Candidatus Krumholzibacteriia bacterium | reverse complement strand
GCTACACCCCAGGCCTCGCCCGGCGTGTCGTAACTGCCCGCAAGCGTCGGGTTTGTGGGATCGCTTATGTCTATGACCTGTAGACCCGAGGCCTGATCAGCGACATAGGCATAATCGCCAGAGATCGCTACACCCCAGGCCTCGCCCGGCGTGTCGTAACTGCCCGCAAGCGTCGGGTTTGTGGGATCGCTTATGTCTATGACCTGTAGACCCGAGGCCTTATCAGCGACATAGGCATAATCGCCAGAGATCGCTACACCCAAGGCCTCGTCCGGCGTGTTGTAACTGCCTGCATAAGTGGGGTTTGTGGGATCGCTTAAGTCTATGACCTGTAGACCCGAGGTCCTATCAGCGACATAGGCATAATCGCCAGAGATCGCTACTCCCATGGCACCGGATGGCGTATAGTAACTGCCGGCAAGCGTGAGCTCGTACGGTGGCAGCTTGAGCTCTCCGGCTACGGTATCCCACCAGGCCGTTGTGTTCGGTACGTCCTTGTAGGTCGTGGTGGTGAAATTTTCGGTGTATTGATTTTCAAGAGCGAGGCAGGGAAGAGCGGAAATAAAAATTGCAAAAAGTGTGGTGACAGCAATAAGGCTTACTAAATTTCTCATAGCAGATTCCTCCTTAGTAAAAGCACCTGAGTCTTTGCCTATAATCTTTAATTCCCAAGAACCCCGGGGCCGGTTGGATAAAGTTTCCAACCAGTCCCGAATACCGGTTCTATTTTATCAGCGTCATCTTCAGGGTCTGCCTGAAGGCACCGGCTTCCAAGCGGCAGAAGTAGATCCCCGACGCCACCCTCTCACCCGCATCGTCACGGCCGGTCCAGGTCACGGTATGCCGCCCCGCGGGCATCTGCCCGCTTTTCAGTGTGGTGATCCGGCGCCCGTCCACGGCGTAAACCACCAACTCCACCTTTTGCGGTTCGGGCAGATCGAAACTGATCTCCGTCATTGGATTGAAGGGGTTGGGATAGTTTCCGGAGAGGTGGTAGGCCAGGGGAATATTCTCAACGTTTGCTGTGCCCTCGAAAGTGAATTCGATCACGGCATTTTCGGTGTTGCGGGCGGAGATCTCCACGCCACCCAGGTTTTGGGACCCATCCAGGTTGACACGCAACAACTCGCCGCGGCCTTCGAAGGACACGCCGGTGCCAAGCATGACCAGAGCCACGTCAAGTCCGTTGCGAGCAGCGTTGCGCAGGAAGTACTGGCCGGTCTGTGCGGCGAGAAGTTCGCCCGCCTCGACCGATTTTATCGCGCCGGCCGGCAGCGGAAGCTGGAGTTTGATTCCCTGCAGGCCCTGGCACGATTCCAGCAGGGTCAGGGACCAGGTAGTGGGAGATATCCTGTCCCAGGCAAATCTCGCCATGGCGCCGCCTTCGTCCGAGTGGCTCTTGGCAACCTCCGTACCGAAGTTCATGGCGAACATCATCAGATCCTCGAAGTCGATGATGTCGTCGGTGGTGGGAATGCCGGAATTGCTCATGTCGTAGGTGGGGCCGACGTCGCAGGACGGGTCGTAGGCGGAGTGGTTGCTGTCGGTGCCGAAACAAAGGGCCAGGCGGTTCATGTCGGGATTGATCCCTACCCGGCCGTCTTCAGGAATGGTGCCGCTCAGGTTGGTCAGGTCACCGAGCAGGTAGCTGGTCGACCTGGTGTAGTCGTCGGGCCGCGGGCCGTGGTTGCCTACCCCATCACGAGCGAAAAGCACATAGTAGTAGACACCGCGCCGCAGGCCGTCGGGCGCATTGGGAAAATCGATGAGCGAACTCTGGGTCGCCGGAACGGTGTGTACGTGGTACCACCCTTCGCTCGGCATCATGCCGGGATAATCGAGGGGCCAGGTGGGCTCCAGATCCGGCGGTGATATGTGGTCGTCGTATTCCGGGTAGGCCGAAAGGGTCGTATCCGGCGAACCGACATACCACATCCCGCGCCAGATTTCCAACTCATCGGTCGTGTCGCCCGTGTAGGTCCAGGACAAGTTGACCTTGTTGTGTCCACGCAGGGAAGTGATACCGGTAACCGAGGGTGGCGGGACGCAGTCAACCGTGATCGTGGTCTCGTTGCCGCCGACCGCGGGCGGCGGACCTCCGGGTACCAAGCCCACGGCCGCGTGTTCGACGATCACGTGACCGATGCCGTCGCTAACCCCATGAAAGTCGATGGAGAACAGATCCTTGTCGCTGGGAATGCCGTCGGGCAGCGCGGCATCACCGAGAATGGCGTAGTCGATGGTCCAGTCGTTGGCCAACGCGGCGTCGGGGGACTGGTAGACCCTCCAGTAGTAGTCGCCTGTGGGCAACCCTTCCGGCAGAACGTTCACGGTGATGTCTCCGGAGCCGAAGGTGAGTGTACCCTCGCCCTCGGGACAGAGGACCCGGACCGTGTAGCCGCGGATCGGTCCGTCGTCGCAATCGAGGTTCAAGTGGAAGTCAACCCGCTTGATCTGGTCGCAGGCGATGGCTCCGTCGTCGGCCGGCACGGGTGTGACCTGGGTGCCGATGTAGATCTTGTCGATGGCCATCTGGCCGTACGGGTTGAAGTAGCCCCCCTGGGGCCCCGTGGCTTCGAACTTCACCGTGTGAATACCGGTATAACCGGTCGCATCGAAGGAAGCCCAGAGCCAGGTTTCAGTACGCGGCGGGGCCGCGATGGACAGGACCACCGTTCCGTCGATGGAGAGGTCGAAAGAATCATCGCTACCGCCGTCGAGATGGCGGAACGTCAGACACTTGGTCTCCGTATCCGAAATACCGAAATCCAGTTCGAGGCTCGCCCAGCGCTCCACCGGATCATCCTCTTCCGGCGACCAGACCGTACGGCACTTGCCGGGAGGCGATTCACTGCCGATACCGCCCCAACCGCCACCATGGGTGTCCGGTTCGATAGGTCCCCAGCCTGTAAGCGCGTGTCCGGCCTCCGAGGCGGGGTTGCCGATGTCCACGTAGTCGTGGGCGTCGGGCAACGTGGCTGCTGAGGTGTCGAAGTGAAGCTGATCGAAGGCCATGACGCTGGCCCAGTTACCGCTGCCCACACCCGATTGGTGGAAAGATTCCTCGGTCAGGATGAACTGGCAATTGTACGAACCGGGGGCCATGACGGCCTCACCGTAGCAGGGCCGTCCGGATTCCTGCTGGCCGTAGACACCCACATCCGTGGGTCCCACGTCGGCAGGGTAGGCAGGATCGCCCGCCGAACCGGTCACTGTCCGCCACTGGAAAGGAGTGTCGCAGGCGCCCGGAGAACTTTGGGAGTCAAGAGCCAGCACATGCAAGCTGCTGTCCAGGGCGAAGTCGACCTCGGCGCCTCCAGCACTGTCGGTGATGAAGAAGTCGAAGAGGAGGTATCCAATGTAGATGTAGGCCGGGTCGTCGCGGTGGGCGAGGTAGTCCGCATCGGAACTGTTGGCGGGACTGGGCTGCACGCGCCACCAGCGGCCGAGAAAACCGATGTTCTCGTTGGCGGCATCGTCCCCGTCATTGCCCCACGTACCGGTCGGTTTTCCCTCCAGCTTCACCTGGTAGGCAAAGTTGGGCTTGAGGTTCACAGCATTGAGGTGCCCCGTGAGAGTTACGGGATCACCGCCGGTGCCGTAGGTCAGGGAGACCGTGGCGTCGTCATAGGTGTAGGCGGAGCTGTAGGCGATGTCGTAGACGTTCGATGCCACATCCCACCAGCGGAGGTTCGTTGCGCTGACCCCTTCCATCGGGATCAACTGGGCCTCGGCGGCGTGGCCTGCCGCGGTTCCCATCGTAAGGAACAGGAACAGGAAAATCAGAAACATCGGCAACGATTTCTCCGGTCTATCGTGATAGTGCACAGCTGTCCCCCTTGAGATCCACGAACGTTATTTCAGAAGCGTCATCTTGTATGTCTTCGTGTACGCGCCTGCTTTCAAGCGATAGAAGTAGGTCCCCGAGGCGACGATCCCTCCGTTTTCGTCGCGCCCGCTCCAGATCACCGTGTGGATACCGGCGGGCAGGACCCGGTCCACCAACTTGACGATCCGCCGCCCGTCCAGGCCGTATACCGAGAGTTCGACGGTCTCCGTCGCCGGCAGCTCGAAATCGATCCGGGTGGAGGGATTGAAGGGATTCGGATAGTTGGGGAATGCCCGGTGCCTGACCGGTATCTCCGGTAGGGCGGAAACGGTTTCGATCCCGCTGGGAATGACCGTGTTGCGCGAGTTGCGCGCCTCGATGGTCACTTCGGTCGGAACGTGTCCGTCCGCCACCATAATGCGCAGCAATTCGCCCACACCATGCATCCGAGCGCCGTCGCTCAACAGAGCCAGACCCGTGTCCAGTCCGTTGCGGTCGATGTTTCGCAGGAAGATTGGGCAATCCTGTCCTGCCAACATTCCCCCGACCGAGAGCGAGAGGACGGCGCCGGATGGCAAACCGGCCTGCAGGTTCAATCCCTTCAGGTCCGCGCAATAATCGACAAGACTCAGGGACCAGGTGCCGGCCTCGACTTCGGTCCAGGCGAACCTGGCGAAGGGGTCGATGTCCACCCGGGTCTTGTTGAGCTCCGTGTCGAAGTTGACGGCGTAGATCATCAGGTCGTCGAATCCGATTTTATCGTCCGGCAGCGGAATGCCCGTGCCGCTGGAGTCGTGGGTGGGTCCCACATCGCATTCGTTGTTCCAGCCCGAGGTGCCATCGGTTGTCCCGTAGCAGAGTGAGAGTCCACCGGTGATGTCCGTTCCGACCGTGATGGCGCCGTCACCATTCAAATCGCCCAACAGGTAACAGGTGGCCCGAACGTTGGCGGTGGCCCTGGGTCCATAGAACCCCTCGGTGTCCAGGGCGAAGACCTCGTAATAGTAGATTCCCCGCGGCAGGCCGCCCACGCCGTCCACGTCCGTGAAGGTCCCGTTACCGGGCTGGACAGTTCCCGCCAGTTCCCATTGCGGGCTCGCCAGGGCGCCGGCCCGGCTGACCGGGCGCGTGGGGATGACGTCGTTGGCCAGACCGCTGTACTCCGGATAGGCCGAGGCGCCGCTCAGGTCGTCGTCGTACCAGAGGCCGCGCCAGATTTCCAGACTGGCAATGTCGATGTCGGATGGATCCTGCCAGGAAACCACGATTTTCAGGTTACCCGGCTCGGCGGCCAGGGCCGTGACCGGGGCCGGGCCGTTGATTGTATATGTGATGACGGCACTGGTCTCGAGTACCAGGCCCATCGCGTCCCGATATTGGGCGTTCACGGTGCGGACGCCGTTGCCATCTGAGGCCAGAGTCCAGAAATACACCTCCGCGTAGTCCACCCAGCCGTCTTCGGAACCGGGCCAGGCAACCGGATCGTTGACGAAGCGCATTTGCAAGGGGGTGGCGTCGGTCACGGCGTTGTTCAGGTTGACATCCAGGTCGTTGGTGGCCGTGGCGCCGCCGTTGATCTGAAAACCACCCGTCGGGGCCGCGCAGTCGACGATGACTGTGGCGTCGGCGGTGACCAGGACCGGATCCGGCACCAGGAGGATAGGAACAACGGCCACACTCTCGATGATCACCTGGCCCTCGCCGTTGGAGGCTCCCTGAAAATCGATCGTGAACAGATCCGAGTCCGAGGGGATGCCGAAGGGCAGAGCCGAGATATCGGTGATCGAGTACGTGATCGTCCAGTCGTCCGCGGCGTTTTGGGTTACCGATGAGGTGAAATTGCTGGGTCCAATCAAGTCGTGGACAGTCACGTTGGTGTTGTTGAACGAAAGGCCGTCGCTGGAGCGCACCCGCATGGTGTAGCCCCGGATGTACTCACAGCCCTGGGTGAAGTGGAAATTGACGGCCTTGCTGCCGCCGCACGCGATGGGATCAGCGTCCACGGGCAGGGCCTCGAAAAGCGCTTCGGCTCCGCAGATGCTGATGATGTCGATGCACGTCTGGCCATAAGGGTCGTAGTAGGTCCCCGTGTCCCCGGTGGCCTCGAATCGAACCGTGTGGCCATTGGCAAAGCCGGTCACGTCGATAGCCTTCCAGAACCATTCCTCAGCGGTCACGGAGTCGGAGTAAGACGAGACGAACGCACCGTCGATGGAGATGTCAAAGGAGTCGTCACTGCCGCCGTCGAGGTGGCGAACCCAGAGTTTTTTGCTTCCCCCGACCGGACCGAAGTCCAAGTCGATGTCCGCCCACCGTTCAACACCGTCTGAATTGTCGAACTCGGTCGGAGACCAGACGGGGCGACAGGAACCCGGTGCGATCCCTCCGTAGCCGCCACCGATGGTGCCCGGTGCCGTCGGCCCCCAGCCAACCATGTTGTGCGGTGCTTCTCCCATGACCGTCTGGTTCTCGGACGCAAGGGTGCCAAGGTCGATATAGTCGGGATTTCCCACCGGATCGGGGACCGCTCCCAACACCAGTGTTATGGATGCGTCGGGTGTGGTGGGGGGAATTTCTCCGTTGCCCGCCTTATCGGTGGCCAAGGTGTAAAAATCGTAGTTCCCATCGCCGGGAATGATGAAGTTGATGGGACTGGAGTTAAAGGTCCCGCCGTACTTCATGTAGCTTCCCAGGTTCACGCGGTAGTGGAGCTCGACAAAATTGACTTCACCTATCGCGTCATGCGAAAGGTAGGGAATGCTCAGACTGCTGCCGGTGTAGGCGGTGGGCAATATCCCCACGGACGAGATTGGAGGGGTATCGTCCTGGGTGGAGGAAACGGTGGCCGACCAGGCGGAATCGGTCTTGGTCCCGTCGCTCGCCTTCACATGGTAGTAGTAGATCTGACCGTTGGTCAGGTCGCCGAAGGCATGAAAAAGAGTGGCAATCGGGCCCACCTGGACCAGGTCCGTCGTGAAATCGGACGAGGTCGAGGATTCAACGTAATACTGAGTGGCTTCGATCACGCTGTTCCAGAAGACGGTGTTTTCGTCACCCGGGGTGAAAGCCGGTTCGGTGATTATGGCAGGCGGAAACAACCCCCCGCCGATGTTGAACTCGATATCGTTGTTGATCATCGCCGGAGCCCACCCGCCGTCCGCGGTGTGGAAGCTTTCCTCGGTCAAAAGGATGCGACATTTGTAGGAGGCCTGGGGCAAGGCCGTTTCGCCGTTGCAATCCCTCTCGATCTGTGGAAAGACGCCTACTTCGGTTGGCCCGACATCCATGTCGTAGGCGGGATCAGTGGACAAACCGGAGACGATGGTCGTCTTCAGGGGATGCCCGCACGCCCCCTGTGATCCCTGCCATTCCCAGAACAAAACGTGGTAGCTGCTGTCCAGGGCAAAGTCCAGTTCGGCGCTGCCGGCGGAGTCGGTCAGGAAAAAATCGAAAAGCAGGTAGGCCTCGAAAATATAGTCGGTGTTGTTCTTGTGGGCCTCGTAATATGTATCGTCGCGGTTGCCTGTTCCGGGAGCCACT
>JAUVII010000170.1 GCA_030592845.1 Candidatus Krumholzibacteriia bacterium | reverse complement strand
GCCGTACCGCGCTCCAGGCAAATACCGCGGCGAGGACGGAATAGATCAGATAGCCCTTGATGCCGGCGAGCAGCAGACCGAACAGGGAGACGATCACCAGGATCAAATCCAGATTCCGGGCACTGCCAAAACCACGTTTTACAACATAGGTCGGCAAGACCAGGATCCCGATCAGATTGAGATAGCCGAGATACTGCATCTGGAATTCGCCCTGAAGCATCCAGATGTTTCTCAGAAGGACCCCGAATCCGAAGTTGAAGATGAGCAGCACCGAGGCGGCCACCCACCCGACCGTTGCCAGGGAAAAAGTGATGTAGAAGAATTGATCCAGGCTTTGGTAACGGCCGGCCGACATCGCCGGTTTGCTGCCGTCAATGGGCCGACCATCGATGGCCATCAGGACCCCGAGGACAAACAGGCAGAGAGAGACCAGCACCAGGACATGGGTAATGACCGAAACATCGACCATGGGCAGCAGCCGAAAATGATAAAATACCAGGGAGATGCTGTTCATTCCCAGAAAGACACTGAGCGGGGTGAACCAATAGTTGAAAACCTTGCGGGAAAAATATACCGACAACAGGGCGATGGGCAGAAACACCAGAATCCAGAAAAAATCAACGGCGCTCATGATTTTTTCGCCCACACGGTCATCCTGCCGGCAGCGCCGAAACGCGAGGCCAGCCAGGCATAGGGATAGGTCAACAACCGGAACAGCACGCTGGAAGCCAGCGGACCTTCAACCAGGTAGTCCCCCAGCCGGACCAGACCCCAGTCCCGGCAACGGTAACCCAGGCTGTAGACCAGGTTGGCGTTGTTCCGCTGGAAAAACACCCGTTCCAGGCGCCAGCCCGATTCATTCAACACCGTTTCGATGGTCCGCCGATCGTAGTGGAACAGATGCGTGGGCAACTGCAACGCGAACCAGGCATCCCGGAACATCTTCCATTCATAGGATCCGGCGTTGGGGACTGAAAAAACCAGCCAACCATCCGGACGCAGCCACCGATGCATATTTCGCAGACACGCGACCGGAGAGTGCAGGTGCTCCAGAACCATCCAGCCCAGGATCAAATCCAGGGATTCCTCGGGAAACGTGGCCGATTCGAGGTCGCAATTGGCCACTTCACATCCCCTGGTCCGGGCGAATTCCGCCGCCTCGGCGGAAGGTTCCAAACCCTGCACCTTCCAACCCCTGTTCTCCATAACCTTCATGAAGGCACCCGCGGCACAGCCGATTTCCAGCATCCGGCCCGGTTCGACAAGTGGAAGGATGGTCGATTGGGTATCGAAAAAACTGCGGGCCATACCTCGCCATCCCCCGCTTTTGGGAGGACTCGGTGCGTTCATGCTTTGGGTGTAGGGGTCGTAATCCGCGGGATAAAAATTTCCGATGGAGGACGAATCGGGTCGCGGGTTGGTGCGTTTCAGCCCGCAGGTGCGGCACTGGACCACATGAAAATGCCCCGGCAGCCCATTCAGACGATCCCCGCCCGACAGAACAGGTTCGTCGCCCGGCGGACAGCCACAAGGGCAGGGCGCGTTTTCCAGAACCTTGTCACCGGGAATAGTTTCAATCTTCATCAGGTCAAGGGTCCTACTTCGGAAAAGGTCGATGGGATACCAATCGAGAGCTTAAATTAAATGATCATCCCGGGCAATGACTTGTCCAAGGTATATTCCGGCCGAAAACCGAGATCTTCCTCAATGGCCCGGGAAGAATAACAGGCGGAGCCCAGCATCTTGTGATAGACCGTCCGGTCGAAGGGAAACGGCAGACCCGCTTTCCGCAATGAATCCCCCACAGCAGCGATCCCCCTCAGCGCCGCGACAGGTAAATGCCAGCGCTGGGGGTCTTTCCCGAGGGCGGCCCGAATCAGTTCGATGATTTCATGGGTCGAATACCAGTGACCGTCGGTCACCAGGTAGGTCCGTCCGGAAGCCCCGGGGTGAAAGGCGACAAGAACGAGGGCCCTGGCAACATCCCGCACATCGACCAGGGACCGCCTGTTTCGTGTGTCGGGCAGCGGGGGGAAAATGTCTTTCCCGATTGCGGAGATCATCGACCGGAGATTCCCCTTCACCTGTGGCCCGTAGATCAGAGGCGCGCGCAGCACGCAGGTGTGCAGGCCATGTTCCGCACCCGCGGCGTGGACCAGGCATTCGGCTTCCATCTTGGTCCTGCCGTAGATGGAATCAGGACGCAGGTCGGCGGTCTCACTCTGGGGTTCGAAGCCACCCTCGCCCATGACCTTCACACTGCTCATCATGACGAACCGCCGGACTCCGGCCGGAAGGGCCACGTAGATCAGGTCGCGGGTCAGATCCACATTCAGTTGGCGGTACTCCTTCTCCTCATTGGGAGACCTGCTCACCGCATGGGTTTTCGCCGCCAGATGAAACACCGCTTCAACACCGTCGCACAATCCCTCGCAGGCCCCGGGCAGGGTCAGGTCGGCCACCGTCAATTTATCCCAGGGACCTTCCGAAGATTGCATGTCAACGGCGTGAACCTCGTAACCCTTCTGCTTGAGAAGAGAGCACAATGGCCGGCCGAGAAAACCGCCCGCGCCGGTGACCAGGACTCGCCCTGTACCGCTCATGACAATTCCAACTCCCGCTGCATGGACCGGTAGACCTCCATGGTCTGTTCGACGACGATTTCCTCCGAAAAACGGGTCTCCACCAAACGGCGGGATTCCTCTCCGAAACGCGACCGCAAGTCCGGGTCGTCAGCCAGGCGCAAGACCGCCTCCACGATGGATTCGGCATCCTTCGGCAGGATCAGCAGTCCGTTGACCCCGTCGTGGCAGATTTCCCGACAACCGGTGACATCCGTCGCGATGATCGGCAAACCGCAGGAAGCCGCCTCAAGAAGGGATTTCGGAAAACCTTCCCGGTAGGTGGGCAGCAGGGCAATGTGGCAACTGTTGAGCAGGGCCGGCACATCGGCGACGTGACCCAGCCAGGTAATGACACCCTCCTGCTGCCAGGCCCGAAGGCTTTCCACCGGAACCCCCGAAGGGCTTTCGGAATCGGAATCCCCCACCAGGATGAATTCGATGTCATCGCGGATGGCGGCCATCCTGCGGGCGGCCGCCACCGTTTCGGCCACCCCTTTTTCCCAGATCATCCGAGCCACCAGACAGACGCGGATCTTTTTCGTGGGCGGAGGATCAACAGGACTGAATTCAGATGTATCGACCCCCGAACCCTGGATCAAAACAACCCGGTCGGAATCGATTCCGATCACGTCGGAGAAAAATTGCCGGTCGTCGACGTTCTGCACGATCACCCGGTTGCGGCCCCGGCCCAACAGGACTCGAAACGCCAGGGAAACCGCGGGGCGAAGAATTCTGGCCTTCATACCGGTGGAAGCATAGAGGTACCCGAGTCCCGCCAGGGCATTGACGAGGGCCGGCACACCCGTGACCCAGGCCGCGAACGATCCGAAGAGGGAGGATTTTGGCGTGACGTGATGCACCAGGTCCGGTTTGCAGCGGCGGTAGATCCGGATCAGGTCGATCAGACCCCGGATCTCGGCCACGGGGTTCTGGAATCCCCTGCGTGACCTGGTATGCACCAGGGTGGCGCCGGCGGCTTCGATCGCATCCCCGTGATCCTTGACCCGGGTCACCACCGTAACGGTATGACCCTCCCTGCAGGCTCCCCTGATCAAGGGCAGACGATGGGAGCAGACATACCAGTCTTCGGGAATGAAAAACAGGATTTTCAGGGGTCCTCCAGCCGACAAAAGAGTGATTTCGCCGAAAAGTTAGTGGTTCCGATGCCCGTTGGTCAACCTTGCCAATGGCGGAATTGTATGCCAAGGTCTCCATCTTGTACCGGGATCCCCGAAATGTCAGCGATAAAACCGAAAGGGACGCGGCGGACATATGCTAGAAGCCCCCCTGTTCGCCTTTCTGGGCGCACTACTGGTCAATCTGGCCATGACCCCCTGGGTGATCCGCTACTTGCGGGACAGGGCCATGCTCGATATTCCCAACGCCCGCAGCAGCCACGACACCCCCGTCCCCCGGGGAGGCGGCATTGTCATCGTCGGCACCTGGTGCCTGGGCATGGTCTCGACCTGGGCCCTCCGGTTCCCTCTGCCCAACCTGGGCATTCTCGCCCCGGACGGGTTTGTCATCGGGGCGACCATCGGTATGTGCGCCTTGGCTATTCTCGGGTACATGGACGACCGGCGTGACCTGAACCCGCTGTTGAAGCTGACCATCCAGATCGCGGTCGCGGCCCAGGCCCTGTATCTCAGCGGCCTGCGCCTCGCGGACCCTGGAATTCCCTTCGGGGCTTCATGGGATCTCGGGCCATGGGGATGGCTGGCCAGCCTGATCTGGCTGGTCGGATTCACCAACATCTACAACTTCATGGATGGCATCAACGGGCTGGCCTTCACCCAGCTGATTTTTGGCGGGACGACTTTTTGTCTGCTCGGCGTCAGTACGGGTGATTACGAACTGGCCATTTCCGGCGCCCTGGCCGCCGGATCGGCGGTGGGCATTCTCAAATACAATTTCCCCAAGGCCAATGTCTTCATGGGTGACGTCGGCAGCCTGCCGATCGGATTCCTGCTGGCGCTGATGGGACTCCGGGCGGCCTTCGGGCCCAAAAGTGAGGGGATTTCCTTCATCATTCCTGCACTCATCCTGTGGCCGTTCCTTTATGACGGAACCTTTACCATCATCAACCGCATGGTTCACGGCCGCAATCCGGTACGGCCCCACCGCAGCCATCTCTACCAGCGGCTTTTGGTGCGGGGCCTTTCCCACAAGGCCATCACCATCCGCTATGGTCTGGCCATGATCTTCTGTTCCGCCGCGGGCTTCGGCATGCAGTACTACTCGCTGCAGCAGAGCCAGATCCTGCTGGCCGTCATTCTGGTGTTTTCGGGATTGTACACCTACAGGACGGTGCGCAAGGTCCGGGCCCATGAAACCCAGCGCGGCACCGCCGATACAGTCGATGATTCATGAGTGATCAGGAAGGTATCGGGAAGATGACTGAAGGGCACCCATTGCGAAAAATCTGGATACCCTTCCTTTTTTTCATGGCGGTATCGGTCTGGTTGATGATCCGGCAGACGACGCCTCACGGAATCGGGATTTCTCCTGATTCCACCGCTTTTATCCGGCAGGCACGGGACATCGTCGCGCATGGGCTCGATTTCCTCGGTACCGGGATGTCCGTCACCCACCCCCCAGGCTATGCGCTGGTTCTCGCCGGAGCAGCTCTGCTGACCGGCAAAGATCCGCTGGCGGCCGCCGTGCTCGTCAATGTTATCGCTTTGGCCCTCATCATTCTCCTGTTCATGCTGGATGCCCGCCGGATCACAGGCGTCTCCCCCTGGCTTTCGGGCCTGGTCATTACCTTTGCCCTGCCCCTGAACCTGGTCTCGGCCATGGCCTGGAGCGAGTGCCTGTTTGTTCTCGTGGTCTACGGGACCCTGAGGCTGGCGGTATCACGCGACCAAGGTCTCCTTACCGCCATACTACTTGGTATCATGGTGTGTTACGCATTTCTCATCCGGTACCTTGGGCTGGCGATCGTACCCGTCGTTCTGGTCCAGTTGTACCTGTTTTCCTCCCCCGACGCGGTAAAGCGCCGCATAAACTCCCTGGTCTTCCTGGGTACCGCCTTGTTGTTCATGGGCTCGTTCCTGCTGAGGAACCACCTGGTGTCGGGCACCCTGTTTGGAATCAGGGCTCCTTCCCGCTATACCATGGGAGAAAACCTGCAATCCATCGAGCAGACGTTTTATGCGTGGTTCGTTCCGGAAATCCCGATCTCGTTCATTACGCGGTCGGTCCTGGTCATCGCCGCCGCCGCTTTCATCTGGTTCACACGCGACAGCCTGGCAGCCAGGTTCTCCCAATGGAAGAAGTACGGTCTCGTCCACCCCATATTCCTGCTGGTCTTTACCGCCCTGCTCGCCCTTTCCGCAACGACCACAGCCTTTGACCAGATAAACTCCCGGCTTCTGGCACCCGTCTTTCCCGCTCTGGCGATCACCATTCTGTTCGTCATCGCTCCCGGCCATGGGACCGGCCGAAGCCTGCGGTTGTCCCGGATCGCCCGCTGGCTCCTGGTGGTAATCCTCATCGCCCAGCCGGTCCGCATCATCATGAAAGACACCCACCGCCGGGGAAGGGAGGGTGCCGGGGGCTACAACCGTCCGGAATGGCGGGAAAGCCCCCTGATCATTAATTGCCTTCCAAACCTGCCGGTTTCCGACGAGTTCCTCTTCAGCAACGCGCCGAACGCACTCTATCTTCTCGCGGGAGTCGAGGCGAACAATCTGCCCGGCCTATATTTTTATAATTCGGAATCCCCGACCGGGGTGACGGAAGACAACCTTTTCGAGAAATTCCCCTCCCTTGACGGCGCCCTGGTCATTTGGTTCGACTGGGTCGAGCGGGACCCCGCCCACTTCACCATTGATGAACTGGGGGCCTTTTGCAGGGTCCAAAAAATCGAGGACTGTGGAGATGGTGCCATCTACAGGGTGGACAAGACCGTTGCGAGGACCGATTAGCCCTCAGGCCATCTCCTCCATGGCTTTTTCCGCGCGGCTCAAGGCAGGGACTTCAGGCTGGACGTAATCAGCCAACCTGGCCACCGCCGGGTTGTCCAGCTGGATCGCCGGATAGGATTTAAACCACAGGCTGGGCAGCAGGGTGGCCAGGATGATCCTCAGATCCTCGGTGAGCGGCTGTTCCAGGTGGTCGAGATATATTTTCAGTTTAAGCGGCATGACAAAACCAAGGTACCGGGACCGCGGATCGGCGGCGCCGGCCAGGATGTCCTCTTCGTTGCGGAACATCAGCGTACCCTGGTGGGTGATGCCCGGCCGCACCGTCAGGATCCTGGAGTACTGAGCGGGAAACAGGTCCACGAATTCCTTCACTTCGGGCCGGGGTCCGACCATGGACATGTCACCGGTCAGAACGTTGAACAACTGGGGAAGTTCGTCCAGTTTGTGGCGACGGAGGAAAGCGCCGGTGCGGGTGATGCGGTGGTCGCCACCGACGGTGACGCTGGAGCCGTGCAGATGGGAATCTTCATTCATGGATCGGAATTTGTAGATGCGGAAGATGCGGCCGTTCAGGCCCACTCGTTCCTGGCGGAAGAACACGGGCCCGGGACTGGTTACCTTGATGGCGATGGCGATGATGGCGAAGAACGGGGCGATACAGATCAGACCGACCCCTGACCCCAGACAATCCAGTATGCGTTTTAACATTTCATCTCCGTATGGTTGGCTAGTGTCCCGGACAGAAATCCGTTTCTGTCCCGATCCGGCCCCTGATTTTGAATGGACAACGACT
>JAUVII010000345.1 GCA_030592845.1 Candidatus Krumholzibacteriia bacterium | reverse complement strand
GGACCGGGATGGACGTACCTCTAGTGTACCAGTTGTCTCGCCAGAGGCATCGCTGGGTAGCTACGTACGGCAGGGATAAACGCTGAAAGCATATAAGCGTGAAGCCCCTCCTGAGATAAGATCTCCCAGACTTCGGTCTCTGAAGGCTCGAGGAAGACTACCTCGTTGATAGGCCACAGGTGTAAGCGCAGCAATGCGTTCAGCCGAGTGGTACTAATAAGCCGTGCGGCTTAATCATCTCTTTCTTTCTCTTCGGAGAAGAAATTGTCGGCAAAGTGAATGAATCTCAAACTACTCTCCATATTCAGTTGTCCAAGGACAACGCCAGGCCGCCTTGCGCAGTCTGGCCACGTTTTTCGGCGGCGATAGCGCGTAGGCACCACCTGTTCCCATTCCGAACACAGAAGTGAAACTATGTTGCGCCGATGGTACTGCAGGGTTGCCCCTGTGGGAGAGTAGGTAACCGCCGGATTCTCAAAGCCTCCAACCTAAGGGTTGGGGGCTTTTTTTTGTTGGGTTGCGGTCCCCGCGACTTTATCTTTGCTGGACGATTTGAATCTCTGGTGAGCGAACAAGGACGGTTGCTGTGGATGATCTGGTCAGGATCGACCAATATCTGAACGGGGTTTTTTCCGGGCGTTCAAAAACCGATGAAGGCGAAAGCGATTTCCGTTTGAATGAAATGGAAGTGTACCGTCTGAATGACCTCTTGGGTATCCGCAGGTGCGAAGCGGAATTCCTGGAAATTGGCGCCGGTGAAAAGGAAATTTCGAACTGGGTGGCCAATGCCGCCGATCTGTCGGGTGATACGGGACGGATCGTTTTGAAAGTGGTCGGCCGGGACATTCTGCACAAAACCGAAGTCGGGGGAGTGCGTGTTTTGGATCTATCCGGGACCGATCATCGTGAAGCGATGTTTCGCAGCGAATGGGAAAAGCTGAAGGCTGCCTTGGTCGAGCGGGGCGACAACCTTCCTGTTGAAGGTTTTCTTGCCGGCGCGTTCATTCCCCACCGGGCCAACCAGCCGGGGCAGGAAATCCTCGTCAGTTTGAAACAGGACCCCGCCTTTGGGCCCTGCGTGATTTTGGGAATAGGGGGCACCCTCACCGAGTGGTACGGGCAGGCAGGCTCCAGCACGGTTGTCTTTCCGGCCGAAGGCCTGACGGCCGCCACGGTGCGGTCGGCCATCGGCGCCCATCCCCTGTTGAAAATCCTGACATCATCATCCCGACTCTATGACCAGGGACCTTTCGGCGCCGATGAACTGGCCGCGGCGGTCATGGCCCTGGCCGCGGTCGGGTTGTATTGCGGACCTTCCGGTGACTCCGCCTGGACCATCGAAGAACTCGAAATCAATCCTGCCGTAGCAACCAATTCCGGAATGATCGCCCTCGATGGCGTGGGTCTGGTCTCCCGCCGCAAATGGGCCACCGTTTTCCGGCCCGCGGCGCGGATCGAGGCATTATTGAAGCCCCGCAGCGCCGTCGTGATGGGGGTCAGCGCCAGAGGCGCAAATCCGGGACGCATCATTCTTCAGAATCTGGTTAAGTCCGAGGGGGTGGATCCTTCCCGACTGTATGTAGTACACCACCGTGAGAAATCCATCGACCAGGTTCCCTGTGTGCCGGCGGTTACGGATCTCCCGGAAAAATGTGATCTCGCCGTGGTCGCCATTCCCGCCGAAGGGGCCGTGGAAGCGATTACCGCCCTGGTTGAAAATGACGCCGCGGAGTCCATCATTCTCATCCCCGGGGGCTTTGCGGAAACCGGGGAGACCTCCCTGGCCACGGCCATCGAGGATGTCCTGGCCAACGGACATGCCAGACAACAGGGCGGCCCCGTCATGGTTGGAGGGAATTGCCTGGGCATCGTCAGCCGCGACAATTACAACACCTTCTTCCTGCCTGAATACAAACTCCCGTTCCGGCCCGGGGCGGGCAGGAACCTGGCCGTCGTCAGTCAGTCCGGCGCCTATCTGGTGACCTTTGCCAGCAATTACGACGGGATTATCCAGCCTGCCGCGAGTATCAGTTTCGGCAACCAGATGGACTTGACGGTCGGTGATTTTCTCAGCTATTTCAACGCGGATCCGGGTATTGACGTGGTGGCCTGTTACGTGGAGGGCTTTCGCCCCGGCGACGGGGCCCGCTTCCTGGTCGAAGCCCGCAGGGCCCGCGAACTGGGCAAGCGAGTGATCATCTACAAGGCCGGCAAAACGGCTTTGGGCGCCAGGGCCGCCGCCAGTCACACGGCTTCGCTGGCCGGGGATTACGCCGTGGCCCGAGCCTGCCT
>JAUVII010000124.1 GCA_030592845.1 Candidatus Krumholzibacteriia bacterium | reverse complement strand
TCGGGGGATCGGGGACGGCGGCCGCATGCTGCCGGGATGAGGGATCCATGCCACGCGTCAGTATCGGAATGCCGGTCTACAATGGGGAGGAGTTCATCGCCGAGGCGATTGAATCCCTTCTCACGCAATCGTTTGCCGATTTCGAACTGCTGATCGCCGACAACGCCTCCACCGACCGCACCGCTGAGATCTGCCGGGAATTCGTGGCCAAAGACAGCCGTGTCCGTTGGTTGCCCAGCCCCGTAAACCGGGGCGCCGCCTGGAACTTCAACCGGCTCTTTTTCGAATCGAAAGGCGAATTTTTCCGGTGGTCGGCCGCCGATGACGTCACCGCACCGGATTTCCTTGAAAAATGCGTGGCCATCTTCGATCAAAAGCCCGAAGTGGTCCTTTGCCACTGCCACACGAGCAAGATCGACGCAAAGGGCGCGCGCATCGGCCAGTACGACCTGGACAACGGCCTGGACGTGACCAATCCCGTCCTGCACCTCCGCTTCCGCGCCCAGATCCTGCCCCGGCACAGCTGCGTTCACGTATTCGGGCTGATCAGGCGGGAAATTCTGGCCAAAACGCCGCTGATCGGGCCCTATGTAAGCAGCGACCGCGTCCTGCTGGCCGAGTTGGCCCTGCACGGGCCCCACCATGTGATCCCGGAGTACCTGTTCGCGCGCCGCCATCATGAGATGACCTCCATCCATCTGGATGAACGCACCGAGCGCGCGGAATGGTTCGATACGAATAAAAAGGGGGAAATCTCCATGCCTGCCTGGAGGGTGGTAGGCGAACTGGGAATGGCGGTCCTGAGGGCGCCGGTGGACCTCGGGGAATTCCTGCAGTGCGACCTGGAAATTATGCGGCATTGCAAATATCGTCGCGCGGCCCTGGGCCAGGACCTGAAACAGGCCTGGAATTATTATACGGGGCGTGGGAAAAATTAATGAAATCATCATGGCCGCCGAAAATATCCACAGTACCTTGGTGCTAACTGTTGCATTGGATTGAGATCAAGAGGGGATGAAATGTCCGTCAGCAATTCGAACAAAAAACCCGTGGTAGCCATCCTGGCCGGAGGCATGGGCACGCGCCTGGCCGAAGAGACCGAGGTCCGGCCCAAGCCAATGGTGGAGATCGGCGACCGTCCCATTCTGTGGCACATCATGAAGCTCTACGCCCATTACGGTTTCAACGAGTTCGTGATCGCGCTGGGCTACAAGGGCGAATACATCAAGCGCTGGATGCGGGACTTCGGCAGCCTCGAAGGTCACATGACCGTCAAGACCAACAGCGGCGACGTGCTGACCTACGAAGACCACCGGCCCGACTGGACCGTGCACCTGGTGGAAACCGGCATGACGACCGGGACCGGCGGGCGCATCAAACGTCTGCAGCCGTGGCTGGGCGACGGCACCTTCATGCTGACCTGGGGGGACGGGTTGTCCGATGTGAACATCGGCGACCTCTACGATTTCCACAAGAACCACGGCAAGCTGGCCACATTGACGGCCGCCCGGCCGCCCGCGCGCTACGGTCACATCGAATTCGAGGGTGACCAGGTCAAGTGCTTCACGGAAAAACCGCAGACGGCCGAAGGCTGGATCAACGGTGCCTTTTTCGTGCTGGAGCCCAAGGTTCTCGACTACATCGACGGTGATCCGGTGATGTTCGAGCAGGCCCCCATGGTGGGGCTGGCCAACGACGGCGAGCTCATGGCCTACAAACACGAATCCTTCTGGCAGTGCATGGACACACTGCGCGAAAAACACATTTTACAGAAGCTCTGGGAGGGCGGGAACGCCCCCTGGAAATGCTGGGGCTGACCCGGCGAATGCCATCCACGAAATACCGAGGTGATAGGAAATGAAAGTTCTGGTAACCGGTCACAGGGGATACATAGGGAGTGTCCTGGTACCTTTACTGCTTGCGCGCGATCACGAAGTCACCGGCCTGGACAGCGACCTGTTCCGCGCCTGCACTTTCGACGGTGAACTGGCCGTCATCCCCGAACTGATCGGGGACGTGCGCGACGTGGAAATCGAAAACGTTCAAGGCTTCGACGCCATCATCCACCTAGCCGGCCTGTCCAACGATCCGCTGGGCGACTACAACCCCAGCCTGACCGAGGACATCAATCACCAGGGGTCGGTGCGCATCGCCCGTCTGGCCAAGGAAGCCGGTGTCAGCCGTTTTCTCTTCGCCAGCAGTTGCAGCAACTACGGAGGCGGAGGGCAGGACTTCCTGGACGAAAACGCCCGCTTCAATCCCATCACACCCTACGGTGTGTCCAAGGTCGAAGTGGAACGCGATGTGGGCCCCATGGCCGACGACGACTTCAGCCCGACTTTTCTGCGCGCTTCGACGGCCTACGGCATGTCGCCGCGCATCCGTTTTGATCTGGTGGTCAACAATCTCACCGCGTGGGCTTTCACCACCGGCGAGGTTCACCTCAAAAGCGATGGTTCGCCCTGGCGGCCGCTGGTGCATGTCGAGGACATCGCGCGCGCCTACATCTCGATTCTTGAGGCCGACCGCGACCTGATCCATGGCAAGGCCTTCAACATCGGCACCACCACGGAGAACTATCAGATTCGCGAAGTGGCCGAAATCGTTCACGACGTCGTGCCCAACTGTGATATCGGTTTTGCCGAGGGCGCCGAGCCGGACCTGCGCTGCTACCGCGTGGACTGCAACCTGTTGGCCCTGACCGTGCGCGGTTTCAAGCCCCAGTGGACGGTGCGCCGCGGGGTGGAACAGCTGCTCGAGGCCTACCAGCGGGTGGGTCTGACTCTGGAGGATTTCGAGGGCCCGCGCTTCAAGCGCATCGGTCATGTCAAACAATTGCTGGACAGTGGACGCCTGGACAACACCCTGCGCTGGACTTCAACCGTGGCGGAGAAATAGAACAATGAATCAGGAAAACAACTCAACGACGAGCCGCAGCGAAACCGAACGGGCCTGCCGTTCCTGCGGGCACACCGACCTCGGACCCGTCCTGGATCTGGGAACCACGGCTTTGGCCGACCGGATGCTGCACGAGTCGCAGCTGGACGAGATCGAACCCAAGTTTCCGTTGAAGGTCGTGTTCTGCCCCGCCTGTTCCCTGATGCAGATTCTCGAGACGGTGGATCCGACCATGCTCTTCGACGAGGACTACCCGTATTTCTCGTCGTTCAGCAACTACCTGCTCGAACACTCGAAGAAAAACGTGCTCGAACTGATCGAGCGGCGCGGGCTCGGCGCGGGCAGCCTGGTCGTCGACCTGGCCAGCAACGACGGTTACCTGCTGAAGAACTACGTGGACAACGGGATCCCCGTGCTGGGCATCGATCCGGTGCCGGCCCTTTGTGAAGCCGCCGAAAAGATCGGCGTGCCGAGCATGGCCGAGTTTTTCGGCATCGACTTCGCGGAAAAACTGGCCGCCGAAGGCAAACAGGCCGACATCATCCACGCGAACAACGTGCTGGCCCATGTGGCCGACACCAACGGTTTCGTGGCGGGCATCGCGGCGCTGCTCAAGCCCGAAGGCATGGCGGTCATCGAGTTTCCCTACGTGCGCGACCTGATCGATCACTGTGAATTCGACACCATCTACCACGAGCATCTTTGCTACTTCTCGGTGACGGCGGTGGACAACCTTCTGCGCCGGCACGGGCTTTTCCTGAACGACGTGTGGCGCCTGCCCATCCACGGCGGCTCGCTGCGGCTGTTCATCGAAAAAACCGATGCGCCCCTGGAGAGCGTGACCGGTCTGCTGGCACAGGAGAAGGAACTGGGCATCGATCACATCGACTACTACCGGGAGTTCTCCCGCCGCGTGGAAAACCTGAAGGACAGCCTGCTGGAAATGCTGCGCGACCTGAAGGGCCGGGGAAAAAGTATCGCCGCCTACGGCGCGGCGGCCAAGGGCAGCACGATGATCAACTTCGCGGGCATCGGCACCGATGTGCTGGATTTCGTTGCCGACAAGAACGTCCACAAACAGGGACGTTACATGCCCGGCCAGCACGTGCCCATCGTGGCAGCGGAAAAGATCGCCGAACGGCAGCCCGACTTCGTTCTTCTGCTTCCCTGGAACCTAGAGAACGAAATCCTCGCCCAGGAACAGGCCTTCCGGGACAAGGGCGGCAAATTCATCATTCCGGTTCCCGAACCGCGTATCGTCTGACATAAAGGAAGAATCAATTGAGCGACATCAAGGGACCCATCCCCTGCCCCAATTGTCTTGAGGGCACGATGGATATTTTTCATACCGCGGGTGGCGTGCCCACCAACAGCTGTATCCTGCTGGCAACGCGCGAAGAAGCCATGGAGTATCCCAAGGGGGATATCGCCCTGGGCTTCTGCGAGATGTGCGGTTTCGTGGGCAACACGGCTTTCGATCCGGTCCTGACCGAATATTCCGGCCGTTACGAAGAGACCCAGGGTTTCTCGCCGACTTTCCAGCGGTTCCATCAGGGACTGGCCGACCGGTTGATCGAGAAGTTCGACCTGAAGGACCGCGAGATCCTGGAGATCGGCTGCGGCAAGGGTGAGTTCCTGCTGATGCTTTGCGCCGACGGAAAAAACCGGGGCGTCGGGTACGACCCGGGTTACCTTGCGGACCGGCACGCGCCGGCACCGGGTGAAAACGTCCGTTTCGTGGCGGACTTCTACACGGAAGAATGCACCGACACCGCCGCGGACTTCGTCTGCTGCAAGATGACCCTGGAACACATTCCCGAGACGCAGGAGTTTGTGCGAATGGTACGCCTGGCCCAGGGCGACCGGCCGGCGGAGATCTTTTTCATGATCCCCGAAGCCTCCCGCATCCTTCAGGACTGTTCCTTCGAGGACGTATATTACGAGCACTGTTCCTATTTCAGCCCGCACTCCCTGGAGCGTCTGTTCCGGGCCGCGGGATTTTTCCCGACCGAGATCGGCAACGAGTACGACGGCCAGTACCTGACCATCGCCGCGAGCACCGCCGACAGCGGACAGGGTCCGCAGGCGGGTCCCGAACAGCTGGCTGAACTGACCGGTTGGGTGGAGGGTTTTCCGAAACTTTTCGCCTCCCAGCTTGAATTCTGGCGCGGGCGGCTCGATTCCTGGCGCGCCGACGGCAAGACCGCGGTGATCTGGGGTTCCGGTTCCAAGGGCGTGTCTTTCCTGACCACCCTGGGCCTGGATGACGGGATCGCCGGCGCGGTGGACATCAATCCCCATCGCCAGGGTTATTTCATGCCCGGCACGGGCCACAGGATTTTCGGCCCCGACGACCTGGTCGAACTCAAACCCGACGTGGTGATCGTCATGAATCCCATCTACCGTGAAGAAATCGCGGCGGACCTCGCCAAGCGGGGGCTGACGCCCGAGATTCTCGCGGTTGACGACGGGGTGAAAAATTGAGTGGCAACAGCGTATGCCTGGCCTGTGGATCGTCCGCGGTGGAGCGCTTTCTGCACCTGCCGGAAGTGCCGGTGTTCTGTAACGTTCTGCTGCCGACCGAAGCAGAAGCCATCGCCGCCCCGCGCGGCGACCTCAATCTGGGCATCTGCCGCAAATGCGGACACGTTTTCAACCTGGCCTTTGATCCCGAGCTGGTGCGTTACGCCGAGGGTTACGAAAACTCCCTGCATCATTCCCCCCGCTTCCAGTCCTACGCCGAAGAGTTGGCCGACGAACTGCGGGACCGCCATCGTCTGACCGACGCCCATGTGGTGGAGATCGCCTGCGGCCAGGGCGATTTCCTCAAGCTTGTTTGCAGCGAACCCGGTTGCACCGGTACGGGATTCGACCCCAGTTTCCGTGGTGAAGACCCCGGAGACGGCATCACTGTCGAACCGGAATATTTCGGATCGAGGCCTTTGGGCCGCGCTGTCGATCTGATCTGCTGCCGCCACGCCCTGGAGCACATCGACAAGCCGGTTGAGTTCATGGAGATGGTGAAGAAAGCCATCCCCGCCGGCTCCCGGCCGGCGGTCTTTTTCGAGATGCCCAATTCCCTGTACAGCCTGCGGGACGGGGGTGTCTGGGACTTCATCTATGAACACGTCAGCTATTTCAACGGCCGCAGCCTGAGCGCCTGTTTTGCCGGGGCCGGCTACTCGGTCCGGCGCACCTGGGAAACCTTCGCCGGCCAGTTCCTCTGTATCGAAGCGGACCTCGATGAAGCGGGGACCACGGCCCCCGACCTGGGCCCTGTTCCGGAAACCGCGGAACTTGTCCGCCTGGCCGCGGGTTTGGGTGACCAGATGGCCGGGCTGCTCGACCAGTGGCGCGGTCGTTTCGCGGAAATCGCCGCCGAAGGTGGCCGCGTGGCTGTCTGGGGCGTGGGCTCCAAAGGCGTGACCTTCCTCAATTTGATGGGTGACGCCGGCGCCGTCGGGGTCCCGGTTGACATCAATCCCCAGAAACACGGCCTGCATGTGCCGGGCACCGGGCAGCGGGTCGTCGCCCCGGAAAATTTGCCCGACCTCGGTATCCGCTTGGTATTGGTCATGAATCCGGTCTACACTGGGGAGATAGAAGGCATGGTCCGTGCCCGGGGCATCGACGCCGAAGTGGCGGGTGTCTGAGGGAACGCGGCTCTGCCGTCATTCATTTCCTTCTCCACACCGGGAGCGGTTCCTTGGCCCAGACAAACTACAAGGGCATCATCCTGGCCGGCGGCACGGGTAGCCGCCTGCATCCGCTGACCCTCACGGTCAGCAAGCAGTTGATGCCGGTCTACGACAAGCCCATGATCTATTACCCCTTGTCCACTCTCATGCTGGCCGGGATCCGCGAGATCCTGGTGATCACCACTCCCGACGACCAGGCCTCATTCCGCAAGCTGCTGGGCGATGGTTCCGGCTGGGGGCTGAACCTCGAATACGTGGTGCAGCCCAGTCCCGACGGATTGGCCCAGGCCTTCATCCTGGGCGAGGGATTCCTGGCCGGCAGTCCGGCCTGTCTGATTCTCGGCGACAACATCTTCCACGCCGAGGGCCTGTCGCGCCGGTTGCAGGAAATTGTCCAGCGCGAACAGGGCGGGACCATTTTCGCCTACGTGGTCAAGGATCCCGAACGGTACGGAGTGGTTGAGGTGGGTCCGGACGGCAAGGCGATCAGCATCGAGGAAAAACCCGCGCATCCCAAATCCAACTACGCGGCCACGGGTCTGTATTTTTTCGACAGCGACGTGGTCGATGTCGCCAAGAAGATCAAGCCTTCGGACCGCGGTGAGTTGGAAATCGCCGAGGTCATAGGCGCCTATCTGAAAAGAGGCGATCTGCAGGTGGAGATCCTGGGCCGGGGATCCGCCTGGCTGGACACCGGCACCCACCAGTCCCTGATAGATGCCGGCCAGTTCATCCGGGTCATCGAGGACCGGCAGTCCCTGAAGATCGCCTGCCCCGAAGAGATCGCCTGGCGCATGGGTTTCATCGATGACGACCAGTTGACGCGGCTGGCGGGCCCCCTGCGAAACAGTGGATATGGGGAATACCTGCTGCAGATCCTGGAGGACGGTCGATGAAGGTCATCCCCACGGACATTCCCGAGGTGATTGTCTTCGAACCCGAGCGCCACGGAGACCACCGCGGATACTTCATGGAAACCTGGCGCGAGGAAACGTTCAGGGCCGCCGGGGTGGATCAATCTTTTGTCCAGGACAACCAGAGCAGCTCCCACCAGGGAGTATTGCGCGGCCTCCACTACCAGATCCGGCAGCCCCAGGGCAAGCTGGTGCGGGTCATCTCCGGAACGGTGTTCGATGTGGCGGTGGATCTCCGCAAATCGTCGCCGACCTTCGGAAAGTGGGTCGGGGAAGAGCTGTCCGCCGACAACCACCGCCTGATCTGGGTCCCGCCCGGATTCGGCCACGGATTTTATGTGTTGAGTGAACAGGCCGAGTTCGTTTACAAGTGCACTGATTATTATGCGCGCGAGCATGAACGGGTCATTCGCTACGACGATGCGGACATCGGCATCCGCTGGCCGCTGGTTGACGGGGTCCCGACCGAACTGTCAGACAAGGATCTGGGCGGAAAGCCCCTGAAAGAGGCCGATCTTTTCGATTGACGCCCGCAACCCTGATGAGCGCGGGGAGGTGACCATGTTTCGGATCGGACAGGGATGGGACAGGCACCCGCTGGCGGCGGGTCGCCCGTGCATTCTGGGCGGGGTCGCATTCCCGGACAGCCCGGTCGGGCCGGTCGGCCACTCCGATGGCGACGCGGTTTGCCACGCGATTACCGACGCTTTGCTCGGCGCGGCGAATCTGGGGGATATCGGCCGTCACTTTCCGGATACCGATCCCCGCTGGGCCGGGGCCAACAGCCTGGAACTGCTTCGCGAAGTGGTGGGTCTCGTACAGAAGGCGGGTTTCAGGGTGTCGAACATCGATTGTACCGTCATTACCGAACAACCCGCCATTTCACCCCGGGCCGCGGCGATGCAGGACGCCCTGGCGGGGGCCCTGCAAATCGCGTCGGACCGGGTTTCGGTCAAGGCCACACGGGGCGAGGGTCTGGGCCCCGAAGGTCGCGGCGAGTGCCTGACCGTTCAGGCCGTGGCTCTTTTGATGACCGGACAGGGGGACGAATGATGAGAATCGCGGTGCTGATGGGCGGGAACTCCCCCGAAAGAGATATCTCCCTGATGACGGGCCAGGCCGTGGCGGACGGATTGCGCAAGTCCGGCCACGAGGTGGAGCTTCTGGACATCCCCACAGTCCGCGCGGTTCTGGATCTGGACATTTTAAAGGAAATGGACGTTATCTTTCCCGCCCTTCACGGGGGCCAGGGGGAGGATGGCCACCTGCAGGCCCTGTTGGACATTCTCGAGGTTCCCTACGCCCTTTCCGGCCATGCCGCGAGTGCGCTGGCCATGGACAAGAGTTCCACCAAGCGGGTCATGCGGGCCGCCGGGATTCCTACTCCGGACTGGCTCCAGGTGACCTGGGATCGCCGCCGGGAAGCGCCAAGGGGGAAGGCCTGCGCCGGTCTGGAGGAAGATTGCACCATCGAACGCGTCTTTGAGCGGGCCGCGGCCGAACTGGGTTTTCCGCTGGTCATCAAGCTCAACGGCGCCGGGAGTTCGGTGGGCGTGGAGATCGTCGGGGAGCCGGGCGGATTCAAAAAAGCCTTTTTGGATGTCATTGAGGCGGGGCCGGCTTCCGAAACCTCCCCGGTCCTGGACATCCTTATGGAGAAGTTCATTCCCGGCAGGGAGTTAGCTGCGACAATCTTCCTGGGGCGGCGTTTGCCCCTGCTCGAAATCCGGCCTCGTGAGGGATTTTACGACTACAAAAACAAATATACCGCCGGAGCCAGCGATTATCTTGTGCCCGCACCTGTCCATTCTCCGCTCTACGAGAATATTTCCGCCGACGCATTGCGCGTTTTCGAACTGACCGGGTGCCGCGGCCTGGCCCGGGTCGATTTCCGGCTGGATGGTGATGATTATAGTTGCTTGGAAATAAACACGATACCGGGAATGACCCAGACAAGTCTGGTGCCCAAAGCGGCTGCCGCGGTGGGGATCGGATTCGAACATCTGGTCGAGGATGTCTGCCTGGCCGCTCTTCCACCCCGGTAGCCCCGGTTTTTCCGGATTTGCCCTCGCCGCCATCGCTCCAAAAATATTGTCAGTGAAGGCCTTGACTTATTTTAGACGGGCGTTATATATTCCCGGACCCAAATCGGTCCCGGTCTGTCAATTCTTTTGTGCATGACCTGGACCGATCTTTGGCTGAAAACCTGTGGGGACATGGGCTTAGCGGGCAGCCGATATTTTCGGCAAAAATTGTGGCTCTGGTTATCTTGCCCTTGGGCAGGGCGGCCAGGGTTTGTGCCCGTCTGTTCCGTATTCTTCCGAAGAGCTGGCGTAGCTCAACTGGTAGAGCTCCTCACTTGTAATGAGGTGGTTGGGGGTTCAAGTCCTCTCGCCAGCTCCATCAGTTTTGATTAGGAGTGGGGGGGTTCCCGAGTGGTCAAAGGGAACAGAC
>JAUVII010000122.1 GCA_030592845.1 Candidatus Krumholzibacteriia bacterium | reverse complement strand
CTGGATTTCTCTCCCGGCTGTGATGCCAACGGCGAACCCCAGACCGAATTCCCCACCATCTACGGCGGCCAGGCCAAACAAACCAGCAGAGGCCCCGAGTACCACTACCCACCCGACACCGTGCCCTATACCGGCGGCATGCTGATCGGCCGAGAATTCATCCAGGAACTCTACGTCCACATGGGCTTCCAGGATGCCTGGAAATTCCGCCAGGTCCACGAACTCGTCTTCGACCAGGGCCGCCTGACCGAACACCGCGACCTCTCCGCGGCCATGGAGGAATTCCGCCGAAAATTGGAGGACCGCTCCCTAAGGCCCTGGGATTTCTCCGACGGCCAAAACGACATGATGGAATGGATCAGATCCACCTTCAGCCTGGACTATTTCACCGATTCAGACGTAGGAGGATTCTGAAACCTCACGAACCCGGCGGCGTGCAGATCCAGCAGCACCTGCGCTTAAACAAGCCCAAATGAACATGACAGTAAAATATCATTAACCGTTGACCAAAGACCCCACCTAAGGTAACCTACTCCTGTACTTGAGTTTCCCGGTTATTGCAACAGGGGCATCAACCGACTGGCGCCAGAATCATATTGGTCAACCTGATTCGGATCCTCGGCCAAGGAGTACAAAACCCATGAAGAAAATAATCCTATCCCTCGCCTTATCGCTGATCTTCCTCAATGGCGCCGCGGCCTTCGCCCAGGAAGCCCCCCTGCTCGGCAAGAGCCACTACTCAGCCGAGCTTGACCTCATGTTTCTGCAGCACCGGACTTTCAGCACCGACGATGGGGGCGTTTTCCTGGGGCTCGCCGGCTACGGACACCTGGGCGGCAACTGGTATCTCGGAGGCGAAATCGGAGTGGGTTCCGGCTTCGGCTTGTTTCTCGTCGAGAGTTCGTCATTCATGCCCATCGAATTGAACGCCAAGCGTGCCTACGCGCTTTCCCCGAGTTTTGTCGTCGATGTCGGCGCCGGCCTCTCCTACAACCGGGTGGATTTTTCCTACAATCCCTGGGGCACGGACAACGATCGGGACGTCGTCGATTGGGTGTTCGGCGGCCAGATTTTCAGCGGCCTGACCTTCAAGGCCGGCTCGTTCCTGATTGGTCTCAAATTCAAGTATCAGCTCACGGCAGACCTTCCGGAGGTGGCATCACTGATCTCACCCGAAGATGGCTGGGACTACTCCAACCTCAGGATCGGACTCCTGATCGGGTTCATGGTCCCCTAGCGCGGTTGCTGTTATCGCAACCCTCATTTGAGGAGATGATATGAATAACCGACATTACAGATATCCAGCCCTGACTCTTGCCTTGATGCTCATCCTGGCGATTTGCTCCTGCAGCGATGACGATCCGAACGTCCCCGAGCCCGACCCCAACTGCATCGGGTCCGCTGGTGGTCACATCGCGGTGTCCGACACCAGTCATCCCCTCTACGGCGTCAGCCTGACCGCGGAACCGGGAGACTGGGATAAATGCTGGTCCGTGTACTTCGGGTACAATTCGACCTTTACCACCCCGAACTTCGACGACGGCCTGGCCGGCTACGAAGGCATGGTCACCGGGTCGCTCGAGCTTTCGATCGGCCGCCAGGTGACATGGGAGCAATGGGAGGAGGCGCCGGGCCCGCTACCCATGCAGCTCACCTTCCCTCTGCGAGATATAACCCTCGGTCCAGGGGAGAAGCTGACCGCCTTCCGCTACGACGAACCGGCCGGACTTTATCGGCTGGTCTTTCCCGAAGAACGGGATGACCAGCAACTGACCATCTCCACCGACGACCACAAGTCGCTGTGGACCTGGGGCAAGGTCGACCTGGGCGAGGTCGACTTCGACACCTACCTGGCGCCCGTGATGAGGGACCTGCATGGCGAGGGTGTCTGGTTGGAGATCGAGGCCAAGCTGGACAGTCTGCGCCAGGCGGCCATCGCGAACGAGATCGAGGCCACTTGCGCCTCCCTGGAAATCGTCCGGGGTTCGCTCGCCGCCGGCCGCGATGCCTCGGCCGACATCGTGCGCGCGATCCAGGACGCGAACGCCCCCCACTGCGGCCTGTGTGATGCAACGACGCCGGAGTTCTACGAGGAGCTGAGGGAATACTGTCAGCTGAAGGTCGAGGAAATCCTAACCGATCTTTTCCTGGGGAGTTCGAACAACTTTTTCATCCGCCTGTACGGTTTCATCATGACCGAATACAAGCGCTACTGTATCGAGCAGCTCGACTGCGACTTCGAGTGCTTCGCGGACGCCATGGAGGCGGATTTCTATTACAACCTCGCCATTTTCCACGTCGCCAACCTGATGGTCGAGCTGATCGACTGGTCCATGGACGGGGGGTACATCAACTGCCCCTGAGGGGAGGACTTCACCCTGGGGCCCTGGGAATTTTCCGACGGCGGAAGCGACCAGGACGAAGACGAGGACTGAGGCCTTAATAATCTCAAGTGACACCTACAGATTCAAGACAGTCGATATATTCCCGGTGCCGAATCGTCAATCGCCGGTAGGTATGAACCAAGCAATCTTCGAAGATCGAGCCACTTGGTCGATGTCCCTCTCATTTCATCCGAAGCAGTACGAAGGGAGTGATAGAGGTTAAACCCATCAACCAAAAAACTTGTTCTGTTCATGTCAGTTATAAACTTTAACTCATTGAATTTAAATTGATTACAATCTTGAGGTGCCAATTTGGCACCTCAAGTTGGGTTTTAGGCACCCTGGTTGCAACAGGAGGACACCTCCCATCACTCAAAAAGGGAGAATTCATGCCCTCGACCAACCCGTTGGCCCACACGGACGGCATTGCGACCAGAATCCACATCATCCGCGGCCAAAAGGTCATGCTCGATTCTGATCTGGCGGAATTGTATGGCGTGGAAACCAAATATCTCATCAAACAAGTCAATAGAAACGCGGATAGATTCCCGGCCGATTTTATGTTTTATCTTGATAACAAAGAAGTTACACGTTTGAGGTTCCAAATTGGAACCTCAAAGAGTCGTGGTGGAAGGCGCTACCGCCCCTACGCCTTCACCGAACAGGGCGTCGCTATGCTGTCCGGTGTTTTACGCAGCAAACGAGCCATCCAAGTCAATATCCTCATCATGCGGGCCTTTGTGCAGTTGCGGTATATGATCTCCACCAATGACGAGATGACAGAAAAGCTCGATTCCCTTGAAAAGAAATACGATGCCTGTTTTCGAGTGGTATTTGACGCCATTCGCCGCCTCATGACTCCCCCTGAACCGGATCGGCGGCGCATCGGTTTCGATGCCCGGGCCCCGGTCGAGGAGAAATGACGACCCGGGTTTTCGGTTGGCTATTTCTTGTTAATTGGGATTAACCTATTGAATTTATTTTTGTTAGGTGTTTGAGGTTCCAAATTGGAACCTCAAAGCGGGTTTTCATTGGGGAATTTTCCCCAACAATGCCCCCCGGGGGGCATCTCGAACTTAACACCTTATTTTACAATGAAATAGGCCCGCCAATGTTCCATTGAATACTGTATACAGCCCTGTTTTCCTACCCAAATACCTTCCTAAGCCCCTTCTCCATCGCACCCAAATCAAATGCCTCCGGGTCAAACTCCCTGCCGATCCAGTCCTTCATTTCCTCGTATTCCTCATTGCCCGGATCCGACAAAACCTTCACAAAATGTTCATACCCCGGCAGTCCGCCGCAATCCTCCGGCGGCCCGGCCCGTTCGCCGCCCAGGCAGCGGGGGGGATTATCAGGCGATTTTGCGGTCTGGATATCCAGCAACCTGATCTCGTGCCTCCAGTCGTCACCGAAATCGTAGGTGTAGATAAGCCGGTCATCGACCTTGGAAAACAGTTCCTCCAGGGACGCTTTGGCTTCGTCTTCAACCCCGTCGCTGAACAAATCATCAAGAGTATGCTTGGGAGCAAACCTGGGTGGATCACCCATGGGATCATCGCCCGGCACTTCGAACTCGTGCAGATGGCAGTCTTCCCATCCCATCACGATCTGGATCAGGGTGTGCAGTTGGTCCAGCCGGAAATTCGCCGGCACCCGCACCTCTCTCCAGATGAGGGGGCTGATTTCCAACAATTCGATGCGGAGGTTGTAAATCGTGTACATGGGGACCTCCTCGTGGGCAGGGATTTGTCGAGGCTTCAAACCGGTTCGGCAACAATACCATCCCACTCTAACAATCGTCAAAATACCCCGGTTCAGACGTCCCCAACTCATCCCCGTCCCGCAGCGCGATCACCCGGCAAAACGCCGCCCCTGCCGGTGGCTCGAGCTTGAATGCCGTGGCCGATTCCGTGTCATACCCCATAATGGCTTCGAGGTCCTCCCCGTAAACCACCACGCGGTAAGCCGTGGCCCCCTCGATCTTCGGCCAGCTGATCCGGAATTCCCCATTCTCCAGTTTGGACATTTCAACCCTGAATGGCGCCGCGGGAGAGCCCGCCCCGCGAAGAACCGGACCATCGGCCGGAATGACTTCCGGCCCGCCGCCGAACAGCGACAAACCCACCGCCACGATCAGAACCGCAGCCGCCGCGGCGAACGTTCGCACCCGAAAGGGAGTCCAGAAGGTAGGGGCCGGGCGAGTCACCCCCATCTCCTGCTCCAGCGCGGCTGACAACCGCGCCTCGGCGTCGGCCACCTTGGCCTCGGCCGGAACATCAGCCGGATCCATGAACGCTTCGAACGACATCATGACCGCCCGGCAGCGCGGGCATTCGTCCAGGTGGGCCCGGCGCGGGTCGTCCGCTTTCAGGTCCACCAGTTCGTCGGGTTTGAAACATCCGTCGTTCATGAATCACCTTCCGTGATCGCCGCCCTCAGTTTCCGCCGCGCCCGCTGCAAAACTCCTCGCGCGCCCGAGGCCTCCGTGATCGCCAGGACTTTCGTGATCTCGCCCACCGGCATCTTTTCGAAACAGCGCAGCCACAGGGCCTGCTGTTCGACCGGATCCAGACACCGCTGGATCAATTCCAGCAGCTCCTCTTCGGCCAGCCGGTCTTCCAGCGCCTGGTCCGGCGCCGCGATGCCCGAGGCCCGGTCGTCCAGGTCCGCGTCTTCATCCACCAGCAACGCCGGCCGCCGCATTTCACTCAAACACCTGTTCCTCGCGATCGAAAAAATCCACGATCCGAACTGCGACCGGCCGCCGAATGAATCCAGGTTCCGGTAGGCGCTGATCAAAACTTCCTGTGCCATGTCCAGGGCCTGCTCGTGGTCGCGTGTGTAGCGCAGGCACCAGATGTAGATCCGTTCGCGGTACCGTCCCAGCAGCAGTGAGGCGGCGCGCCGTCCCGCGGGACTTTCCGGTTCCGCGACCGCCCGGGCCAGCAGGCCCAGGTCGTCGGATTCGTGTGTGACATGAGCATCCATAATGTTTGACGCGGGACAGGGTGGAAAATCACGGACATCCTGACTTTCCTGAAGACTATATCAGATCCACGCAAAAAACAGGGAGTGCCAATCCCCCGGGGCGCCCCCTGTCTGTCCCATCACGATGATGGGGGGAAATTTATCTCCACTCCTATTTCAGCATCACCAACTTTCCGACCTCGCTGTGTTTCCCGGAATGGAAGCGGGCCAGATAGACCCCGCTGGCCACCCGTTGACCCAAATCGTTCTCGCCGTTCCAGACGACCGCGTGTTGGCCCGCAACCATGGATTCGTCTACCAGACACCTGACCCTCGCGCCCTTCAGGTCGTAGATCTCCAGGGCCACCGCCCCCGCGGTCGCCAGGTCGAAGGAAATTGTCGTCCGGGGATTGAAGGGATTGGGCCGGGCCCCCTGCAGCGCGGTCACCGCGGGAACATCCTCCGGGTCGTCCACATCGCTGAGGCCCTGCAGGATCGTCAGCTGATACTCGCCGTCCAGATCAAAATCGTAGGGCGTGGCTTTGTACACAGCCAGGCCGTACCAGCCGGCGGTGGTGATGTTGAGGGTGAAGAACTCGCCCTGCCCCGGACCGTTCAGGTAGGACACGCCGCCGGGCATTGTGTATTCCCGGCTAGTCAGGCCGATGTCGTAAGAATGGAGGTCCATGCCCCAGTCCACCGCCGGACCCAGGTTGTCCACGCGGAAGGCGTAGACGTCCTGCTCGAGATATATGTCGTAGATGTGGAGCATGCGGGATACCGGCATGTTATAGGGGCCATACCGGCCATCTGTTGGTGGCGGCAGGGTTGTGGATCCGACCACCTCCACCGTATAGGGTTCCGTTCCCCTCCAGTTTGTCACCCCGATATCGTAAACGTCCGGGGCCAGGACATGGTTGTTGACCAGGACGTAGTCGGTTTCCCCGCTATAAAACCAGGAGCCGGCCAAGTAGTCGTTGAAGCCGTCCTTCACGCCCGCCAGGGGGTGGTGGATATCGAGATCGTAATCGCTGTTCGGCCCCTGGGTCAGCACCATCCCCTCCCATCGTTGGATGCCGGTCCGGATTCGGTATCCATCGCAGTTGTAATAGTGCGGATCACCCGGGGGAAGGATCTCGGATCCGCCCAATAAGTGACCGGGAGAAGCATGACTGTACTGCCCTCCCGGACTCAACTCCAGCGGCGACCAGCAATACTGCTCGCCGTAGCGGTTGTTTTTTTCGTAGATCTCGTGAACGCCTTCCAAGATGTCGGTCTCCAGGATCAGGGTGTGGCGCCCGCCCGGAATATCGTACGCGACACCATCATTGATGTCCCAGTGGTCGTCGGCAATCAACCCGGGAAAATCATAGGCAATGTAGTCGTTGTCCCTGCCGTCCAGATAGACCCCCGCGGTAGACGGAGGCGACGGGGTGGGACTGTCGTTGTGCAACCCGAAATTGATATAGGTCTCGGGCATGTACCCGTACAGGGTGTCCGGCAGGAGAGGATCCATCCCCGGGAGGATGGGCGTCAGCGTGGGCACCAGATCGGAGTGCCATAAATTGGGCATGTATGAAGTCAGATCCGGCGGTGTGGGTTCGATGCTCACCGTCAGGTCCAAGGGCCAGTTTCCTTGGTCGGGGTCGCGGTAGATCACCAGGCCGTAGTACCCGGTCGTGGTGATATTCCGGTTAAGTCGGATCTCCCTGTTCTCGTCGCTGGTTTCCCACGAAGGGACTTCTTGCAACCCTATCTCCGTCGTGTCGTATTCGAGCAGGCCCAGCTTGAACCCGATGGAGGTATTCAGGGAATCGGTCACCGACACGGTGATCCAGCCGGTATCCCCTATATAGGTGTCCCAGATTTTCAGGTCCTCGTCGGCCCCATAGGACGCCGTCGTGGTCATCCCCACCCAGGCGGACTCGCTGACCACCTGCTCGATGACGAAGTTTCCGGTTCCATTCCAGCGGTTCACTCCCACATCGTAGTCCGCGACACCCACGGTGTTACGGTTGACGATGAGCGCGTCCAGTTGGCCCTCGGTGAAACCGGAAGCCGCGGTTGTAGTCAGGAACCCGTTCTCCGACCCGGTCGACGGCGGGTAGAGAGCCAGGTCGTGGTCGGTCACCAGATCCGTGGCGTACATGGTGATCGCGTTCCACCAACCCGTGCTCGTAAAACGGAATCCGTCACAGTTGATGGTGAAGAGCGAACCGTCGACGATGGAAGAAGTGCCGCCGAGCCGTTCGGGCGGAGGCCCGCGCCACTTCGGCGTGGATTCACTCAGGACGTACGGAGTGAAGACGAACTGATGGGCCCACCAGTTGTCGGTCTCATTGCTTTCCACAACCACGTTTTCGTTATCGTGAATCGCTTCGAAGGTATGCCGGCCGCCCCGGACGGTCACTGGTCCCAAGTCAAAACTTGTATAAGCTACCCCGGGGTTTACCGGGGCAAATACTATGTAGAAATATGAGAGATCACCGTCAATGTTGAAGATACCCCCGACATTGTCCGCAGTGGCTGTTCCGTTGTTGTAGGCCAGGCTGTTCATGTATACCTGGCTTGAGTTTCCGGGCAGGGTCGCCGGAACAACGAAAGGGGAAACGGCGGGAAATTGCGTCGTCGGAACAAGGGGATAGTCCCAGTTGGATTGGATCTTGTAGGTCAAATTCGGCAACTGGGCCGATGCCGGCCCCGCCGCCGCCAGTAAAACCGCGGCCAGGAAAGGCAGCGTCATTGTACGGCGTAACATGACGGCCTCCTCTACTGATGGTTTTCGGCTCGCGGAATGGGCACGCCCTTGACCGGAGGCGCCGTCATCCTTGCTACGATTTCCTCCAGTTCCACCACGAGTTCTTCATGGCCCGCCTCACCCGCGTAGCGCAGCTGGATTCGCATCATTTCCACCCGACTCTCACGTTTGATGCGGGCGGCCTCGCGGGCGAGGTCCATGGCTTCGTCGTCGCTGACCGCGGCATCGTGGCGCCGCTTGAGTTCGGCTACCTGCTCGCGCGCGGTTTCCATGGCCGCCTGGATTTCTAGCATCATGGGTGAAAGCTCCCGGGCCTGCGCGGCGGTGTCGCCGGGAGCAGCCGCCGTGACCTCCACCTTGACCGCGGGTTCGGCCGCCACCGAAGCGGACGCCGCGAAGATCAACAGGATAATGGCTAAGGTTTTCATGACTTCTCCCATCGTGTTATTTCACCATCACAAGTTTTTGGACGTCCCGGTGGGACCCCGCCTTGAAAATCACCAGATAGACTCCGCTGGCCACGCGCCGGCCCGCGTCGTCCTCGCCGTTCCAGACCGCGGTGTGCCGGCCGGCCGGAAGGGCCTCGTTGACCAGGCGCCGCACCAGCGCGCCTTTCACATCGTAAATATCCAGGGTGACCTCCGCGGCCGCCGCCAAATCGTAGGAAATCGTCGTCCGTGGATTGAAGGGGTTGGGCCGGGCACCGCTCATCACTGTCGCGGTCGGCAAATCGGCTTCATCCTGCACATCGCTGACACCCTGCAGGATCGTCAGCTGATAGGTGCCTTCCTTGTCGAACTCGAAGGGTCCGGTCTTGCACACGGCCAGGCAATAGTATCCCGCCGTGGTGATGTTCTCGGTGAACCACTCGGCGCCGCCGGGTCCGGTCCGGTTGGACAACCCGGATCCGAGGACCTGCGTCCTGGCGATCCGGTCCACGTTGTTGGGATGAAGCGCCAGCTCCCAGTCCGCCGTCCCGGCCAGGTTTTCCAGGCGGAAGGCGTAGACGTCGGCCTCGAGGTGGATGTTGTACAGGTGGAGCATATTCGACACGGGCATGGTGAACGGACCGTAATTACCCGAAACCGGGATGGGCAGGTTGTTCGACCCCACCGCTTCGATGGTGTAGGGCTCTTCGCCCTGGAAATTTTCCACGCCGATATCGTGCAGCATGGACGGCAACCGGTGATTGTTGAAGACGACGTAATCGGTCTGACCCATCCAGATCCCCGACCCGCCCAGGAAATCGTCAAAGCCGTCTTTCACTCCATCCAGGGCGGTATGAATTACCAGGTCGTAATCACTGTTCGGTCCCGGGGTCAGGACCATGCCCTCGAATTCGTTGTAGCCGGTGGGAATACGGTAGCCGTCGCAGTTGTAGTACAGCACATGGCCCACACCCACGGTTTCCCAGCCGCCGGAGGCCGGCCCCGGACTGGAGTGGCTGTACTGCTGGCCCGGCCTCAGTTCGAGCGGCGACCAGCAGTACTGTTCGCCGAAACGGTTGTTGCTCTCGAGGATCTCGTGGATGGACCCGGTGTAATCGGTCTCCACGGTCAGGGTGTGGCGCCCTCCGGGAAATTCCTGCGCCGAGGTATCGCTGGTCCCGATGATATCCCACGGACCCAGCGGCGGTGTCAGATATGCCACTTGGGAATCGATGATCCCGTCGCGGTAGACAGCGACATCCACCGCCGGAGAGCCGGCGTCGCTGAAGTTATGCACGGCGAAGTTGAGATAGGTCTCGGGGACATACCCGTGCAGGGTGTCCGGCAGTACAGGGAACATCCCCGCGGTAATCGGCATCGGTGTGGGCACCAGGGATGAATGCCACCCGGGCAAATCCCACGGCCGCGGATCCGGAGGAGTGGGTTCGATAACCAGGGTCTGATCCACCGCTTGCCCGCCGGCGTATTGGTGGCGCATCAACACCAGCCCGTAATACCCGGTG
>JAUVII010000254.1 GCA_030592845.1 Candidatus Krumholzibacteriia bacterium | reverse complement strand
TGGAAATGACAGGTGTCTTTGTAAGGGGTTTTCCGCTCAGCGGGGTCGGGTAGCCATCTTCGGTGGTTGATTTTTCTCTGGGAAAGCGGAATTCCTCGAATTGGTCCGCACTCGCCAGGATTGGCAGAGCCAGTGTAAGCACAAGCCCGAAAATACAGGCATTAAGCATCGGTTTGTCCATCTTCATGATAACGACCTCCAACTTGGTCCAATTGCGAGGGATATTGAATCCGAAACGCCGGTCATGGCAGTCCAGGTTCTCATTAATTCAGCACTAGTGGCTGCGAGTGTCCTCAAAAAAATCGAAAACGTCCCAACGTGGTTTTTTAGAACTAAGGGCATGTGCAAAGGAGCACAAAATAGCCGTCCAGTTTTCTGCTAATCTCCCATGTCCTCATCCGAACCATCGGGACTCCCGACGACTTCGTAGAAGGTCGTGCCATCATCGGCTTCGACTTCCTCGAAGAACACGGTGTCGAACTGGTAATAGGTCACACCATCTTCCTCAAGGGTTGTCGCTCCTTCGGGAAGCTTGTCCACCTGGGCACCAATGTCCGGATCCCCCTCGACAAATCCAGTCTTGCCGTTTTCCTCATATTCCACGTAGAAGCTGTATTCGACGTAGTAATAGGTTTCGCCGTCTGCCACGAAGGAGACCGAACTCTTGGGAATCGAATCGATCTCCTCTTCCGCAGGCTGGGGCTCGATCTTGAAGACTTTTTTGCCGGCACTGTTCTTGGCCTCGGTGAAGTAGAGGTCGTCGAACTGATACAGCACTACTTCGCCTTCCGTGTGCTTTGTCGCCTCCCCAGGGAGCGTGCTGACTTCGGCACCGACGGGAGCCTGGACTACCACGTATCCGCCATCGGAGGCCTGTTCCCAGAAGGACCAGTCGGCGTAGTAGTAGGTCTTGCTTTCCACCTTGAGGGTTTCCGCTCCATCGGGTAGGTCGTCGCTGCGATGACCGATGGGAGCGCCGCACAGGGCATATCCTTCATCACCCTCGTGAATGACCTTTCGATACCAGGGGTTGTAGTGGTAATAGGTGGTTGTGGAGTAGGTGTAGGTCTGCGACGAAGCCGCGATGGTTGCGAAGACAGCCACGGTAATGAACACCAGGCCAACCCAGGCCCCGCGGTACCAGCGGCGGTGGTGCCAGCAGCGGTGATGGCCCCAGCGCCCCCCGCGGTAGCGGCGCGAGCGGGACCGGCGCCGGCTTCGATTGCGAGACCGGTGCCTTTTCGATTTTGAACCGTGGCGGTTGACGCTTCGGCGTCCGTGGGAATTGCGGCCGCCTTTATTCTTTCCGGACTTGTTGGAGGAGGACTTTTTGGACTGTTGGGATTTATTCTTATTGCTCGACCCGGAGCGGGAACTGCTGGATCTGTTGTTTTTCGAACCACCGCTCCTTCCCCCGCCAGACCTGCCTCCTCTCTGGCCGAAGGCGTCGCGGAAAAATGGAATAAATCCCAGGATTGAAAGGGCGGCAAAGGTCAGGAAGTTGCGGCGTTCCATAACGATCTCCTCGGTATCAGTTGCCAACGATGGGAACCACTTCGACCTTCTCGGAACCGGTCGGGGGTTCGAATTCCGGAATGGAGCCTTCGGCTACCTTGGTAGACCACTTCCTGAAGCGGGCGGTGTAGCTGGGCAACTGCGGTTCGGCTGTGTAGACCAGCTCGATCTTTTTCGGGAACGGTTCCTCGCCCTGTCGGAGCCAGAGTTCGATATCGATGCCGGGTTTGCGGATGGCGATATGATCGGTCCAATGTCCGTCGATCCAGGCCGGGCCGATAAAATCAACGGTAAGGACATCATCACCGAGCCAGAGTTCGGCCGGATCCCCCGAAAGGATGTCCACGAACGGGACATCGATTTTGTACTCGGTGGAGATTCTCTCGACGGCCTCGGCGATGGGGGGAGGAACGTCAATCTTTCCCCAGATGTTCGCCGGCTGTTTCAGGAGGGTGAAATCGCCGTTGCTGCCCCAGGCGGAATGAGAAGATGCGTCGTCGAAGATCGTAATCCAAAAGAGCCGGTGGGGCAGGCGGATGGCCACGCGCTGCAGCATGTCGAAATGGATTTTCTGGCCGTCCTCCTGGACGGCGCCATAAGTGACCAGGGCTTCGAAAGCCAAGTCCGGGTGGCCGCCCATGAAGTCCAGGGCATTCTGAACAATGGTTCGCCCGTCGGTGGTATCACCGCTGGGTGCGGGAAGGGCAGGGGGTGACCAGGGGGATTCTTCCGCCGCCACGGGGCAGAATCCCATCAGGACCACCGGAACAAGCGCGAACAGGAGGCGGCTCCAGGAGCGTCTGCGAGCCCCGGGTCGGCGCGCTGAGGTGCTTGGACCAGAGGCCGAAGAGTAGTATTGACCGTTCATGTTAGCCATCCTTTGCGTTATCTAGGATATCCCCTGATTCGAGTCAGGGGGCCTCAGGGGTCACTTCGGCAGGATGAGCTTGACACCCAAAAGCACACTCCAGTCCGCACCGAACGTCGGTTTGGACACGTTGTTGTAATAAACGAGTTTGAAGTCCACCGGCATTTTCCCAATCTTCTGCAACTTTCCCGCGCCCGCACCGATTGGTACGGTCCAGACATTGTCACTGTCCGCAGTCCAGTTGGCGGTAATGACCGGGGCGGACGTCAGGTACCAGCCGTCACCCAACTGGTAACTCAGGATGGGCTGCAGGGTCATCATGTTGACGCTACCGTCACCGGATCCCGCGAAATCCCAGATATTCTGGAAAAGCACACCCAACACCCAGTTGCCCGGCATGGTCAACCCCAATACGCTCGGGCCGATGGACCAGCGATCAGTGCCCAGGAAGTCACTCGAGGCCGTTGGTATCTGCAGGGCCAAGCCGGCGCCCCAGATGAATGAACCGGGATTGGCGGAGGACAGAAATCCCTGATAGGTGAAGTCGGAGATGCCCTTCTCGTCAATGACAGGGCCAGGGAATTCGGCGCCGGGGGGCTGGATTATCCCCGAGGTTGACGCGTAGGGCAGGATAAAACGATTGATCAGGTTTACCCCTCCGAGAGGCATCGGGATAACCGGTTTAATCACGGCAGTGAACGCTTCTCCATGGGAGCCTTCATTGTGCCAGAACTCAAACGGGATACTGATCATGTTGGCCACCGGGTTCTGGGATTGTTTGGCCAGTTCAGCTTCCTGGGCTGCTTCATTCTGGGTCGCGTCGTCCTGGGCGAATGCGACAAATGGGCAGGCCATGGTCAAAGCAAACGCGATGATGATTGGTTCTATTCGCACAATTTCCTCCGAATTGATTTGACCGGTCGGTGGCAATTGAATTGCACCGACCGGTCGGATCCCTTGGTTTAATTCGCAATTACTTGATAATCCTGGTTTCCTACAGCGAGCCCGGCGTTTGTGTAACGCTGGGTTCACCCGGGTTCATGTCCACCCCTTCCAGAACAGGGGCCTCCGGTACCGAGGCTAGCAGGCTTGTTTTGGCCTGGCGGATGACAATTTGTTCTGGCGAAACGTTGAAGACAGTCAAATCGTGAGCGAGCATAACGGGGCCGTCATAGGTTGTTGCCACGGACTTGAAAAAATTGTCTATCAGGGCATCGCCCAGAGTGTAGTGGGAACCGACCCCTACACCAGGCTTGGCGATACTGAAAACCTCCCCCAGCTCATCCGGCAAGGTGTGTTCCCCCAAAGCATTCGCCGCGTGCTCGAGCGGCATTTTCGTATGGGCCGCAAAATCTTCAGCTGAGGGGAATACCTCGTGGATGAATACATCCGCCCCTTGGGCCTGCTCAGCTTCGAAAGTACTTGGCTCGCTGTCCGCGGTGTAGACAAAAACAAGCCCATTCCATTCCAGGCGATAGCCCAAAGATCCCTCGATGCAGTGGACAACGGGAAAGGCATGGATCTTTACGCCATTTTTGTCATAAACCAGCTGGCTCGGGTTTTCGGGGCTGAACTTGCTGACATCAATTTCATTGCAAGTGATGGTGGTGCCGCCTGTTGGCAGCAAGTTCCGTTTACTCTGGACATGCCACTCGGCAGCTTTTCTAATGTTCTCCGTAAATGCTTTTGTTCCAAGCTCCGGCGTGGTGCCTGACGGCC
>JAUVII010000113.1 GCA_030592845.1 Candidatus Krumholzibacteriia bacterium | reverse complement strand
ACTGGTGCGACGGTTCCTGGCGGATTTCGACGACAAGACAATAGCCATCGTTTCGGTGGATCCCTCACGGCGTCGCAGCGGCGGCGCATTGCTGGGCGACCGCATCCGCATGAACGCCATCGACCACCCGCGGGTCTACATGCGCTCCCTGGCCACGCGTCAGTCCAATCTTGCGCTGTCGAAGTACGTGAAGCAGAGCATCGATATCTGCAAGGCGGCCGGGTTCGATCTGGTGATCGTCGAGACCAGCGGCATCGGCCAGAGTGATACCGAGATAACCGAACACTCCGACGTTTCGCTTTACGTGATGACCGCCGAATACGGGGCCGCGACCCAGCTCGAAAAGATCGACATGCTGGATTTCGCCGACCTGATCGCCATCAACAAATTTGACCATCGCGGTTCGCTGGACGCTTTGCGGGATGTGCGCAAGCAGTACCGGCGAAACCACAATCTGTTCGAGGTCGAGGATGACCAGCTGCCGGTTTACGGCACCATCGCTTCGCAGTTCAACGATCCGGGCATGAACGAACTGTACCAGGCCATCATGACCAGGGTCGTCGAGAAAACGGATGCGGCCCTTGAATCGGACTATGTGGTCACTGAGGCCATGAGCAAGCGGGCTTTCATCATTCCGCCGGAGAGGGTTCGATACCTGGCGGAGATCGTCGAGGCCAGCGGCGACTACGACCGTTTCGTTTCCGATCAATGCGCCATTGCCCGGCAGCTTTACCAGCTGCACGGCACCATAGAGCTTTTGCGGGCGAACATAGGCAAGAAGACGGTCGAGATAGTGAAGTCCGATGTGGGGGGTGTCGTGACCGCCGTCGAACACGTGGCCGGGGAGCCGGAATACCTGAAGGACCTGGTGGATCTGTACCAGAACCTGGAAGGCCGCCTGGATTCCGACTGCCGCAGCAAACTGCGTGACTGGCCGGCCATGGTCGCGCGCTACAAAGCCGACAAGTACGTTTTCAAGGTTCGGGACAAGACGATCGAACAGGATCTGTACTCCGAGTCGTTGAGCCACACGCGCATTCCCAAAGTGTGTCTGCCCCGTTATGAGGATTGGGGCGACATTTTAAGGTGGGTCCTGACGGAAAACGTGCCGGGATTTTATCCCTTTGCCGCGGGGGTCTTTCCCCTGAAACGCGAGGGCGAGGATCCGACCAGGATGTTCGCCGGAGAAGGCGGCCCCGAAAGGACCAACCGGCGATTCCACTACGTGTCGCTGGGCATGCCGGCTGCGCGCCTTTCGACCGCGTTCGATTCGGTGACCCTGTACGGCGAAGACCCGGACCGGCGTCCGGACATCTACGGCAAGGTCGGCAACAGTGGCGTTTCGATCGCCACGGTGGACGACGCCAAAAAACTGTATTCCGGGTTCGACCTGGCCGACCCCAAGACATCGGTGTCGATGACCATCAACGGTCCGGCCCCGATGATGCTGGCTTTTTTCATGAACGCGGCGATCGACCAGGGCTGCGAGAAGTACATCAAGGCCGAGGGGCTGGAATCCGAGGTCACCGCGAAAATCAAAGCCATCTTCAGGGACAAGGGGATGGAGCGGCCTCATTACCGGGGCGAACTGCCCGAGGGCAACGACGGCCTGGGGCTGATGCTGCTGGGTGTCAGCGGCGATCAGGTTCTGCCCGCCGATGTGTACGCAAAGATCAAGGACGCCACCCTGCGCTCCGTGCGCGGCACGGTGCAGGCGGACATCCTCAAGGAAGACCAGGCCCAGAACACCTGCATCTTTTCCACGGAATTCGCCCTGCGCATGATGGGTGACATCCAGCACTATTTCATCACCAACGGGGTGCGGAATTTCTATTCTGTTTCCATCAGCGGCTACCACATCGCCGAAGCCGGCGCGAACCCCATCAGCCAACTGGCCTTCACGCTGTCCAACGGGTTCACTTTCGTGGAGTACTATCTGTCGCGGGGCATGCCCATCGACAGTTTTGCCGCCAACCTGTCGTTCTTTTTCAGCAACGGCATGGACCCGGAATATTCCGTCATGGGCCGGGTGGCCCGGCGCATCTGGGCCAAGGCCCTGAAAAACAAGTACGGCGCCAACGAGCGCAGCCAGAAGCTGAAGTACCACATCCAGACCTCGGGACGCAGCCTGCACGCGCAGGAGATCGCCTTCAACGATATCCGCACCACCCTGCAGGCGCTGTATGCCATCTACGACAACTGCAACAGCCTGCACACCAACGCCTACGATGAAGCAAT
Source organism: Candidatus Krumholzibacteriia bacterium (assembly GCA_030592845.1). Classification (GTDB taxonomy): domain Bacteria; phylum Krumholzibacteriota; class Krumholzibacteriia; order LZORAL124-64-63; family LZORAL124-64-63; genus JAGLCY01. The sequence goes on along the minus strand of JAUVII010000113.1, from coordinate 8,428 downwards.
CACCACGCCGACCGAAGAGTCGGTGCGGCGGGCGATGGCGATCCAACTGATCATCAACAAGGAACTGGGGCTGGCCAACAACGAGAACCCGCTGCAGGGGGCTTTTGTCATCGAAGAGCTGACCGACCTGGTGGAACAGGCGGTGCTGACCGAGTTCCAGTCGATCAGCGAACGCGGCGGAGTGCTGGGCGCCATGGAGCGCATGTATCAGCGCACGCGGATCCAGGAAGAATCGATGTACTACGAAATGCGCAAACACACGGGGAAGTTGCCCATTATCGGGGTGAACACGTATCTTGATCCCAACGGATCGCCCACCGTCATTCCCGGCGAGGTGATTCGGTCGACGGAAGAGGAGAAAGAATTCGCCATCGCCACCCTGGAGGCGTTCAAGGGGCGTAATGCCGCTGACTCGGGAGCCGCTCTGGCGATGCTGCAGAAGGCCGCCGTCGAACACGAAAACACCTTCGAAGCGATGATCTCGGCAGCCAGGGTTTGTACCCTGGGTGAGATTTCCGGGGCGCTGTACGAGGTGGGGGGACAGTACCGGCGGAACATGTGATGGGTGCCATGAAATTTCAGTTAGTCGTCCTTTTTATTGGCCTGTTGGTTTTATTCGCGGGATGTTCCGGCAATACCGAATTGTCCGGGACCCTTCTTCCCAACAGCAAGCCCGATACGGAAATCACGGGCGAGCCCAATCCGCTGGAAGCGAGTTTTCAGGTCGATCTCAACTGGATCGGATCCGATGAGGACGGCTACGTCGTCGGCTTCGAATGGAGGGTGAGCAACAACGGGACCGATGGAATCAGCCCGCGGGACACCTTGACCGTGGACCCCCTGACCGGAGCCATTCTGCATCCTTGGCATTTTACCAGCCGCACCGATACGACCCTGGTGCTTCTAGCCGATCAGCCCGGTTACCCCCAAGACGATCCCTCCAAACCCCGCAGTTTTCGCACCCATTCCTTTTTTATCCGGGCGGTTGACGACAAGGGCGGCGTCGATCCCAGTCCCGCCTACATTTCCTTTACTTCGACCACCGTCGTTCCGACCTGCCGGGTTGTTTATCCCAACCTGAGCCGCACCAACTACAAGAGGGTGCCGGAGACGGTCAGCCTGGGGTGGGAGGGGTTGGATTCCGATTTTGTACTCAAGGAACCCACGCAGATGCGGTTTTTGTTGAAGTCGGCCAAGTACGACACGACGGCTCTCGGGGAACCGCTCTATATCCGGACACTCTACGAGTACAATCTGCACTATGCCAAGATCCTGGATTTCGATGATCCGGAATGGTCTCTCTGGAGCGGTTTTTATCCCTCGAGCACGGACCAGCGCATTCGGCTCTCCAACCTGCCCAACGGGGAGTTTTTTCTGTTCGCGATCCAGGTGAGGGATACGGCCGGGGCCGTCAGTGTCGGATTGGAATATCAGAAGGAAGTCGTCAACATCAAAATCGTCAAGGGCGGTTTCTTTCCCGCGGTGGAAATAACCGAACCGATCCTCGGCAGTACCGTATTTTCGGATCCCCGCTCCCAGATTGCCAGCGACCAGCCCTTGAATTTCAGGTGGACCGCTTCGGCCGCGTCATACAACGGGAACATTTTTTCGTACCGCCACGGGTGGGACCTGATCGATCCCGAAGACCCCAACGATCCCGGTTGGGCCGTGCCGCCCGGAGTATCCAGCCTGAACTTGTATGCCAGGGAAAGATCCTACCTGAACGGGTACCACACTTTTTACTTGCGTGTCGAAGACGATTCCAGGCAGGTTCGGCTGATCAAGTGGGGGTTGGAGGTTTTGCCCCCCACCGAAGGCATCCCCGGAGGCGCTTCTTCGCAATAATTTTGCTGATAGGTTGCAATCCTCTCAAGCCCCGACCAGTTCTTCCCTGTTCTTCACCGGGCTCCCTTGCGGCTTCGGTAAATCCGATACCACCCTGTCGATGAGTCGGCGGTAATCGTCGGCTCCGCGCGAACGCGGCGCGTATTCGAAGATGGTGCTCCGATACCCGAAAGCCTCGGCCAGATCAACGTTTACCCGGATGGGGTTGCATAGCTGGGCCCCGAAATGACCACGCAGCTGGGCCATCATCTCAGAGGATTGGCGTATCCGCATATCCAGGAAAGTCGGCAGCACGTAACGCAGTTTCAGGGCGGGATTGTATTTCTGCACCGAGGCCACGTGCCGGACGAAATCGAACACACCGGCCAGGGCGGCGGGAGACAGGGCCACCGGGGCAATCACGTCGTCGGCGCTGCCCAGGACGTTGACGGCGATGGCGTCGTACCCCGGCGCGGCATCGATGACCGTGACATCGTACTTCTGAATGGCCGGTTCCAGGGCTTTGGCCAAGGCCAGGTGCCCATCGTGGTTGAGGCGCGAAATGGCCAACGAACCTTTGGCCAAATGATAATCCGAGGCCACGAGATCAAGGTTGTCGCGGGCCCGGGTGGCTACGTCCAGAATGTGGACATCATCGGTTAGAACCTCGGTCAGGGTGTGGTCCGTTTCCACGCCCAGGGCCTTGGCGCACTGGCCCTGAGTGTCGGCATCCACCAGCAGGACGCGATAGCCCCGTTTGGCCAACCCGGCTGACAGGTTCACGGCGGTGGTCGTTTTCCCCACGCCACCCTTGGTCATGGCTACGGCAATGGTCCGCATGATTTCTCCCTATATGAATGAGATTGTTCCTTTTCCAATACGCCCTTTAAAGGAAGGATTGTGCCAGTAGCTCAAGAGGCCGGGAAGGGGTCCATTATTGCGTAGTGGGGGTGGAAAAGACCTGGGGTTTCCCGTTTGCGCAATGTCATCTCATGCAAAAAAGCACCTCCGGGGGCGCTTTTTCGCAATGCTATAGGCGTTATCCAGCAGGAAAAACCGGGATTGGAAACAGGCAATACCCTGGAGCTACTCTTCCTCGATCACCACCGGCAGTTCCTCCCCTTCGGCAACAAAAACCATCGAAATCGAATTCACACAATGCCGGGTATTCCGGGGAGTGAATCCCTCATTCAGAAAGACGTGCCCCAGATGTCCCCCGCAATTGGCGCAGGTAATCTCGGTACGGCTGCCGTCGGCGTCCACGGTGCGTTTTACGGCGGCTTCGATGTTGTCGTCGAAACTGGGCCATCCACAGCGGGCGTTAAATTTGGTGCCCGATTTGTACAAGGGGGAATTGCACCGCTTGCAGAGATAGGTGCCCTTGGACCAGTTCGTTTCGTGCTCCCCGGAAAAAGGGGCTTCGGTACCCTTCTGCAATAACACCCGGGTTTCCTCGTAGTCGAGAGAGTTGTATTTCACGGGGGATTCTCCAGCTGTGGCGGCATTGCCCATCAATATTGTCATTGCCAACAGGGCCAGGCCCGGACCAACGGTCTTCATTTCAGTCTCCCAGGATTTCTTGTTCCACTTGTTCCCAGTAAGAGCCCAAAACGGAAAATGCGCAAGGGCGCCGGTCTGGTCTGGCATAGGACAAGCCGGGGATATATCATGCCCTCCATGAATGACACCAAACAAAAGCGCGCCGGTGTGGCGTACGGGCTGGCCGCCTTCCTGTCCTGGGGGGCCCTGCCTTTGTATTTCAAGGCGGTGGCTTCGGTTCCTTCTCTCGAGGTGTTGGCCCATCGTGTGGTGTGGTCGCTGGTCTTCCTTCTGATCCTGACTTTGGCCCGGGGTCGTTGGGCCGAGTTTGTCGCCCTTTTTCGCAGCCGCCGCACCCAGTTGACCCTTATGACCACCACGGTCTTGATCGCCACCAATTGGGGTGTATTCATCTGGGCGGTGGTCAACGGCCAATTGGTTGAGGCCAGCCTGGGGTATTTCATCACTCCGCTGATCAGCGTGGTGTTGGGTTTTGTATTTCTGCGCGAGCGGCTGCGCCCGATGCAAATCGTGGCGGTGGTGCTGGCGACCGGCGGCATCATCTGGATGACCGCCAACCTTGGTCATCCGCCCGTGATCTCGATGACCCTGGCGGTGAGTTTCGGATTTTACGGGCTATTGCGCAAACAGGTGCCGGCCAGCGGCATCCAGGGACTGACGGCGGAAACCCTGATGCTGTCGCCGGTGGCCGTCGGCTGGATGGTGTGGCGCTTCAAACAGGGGGAACTGGTATTTCTGCAAGGGCCCGCCAGGTTGGATCTGCTGCTGCTGGCGGCCGGCGTCATTACGGCCCTGCCCCTGATCTGGTTCGCGGAGGGCGCGCGCCGGCTGCGGCTGGCTACCCTGGGATTTCTGCAGTATCTCGCGCCGTCGGGCCAATTGCTGCTGGCGGTGGCCTTTTTCGGGGAGCCGTTCACCCGGGACCACGCCGTCAGTTTCGGCCTGATCTGGATTGCGCTGGCCCTGTACACCGCCGACACCGCGCGGGGGATGAGGAATGCCTAGGTTCCCGGACCTCTTGTGGGTGTGGAAAATTTCGCTAACATGGGGGCTGCGAATAATCCGAAAATGACCCCGTTCCGTGAACAGGAGAACAACTTGCCCGTCATCAAAACCCGCTCCCGCCAGAAAAACACCATCGCCGGGGGATCCATGGAAGCCGCCGCTGAACTGGGCGTCCTTTTTGGTTGCTTCAAGGGCGTGTGTGGAAAATGCGCGACCACCGTGCTGTCGGGGTTGAACAACCTGTCGGCTCTCACCGAGGAAGAGGCGGCCATGGATCTGGAACCCGCGCGCCGGTTGATGTGCCAGTGCACCATCGACAAAGGGACCGTAAAGCTGGATCTGGACTGAATGAGGTCCACCTGAAGAAGGTCGGCCGCCGGGTTTGACGCCAGGATTGGTTACTGCTAGGATGGGCAGTATGGGAAAAGCGGGATGGGCATGCATGAATCCCAACCCCCGCAACCGGCATTGGCGTATCTTTGCGATGTCGGCCGCGGCTCTGCTTCTGATCGTCCAGATCGGCCTGGCTGTTCATGGCGCCTCCCATCTTCATGATGTCGGCCAGGACGGTGAATGCCAACTTTGTGTCCTCAACTCCAACTTCATCGCTGAATCTGCCGTCGCCCTGGTCCTGGAACCGGCGCGGCTTGTCGTTGCACTGCCCCACGAAGAAGTGGGAACTCCCGCATATTTCCTTCCTCGAATTCCAACCGCTCGCGGGCCTCCGGCCGCCACTGTCTGATATCCGGTTTCCCTGACCACCCACTAGGAACCCAATCAAGACGGAGGCTGATATGCCCAAACCGATTCGCTTTTTGATTGTCCTGATATTCCTTTCAGGCCTGCCTGCGCTCGCTATCGCCCAGTCCAGCACCCTGACCGGCGCTTCACGTTCGATGAATCCTGCCATCAGCGTCAACGGTCTGATCCGGGGGCAGGCATCCCGGGACAATCCCACGGGTGATCTGAATGGATTCAAGATCGATGGCGTGGAAATCCAGATCACCTCCATGGTGGATCCCTTCTGGAGGGCCAACTTCAACATCGGCATGCATCCGGCGCATGCTCACGAGGGAGAGGAAGACGCCCACGGCGAAGGTATGGTCGTGCATGTCGAAGAAGGTTATATCGATGGTCAGGCCCTGCCCGGCGGCCTGGGGCTGCGGGTGGGAAAATTCGCCCTGCCCTTCGGCAAACACGCCCCCTTGCATATGCACCAGTTTCCCTTTGCCGATGCACCGCTGGTGATCGCCTCATTTCTCAGTGACCACGTCTTTTCGGACACCGGAGCGATGGGCACGGTTACAGTGCCGGTGGTTCCCTGGTACGCCGATGTCCGCGTCTACGGGGTCAGCGGCGAGGCCGCGCCGTTCGACGCCCACAACAAAAACCTGGTTGGGGGAGGCCGTCTGACAAATTTCTGGGACATGACCGATGACGCGACTCTCGAAATGAGTGGGTCGTTCCTGCACGGTCCCGACGCACACCATCCCGGCGAGAACAAAAATGTGGATATGTACGGGGCGGATCTCACCTGGAAGTGGATCTCATCGACCCGCACGCGTGGTCCGGCCATGAACCTGACCGTCGAGGCTTTGTGGCCCGTCTACGAGGAAGGCGAAGGTGATCCCTGGGGCTGGTACGGTTTGGCTCAGTACCGCTTCCACCGCAACTGGTGGCTGGGGCTCGGCCTCGGTCAGGCCGACGCCGGGCTCGATCATCATGAAGAATTGCCCGGTCACGAAGACCACGACCACGGCTTGGAGGGGGACCTGCGCGAGTACAAGGTCAACCTGATGTTCGCCCCCAGCGAATTCAGTGCCTTGCGGGCCGAGATGGTCTACTACCAGGACAAAGTCACCATGGAAGATGATCTGCGGTTCATCGTCCAGGCCAACTTCACCATCGGGTCGCATCCGGCCCACCTGTATTGAGGAGGATCGGCATGTTGAATTTAGACAACAACAATACAGCGGGTCGGCCCGGGGTGGGCCTGTTGTTCGTGTCAGTGATAATGATGGTTCTGGGTCTTGGCCTGCTGATGCCGAATCCGGCCCAGGCCAAGGTCAAGGTTGTGGCCACCCTGGCGGACCTGGGTTGGATCGCCGAGCAGGTCGGGGGCGACGACGCCGAGGTGGAATACCTGTGCAAGGGGCACCGCGATCCCCACGTTTTGCCGGCCAAACCTTCCCTGGCCCGTAAGATGAAAAAAGCGGACCTGTTGATCTATAACGGTCTCGAACTCGAAATAGGCTGGCTGCCGCTGCTGGTGGACGCGGCCCGCAATCCCCGCATCCGTCCCGGACAGCAGGGCGAACTGGACTGTTCCCGGGCCCTGGGTGAGGGAGAAACCCTCGAAGTCCCTGTGGGAGAGGTGGACCGTTCACAGGGCGATATCCACCCTTTGGGAAATCCGCATTTCCTTCTTGATCCCCGCAACGGAATTGCGGTCGGCCACCTGATCGCCGAACGTCTGGCCATTCTCGATCCGGAGGCCGCCGACCGTTATCTGCAACGCGCGGCCTTGATGGCCGACACGATTCAGGAACGGATGAAGGATTGGGAGGCCATGGTGGATGGAATGGCGATCCGAAAACTCATCGTCTACCACCAGCATTGGGAATATCTGGCCCACTGGCTGGAACTGGACATCATCGGGGTCATCGAGAACCGCCCCGGGATTTCTCCGGCTCCCAGGCATGTCGAAGGCCTGATTGAACTGGGCCGCAGGCAGGGCCCGGTGGTGGTTGTCGCCGCCACCTGGGACCACATCGACGCGGCGGCCCGGGTCGCCGAAAAAACCGGCTCTTCCCTGGTGGTGCTGCCCGGATCGACCTTCGCGCTCGAGGAGGCTTCCGGGTATCTCGAACTGTTCGAGGTCATCTGCGGAAAACTCGAATCCGCTTCTGCGGCAACTCCAAAGGCGGGCTCATGAGCGGATTCATCGAAATGATGACCGCGCCCGTTGCCATCTCACTGGTGTTGGTCGGGATGCATGGATATCTCGGATCCCACGTGGTCAAACGCGGCGTGATATTCGTGGACATCGCCCTGGCCCAGATTGCTGCTTTTGGTGTGGCGATGGCCATGCTGTTCGGGGCGGAAGCGGGTACGGACAACGCCTATTTCGTGGGGCTGATCGCCACTTTTCTGGGAGCCGTACTGTTGTCGGCGACCCGGGGGAAAAATACCAGGATCCCACAGGAGGCCTACATCGGCATCATCTATGTCGTGTTCAGCGCCGCCATGATCCTGGTATTGACCAGCGTACCGCACGGGGGCGAGGAGATCAGCCATCTGCTGGTGGGCTCGATCCTGTGGGTCACCTGGCCGGTGGTGATCAAGACGACCATCCTCTACGGAGTCCTGGGCCTGGTTCTGTATTTCTGTCACAAACCCCTGTTGAGGATTTCGGAGGATCCCGAGGGCGCCCGCCGGGACGGTGTGCGTCTGGGCCGCTGGGATTTCATGTTCTACATGGTGCTGGGCATGGTGGTCACCTCGAGCGTCCAGGTGGCCGGGGTGCTTCTGGTCTTCACTCTGCTGGTGGTTCCTTCGGTAATGGCCATCAGGCTCTTTTCCTCGCTGAAGGGACAGTTCCTGTGGGTGGTGGGGACCGGGACCGTGGTGGTCATCGTCGGATCGGCTCTGAGTTACGTGCTCGATCTGCCAACCGGAGCGGCCATCATCTGCACGTTTGGTCTGGCTTTGGGAATTCAGGTACTGGTCGAGGCGGTGATCAGACACCGATGACGGCCGCGAATCGGCCCGCCATGTCTCCCTCGCGGCGGTAGCTGGGATATCGGTTCCCGCCGCAGATCGTGCAGTGTCGCAGATTGAAGATGTTGTCTTCGGTCACACCGGCGGCGGTGAGCTGCGCGATGTTGGCAGCCCACAGGTCGAAGGTGAGTCCGTCAAATCTCTCCAGAAAAAACCAGGCGGCTCCCGGACCCAGTGAGTCGAGGGCCGCCTGCCGGACTTCTTCACCCACCTGGTAACAGCAGGGCCCGGCCGAAGGGCAGATGACCGCCCGCAAATT
>JAUVII010000140.1 GCA_030592845.1 Candidatus Krumholzibacteriia bacterium | reverse complement strand
TGCAATGGTCTTTCACGCGCGCGCCCCCGCCCATCATGACGCCGTCACCCAGGGTAATGGAACCCGCCAAGCCGGACTGTCCGGCCATCACACAAAAGCGGCCCAGTTTACAGTTGTGCGCGATTTGCACCAGATTGTCGATTTTGGTGCCGTCGCCGTGGTAGGTAGTGCTGAATTTTCCCCGGTCGATGCAGCTGCCCGCGCCGATCTCGACACCATCTCCAAGGGTGACGGTGCCGATCTGGGGAACCTTGACCAGGCCGCGACCGTCGGCTGAAGGCCGGTAGCCGAAGCCGTCGGCGCCGATCGACACGTTGGGATGGAGGATACAGTCCTTGCCGATGGTGCACCGTTCACGCACGACGGTGCCGGACCATATGACCGACCCACTGCCGATGCTGGTATCATCCAGAACGGTAACATTTGGGTAGAGTTTTGTGTTCGCGCCGATAACAACGCGGGGGCCGATGTAACAGCCGGCCCCGATGGCCACGCCTTCGCCGATTTCCGCGCTTGGGTCGACCACCGCGGTCGCATGAATCCCGGTCTCGCATTTGGGAGGATCCGGCTCGAACAGCTGAAGAACCTGCGCCATGGCCAGATCGGCATCGGTCACACGCACCAGCGCACGGTCCGGACCCGGCTCGATGTCCAGTTTTTCGTTCACTATGGCGGCCGAAGCGCTGGATTGATTCCATTGGGAGATGTATTTCTTCTCCCCGACGAACGTAAGCTGGTTTGTTTGCGCCTCGGAGATCTCTTCCAGTCCTGTGATGAGAATGGTGGGGCTGCCGACAAGCTCGCCGCCTACCGATTCACAAATTTCCTCGATGGTGAATTTTTTCAAAACGGCTCCTAAACATCATCCATGGATCATGGTTTACACAGAGAGACACCTTAACTTCAAATCCGATTTTAATGCAAGGAACATGGTCAGAGTGCCCGCTTCAATAATCTTTGCCCAGGCTAAAAATGGATTCCATGCCTTTGGACACTGCGAAACCTCCGATAATCAGAATGCCGGCTACCTTCAGGATTTCGGTTTTGGTCCCGGATGGGAGGGCGGCCTTTTTTTTGATCGAAAAAATTTCAACAGTGGTAAAGCCACGGGGCTGCAGACTATTGCCTTCGGGATCCAGCAGGATTTCAAAAGGGGAGGTGAACTGGACGACCCCTTGGATCTGCCTTCCGTCCACCAATTCGAGGATGGCCTGGTCCCCGGGTTTGAGATCCCAGATTGTCCCGATCTCCTGACCGGTCCAGAATGGCCCGTCGGGTCTTGAAAAACCGGCAACACCAAAGCCGCTGCATCCGGAAAGGAAAATCGACAGGGATACCAACCAGAATAATCGTAATATGGAAAACATTTTGGGCCTCCTTCGGCTTTGGGTTTGCCCAACAAACCGCAAGGAAGAAACCAAATGCCGGTCAGAACAAAATAACTATAACGCGTTGTAAATAAATGAATTAAAATACAGGGAAATGTGAGGACTGAGCTGCCGGGAGGAAGGAATGTATGAAAAAACGAACGGTCCTGATATCGCTTTCATACTTTGGGCAGGGGGTGGTGCAAGGTCTTAGTCTCTGTCTTCGGGCGCGAAGATTCGGCGCAGCGTCTCCAGATCCCGCTCCCGCTCTTCTTTGGTCTGCGCGTTCTTCAAGGTGGAAACCGACCTGCCGAGCACCTTCTTGATGAACTGCTGCAGGCTGCGGTCCACGGCGGCGGCCACTTCGTCCGACTGCTTCTTGCGCACGAAGCCGACCTGTTTGTCCTTCAGGTCCTCGAGGTAGGCCTTGAATTCGGCCACAGTGGGGCGGATGTCGATTTCTTCGAGCCACCGCTGAAATTCCTTCAGTTCATCTTCGATGATTCCCTGGGCGTGTGGCAGCTGCCCCGCGCGAGCGGCCAGATTACCCTGGATGATGCCGTCCAGATCGTCCAGCCCGAAAGTGAATATGTTGCCGATATTTGCCACGTCGGGATGAACGTCACGCGGTACGGCGATGTCCAGAATGAACAGGGGTTTGCCCTTGCGGCGGGCCACGGCGGCTTCGACCATGTCGGGCAGGATTACCGGTTCGGTGGCCCCGGTGGTCGACAGGATGACATCGGCTTCGGCCAGGGCCTCGGTCAGCAGTTCCCACGGCCGAACCGAAATCTTGCCGCACTTTCCCTGGGGATCGGGCGCTGGGGCCAGCAAGCCGCCGCTGTTTTTTCCGGCTTTTTTGTCCAGACCGGCTTTCCGTTCGGCCCGCAGGGTGTCGGCCAGGGTTTCGGCGTTGCCCAGACTGCGGTTGACCACCGTCAGATTCCCGATGTTGTGCTGCAGGAAGTGCCGCGCCGCCAGGCCGCCGGTTTCCCCGGCGCCGACCAGGACCGCGCGATGGTCGCACAGTTTATCGAAGAACTTCCGGGCCAGTTCCACCGCGGCGAAGGCCACGCTTACCGCGCCGACGGAAATCCGGGTTTCGGTGCGTACGCGTTTGCCGGCGCGGAAAGCGCCCTGGAAGGCACGCATCAATCCCGGCCCGGGTTCGTGATGGCTGCGGGCCAGTCGGTAGGCGTCCTTGAGCTGGGCGGATATCTGGGGCTCGCCCAGCATCATGCTTTCCAGACCGGCCGAAACGCTGTACAGATGCCGGACGGCATCCAGGCCCTGCAAGGAGGTCGCGTGTTCGGAAAAGAACAGGTCCGCGTCGGCCCCGACTTCGGCCAGGCCGCGCCGCAACAGCTCGTCCGCGTCGGTGCCTTCGATGACCTCGAGATAGATTTCGGTCCGGTTGCAGGTTGATACCGGGATCACGGAGATACAGCCGTGTTCACTTTCACTCGGCACGTGGTTTTCATCGGCAAGGTGGCCCCCCAAAGCGTCCATCAATTCAGCCGCCCGCTCCGGATCGAGATGTGCTTTTTCGCGCACCTCGGTGGGGGCGTTCTTGTGATTGATGCTGCGCACATGCAGGGAAGTGGGGCCGATCATCTACCGGCCTCCTCGTTCAAAGCCAGCATTTGGGCGGCGGTTTCCGGGAATCCCGACAGGGCCGAAATAGGTTGGTTGGACTTGAAGTTGTGGAAGCTGGGGAAGAAGTGGTAGACCAGGCCCATGGCGCTGACCACGGTGAAAAAGGCCACCACCGCCATGATGTTCATGCGTTTCCCGCGCCAGCCGAGGAAACGGTTTCCCAGCAGGCCCACCGAATAGCCCAGCAAAATGACCCAGCTGATCAGGATCTTCGGGTCCCAGGGGCTCAGCATGACGGCCATTTCCGAATCCATGCGGTCGGCCAGGTCGTACATCCACAAATGCCCCAGGCAAAGGGAGGCGAACAGCAGCGGGACGCCCATCTTCACCGCGCCCACGCTCATGCGTTCGAGGACTTCGAGGGAGGGCGAACGCCGGAACAACAGGCCGAACTGATGTCGCATCAACTGCCGGTTCAGGATCAGGTACAGCATCGCGAAGAGGAAACTGAGGCTCATGGCGGTGTAGGCGAACAGGACCAGGACAGCGTGCGCCGCGAAACCGGGATCATTCAGGAAGGGACTGACCTCGGGGGATGTGGTGCTGAAGGCGCTGCCGACAAAAACGAACAGGAACGACAATCCCGTTACCAGGAAGCCGGTGTTCTTGGCCTTGATCCTGATTTCGATCACCAGGTAGGTGGCCAGCATCGCCAGGGCCAGGGCGCAGAAGAATTCCGCGGGCGCGCCCATGGGCAGACGGTCCAGGATGATTCCCCTGCTCGCCGTACAGATGGTGTGCATGATGACGGTTATCATGGCGAAGCGGGTGCATAGGCGCCGGGCGGTCGGATGATCGGTATAGAAAAGCCAGATGTAGGTTCCCCAGACCACGAGATAGAGCATGGGCATCAGGATCTTGAACACCGACATCATGGTGATCATCACAAGGCCTCCGTTCGGGTGTGGCCGGATTCGACGGCCAAATCCCGCATCACGTTTTCCGCAAGGGTTTCAGATTCCTTGACGCAATTGTTGACCGAGATTCCACGGTAGGAACTTCCGGTAAGATACAATCCGGGGAATTTGGCGGTGACCTGGTCGATTTCGCGCAGGCGGGCCAGATGTCCCGGGACATATTGGGCGATGGCCCGGGTGTGCTTGATCACCCTGACCATTTCGGGCGAACCCTTCAATCCCAGCAGGGGGCGCAGCTCCGACATGAGGACCGAGGTCATTTCCTGATCGGTCTGGTCCATGAAGCCCGGATTCCCGTATCCGCCGGCCATGCAGCGAAGCAGTACCTGTCCGTCGGGTGCCCGGCCGCCGAAGATGCTGCTGGTCCACAGGACGCCCAGTAAATCGCGCTTCTCCTGGGTGGGCACCAGCATGCCGAACCCGTTCAGATCGTGAGTGACCGCATCCCGTGAAAAACCGAGGGCGATCACGGCCATGGGGGCAAATGGTATCGCCGCCAGGTGGTCGGCGAAGACCGGGTCGAGATGGCCCAGATGCCGAGCCGCGGCATGGGCCGGGGCAGCTTCGATCACGATGTCGAAGGTGCTGCTTTCCCCGTCGGCGGTGGCCACCATCCAACGACCGTCCTCCCGGGAGATCCGCTGCACGTCGGTATTGGTTTTGACCTCGGCCAGGGGATCGGCGGCCAGATCGGCGACCACGGCGTCGATCAGGGAACCCATGCCGCCGGTAAAGGAGTGCAGGACACCCGAAGGCCCGGCGTCAGTCCCGCTCTTACCTTCCTTTTTCTTTTTGCGAGCCATCTTTGTCATGGCCTTGAACAGCCCGCCGTAGTCCTTTTCCAGCTCGACCATGCGGGGGAAGGAAGCCGCCAGGCTGAGGCGTTTCGAATCGCCGCCGAACACGCCTTTGACCATGGGGTCGAGCATGATGTCGGCGAAGGTTTTCCCCAGGCGGCGGGTGCCGAACTGGTCGATGGTCTCGTCCGTGCCGGGGTCCTCGGCCGCACGTCCGAGATCCTTGCGGGCGGGGATGAACAGTTCGGCGGCCATGCGAAGTTTGGCCGCGGTGGACATCATGCGGGATTTGAGGAAAGCCTTGGGGGACGTGGGAATTTCCTGGATACGGCCGTTGACCAGCAAAAAACGGTGGGCCGTGGCGTCGCTGCTGCACTGGAGCTTTTCCCTGAGGCCGAGCCGGTCGACCAGGCGCAAGGTGGCCGGTTCGTTGTCCAGAAAACCGTTGGGTCCCCATTCCAGCTGCCAGCCGTCCTGGCGGATGGTCTGCAGGTTGCCGCCCGGCGCCGACCCCTTCTCGAATACGGTGACATGCAGGTCACGGCCTTCGGCCCTGGCCCGATCACGCAGGTTCAGGGCCGTCGCCAACCCGGCGATGCCGCCGGCGATGACGGCCACCGTGGTGATGTTGTCATTCTGTGGGGCCAAGTTTGCCCACCTCCGGCGAAAAGGCCGTGTCGATCAGATGGTCCGCCAGGGAATCCAGCCAGACCTCGTTCAGGTTCAGGGCCGCGCCCCTGTGAAATTCTTCAATACCAACTTCCAGGGCCTGGTCCTTGAGCTGGATGTCCAGCTCCAGAAGTGTTTCGATCTGTTCGCAGGTGAAACTGACCGGCTGAACCATCAGGCGGCGAACCCCGTTTTCAGCGATGAAAGGCACCTCTTCAGAGATCTGGGGGCCGAGCCAGGCGATGGGACCCACCTTGCTCTGGAAACAAAGCCCCGGTTGGATCCCGCCGGAGATCTTGTCAAGCCAGGGCCCCTTGCCGGCGGCTTCGAGGACCTTTTTCACTTTTTGGTGCACGGCGTTGACGGTGGCCCGGGTTCTATCCAGATAGGGGTCGCCTTTGCGGATGAATGATTCAGGCAGGGAATGGGCCACATAAAGAAGGGCACATTCGCCGGGGTCCACCTCCGCTGCCGCCCATTGGCTCAGCTGGGTGATGACCGGCCAGGCCAGGGCCTCGATAAATCCGGGCAGCAGGTGCCAGTCCGCAACCACGTTGACCCGGGCGTCGGGCGCGTTTTTTTCCAGGGTGTCCAGGACAAACCGGATGGTGCTGCCGTTGGTGGCCCCGGAATACTGGGGATAGGTGGGGACAACCAGAAACTGGTTCGCCCCGGCGCTCATCAACTCGGCGACGGTGGCCTCGGGATAGGGATCCCAGTACCGCATAGCGACCCCGGGCAGGGCGCCGCGGCCGGATTCACTGATTCTCCCCGCCAGATACGCCGCCTGTCTTTTCGTAGTGGGCAACTGGGGCGTGGAGGAATCGGCGCTGATCATGGCGTACCGCTTGCGTACTACAGGCGCTCGTTTCCAGGCGATGAGACGCCCCGCGATCCCGGCAAATAGCCGGGGCACCGGGAAGATGAGCGGATCGGCGAACAGGTTGCGCAAAAACGGCTGCACCGCTTCCGGACGATCCGGTCCGCCCATGCCGCACAGGATCAGCCCCGTGGTCCGGGAAGGATCAAGTTTGGCTTGTGGAAATGTCTCGATCGCCGTCATGGTTCGATTCGACCTCGCCGTAATTAAACGGTTTTCGAAAAGATGGGTTTGCCTTTGCCCTTGCCCAGGTACGCGTCCAGGATCATGGCCACGTTGCGCACGAAATAGCGCCCCTTGTCCGTGATGCGGATGCCGTGGTCGTCCATGGTCGCCAGGTCGTCCTCGATCAACGGGGGCAGGGCCTTCAGGCTTTCGGCCAGCAGTTCGTTGGCCGGGGCGCCGTACGCCTTTTCGGTCAGGGCCCAGGGCAGTTCGAGGTTGCACATCAGGTTCAGGATGGCGAACCGCCGCAGCTTGTCATCCTCGCTCAGCTTGTGTCCCTTGATCACGGGCAGGCCGCCGGCGTCGATGCCTTCGGACCAGCCATTGAAATCCGCGTCGTTCTGCACGAAGCGATCGCACACGTCACCGATGCCGCTCATGCCGAAGGCCAGCATGTGGGGGGCCGGTTTGGTGGCGTAACCCATGAAGTTCCGGTGCAGGGCCCGGTTCTCGAGGGCCACCGAAAGTTCATCGTTCTTTTTGGCGAAATGGTCGATGCCGATCCAGGAATAGTCGGCGTCCTGGAACATGTCCACCGTCAGCTGGAAGAGCTGAAACTTGTCATAGCCGGTGAGCATGATCGTGGTGTCGACCAGTTCCTGGTTGGGCCTGACCCAGGGTACATGGGCATAGCTGAAGCAGGCCACGCGGTCGGGCTGCAGTTCGATGATGCCCTTGAGGGTGTCGGTGAACGATTCGAAGGTCTGGCCGGGCAGGCCGTAGACCAGATCGACGTTGACGCCCTCGAAACCCGCGTCCCGACAACCGTGATAGACCTTGAGGGTCTTATCGCGGCTCTGGTTGCGGCCGATGGCCTTCTGGGTGCTCTGATCGAAATCCTGCACGCCCATGCTGATCCGGTTGAAACCCGCCTGCCGCAGGGACAACACCTGTTCCGGCGTGGCGATGCGCGGATCGATTTCCAGGGAAACCTCGGCGTCCGGCAGGATGTCGAAGGCCGACCGGAACATGTTCAGCGCGCGCTCGGTCTCTTCCTCGTTCAGGTAGTTGGGCGTGCCGCCGCCCCAGTGGAACTGCGCGACCTTGCGGTCGGTGCCGATGATTTCGGTTACCCGCTCGAGTTCCTTCTCCACCCGGTCGAGGTACTGTTCGACCGCGCCCTTGTCACGCGTGACCAGCATATTGCATCCGCAATAGTGGCAGGCCTTGGCGCAGAAGGGCAGATGCAGGTAGATGGCGAGTTCGTCGGCAGGTCGGTCCGCGAGTTCGGTCAGGGCTTCGCGGTACTCGTTTTCGCCGAACTTCTGCTCCCAGGCCGGCACCGTGGGGTAGCTGGTGTAACGGGGCCCGGGTTTATTGTATTTCTCGACGAATTCCGCCGGAATGTGCAGAGGCATTCTATTGTCCTTTACGGTAGCCCTGGACGGTTTCGACCAGGGTCTCGACAGCTGAAATCGGGGTCGGGGGCAAAATCCCGTGACCCAGGTTGAAGACATGTCCGGGGGCATTCGAGCCCTCGCGACAGATGTCCAGCGCCCGGTTGCGGATCTGTTCTTCCGAACCGAACAGGGCCAGCGGATCCAGGTTGCCCTGCACCGCGTAGCCTTTCATCAGGGGCAGGCTCTTGGCCATGTCCATGGTCCAGTCCATGCCCAGGGCCTCGACGTCAAGGGTGGTGACGAGGTCGAGGTAGGGAGCGCTTCCCTTCAGGAAGTAGATGCGCGGGACGCCCAGATCCTTCAGACCATCCATGATCCGTTTGACGCAGGGAAGCACGACCGTCGCGTAGTCGGCGGGGTGCAGGATGCCACCCCAGGTGTCGAACAACTGCACGGCGTCGACGCCGGCTTCCACCTGCATCCTAAGGTAATCGAGAGTCTGGTCGGTCAGCTTGTCCATCAGCTTGTTCAGCAGCTCGGGCCGGCTGTACAACATTGTTTTGAGGTTCTCGTAGTTCTTCGAACCGCCGCCTTCGATCAGGTAGGTGGCCAGCGTGAAGGGCGAGCCGGCGAACCCGATCAGCGGGGTCTTGTCGCCCAGGCCTTCCTTCATCAGCTTGATGGCTTCGGCGACGAAGTGCGTGCCTTCCCGGGCGTCATAGGTTTGCAGGGAGTTGATTTCCCTTTCGGATCGCAGGGGGCGTTCCAGCTTGGGCCCGCCCTGCGAAAAATCGAATGGCGCCCCCATGGGTTCCAGCAGCGTGAGGATGTCGCTGAACATGATCGCGGCGTCGAAACCGAAGCGGCGGATGGGCTGGAGGGTGACCTCGCAGGCCGCCTCGGGGGTGTGGCACAGCTCGGTGAACGAAAGCCTGGAACGGACTTCCTGGTACTCGGGCAGATAACGGCCCGCCTGGCGCATGACCCAGATGGGAGTGCGGTCGCAGGGCTCGCCCCGCAGGCTTTTCAGGAAGATGCTGTTTTTCACGTCGGACATGACTGCGTCAACTCCAGGATTTGAAGGT